>NZ_JBBUTF010000006.1:0-331076 GCF_038066575.1 Pseudaquabacterium rugosum | reverse complement strand
GCCGAGGCGGTACAGGGCCTGCTGGATCAGGCCCCGGCCAGGGCAGACGGGCGCACCTGGCACGAGCACAGCGAGGTCGACAAGGGCCACGGTCGAATCGAGACCCGCCGCTGCGTGGTATGCCATGACCTGGGCGCCATCGCGCAGGTGCTGCAGGACTGGCCCGGGGTGCGCAGCGTGGCCTGCGTGCAGTCCATGCGCCAACAGGTGCGTGCAGGGCGCTACGCAGCGCGCGGCGCCGAGCCAGCCCAGCAGAGCTGGCGTTACTACATCAGCTCCGATGTGCTCGACGCGCAAACCTTCAACGCCACCGTCCGGGCGCACTGGTCGATCGAGAACGATTGCCACTGGGTGCTGGACGTGAATTACCGGGAAGATGAGTGTCTGATCCGGCGCGCCCACGGCCCACACAACATGGCCACGCTGCGGCGCATCGCGCAGAACCAGATCAAGCTGGACGTCGGCAAGGGCAGCCAGAAGACCAAGCGCAAGCGGATGGGCTGGAGCGACGACTACCTGCAGGGCTTGTTCGGCCTGACGCCGTGCTCAGCGCTTCAACCACAGGATCCGGCTGCGGGCTAATGCAATCGCCCTGGGCGGACGCCCGTGCGGACGACACGGGCGGCACGGGCGCCGCCCGCCCGGGGGGAAAACCCGCGATTGCGCGCCGTTTGAACAAGCGTTCAAATGCCGATCATTCGTTCAAGCCCCTCGCCCGCCGCCATGGACCCCGAACAGAGCCTTTCCCTGCGCGCCGCCTGGCTCGCCCATGTGGGCGGGCAGACCCAGGAACAGATCGCCGAGCGCCTGGGCGTCTCGCGCATGAAGGTGCAGCGCCTGATCGCCGCCGCCGCGCAGAGCGGCATGGTCAAGTTCTTCGTCGAAGGCGTGCCGGCCGAGTGCATCGCGCTGGAAGAACAGCTGATCGCCCGCCACGGCCTCAAGCGCTGCACCGTGGTGCCCGCCACCGACCCGGCGATCGACGACTCCGTCGGCCCGGTGGCGGCGCTGGCCGTGGCCGCCGCCCACCAACTGGCCCGCGCACTGGAGGCGCCCGGCCCGCTGACCATCGGCGTGGGCCACGGCCGCACGCTGGCGGCGATGGTCGAGCGCCTGCCGGCGACCACGCGGCAGGACCTGCGCTTCGTCTCGCTGCTGGGCAGCCTGACCCGGCGCTCGGCCGCCAACCCCTACGACCTGATCGCCAAGCTGGCCGAGCGCACCCAGGCCGAGTGTTATTTCATGCCGGTGCCTTTCCTGGCCGACAGCCGCGCCGATGCCCAGGTGCTGCGCGCCCAGCGCGGCGTGCAGCACGTGCTGGGCCTGGTGCGTGAATGCCAGTTGTGCGTGGTGGGCGTCGGTGAACTGGGCCCCGGCACCCAGCTGCTGCGCAACCACTCGGTGACGGCCGAGGAACTGCGCGTGCTGCAGGCCGCCGGCGCCGTCGGCGAGATCGCCGGCTGCTTCGTCGATGCGCAGGGCCGGCCGGTGGCCTGCGAGATGAACGAGCGCGCCGTCGGCGCCGCGCTCGACGACCTGCGCGGCCGCGACGTGCTGGCCGTGGCCGGCGGCCTCGACAAGGCCGAGGCCCTGCGCGCCGTGCTGGCCACCGGCCTGATCACCGGCCTGATCGTCGACGAGGCCACGGCGCAGCGGCTGGTGCGCGTGGACTGAGCCCCGGCCCAGCGCCCCGACCCGATTTCCCCGCCAGGCGCTGACGCCCCGCACAGACCGGGGTGCGCCGCCGCATGCCCGCATCCGAAGGAGACACGATGACGCCCACCCTGTCCGGGCCTGAACGCGACCGCGCCGCCGCCGGCCCCCGCACCGGTGCTGGAGCTGCCCGCCCCCCGGTACGCCATCCGGCACGCCGCCTGCTGCTGCCCGCCGTGCTGCTGGGCCTGCTGACGGCCGCCGCCCTCGACACCCGCGTGGTGCGCATCGGCTCGACCGAGGACCAGCGCGCCGGCGCCTTCTCGGCCGAAGCCTGGGGCCGCAAGACCTTCCCGGCCCAGCGCGCGGCCATCGAGACCGCCGCGGTCGACGCCACCACGCTGGCCGCCGCGCTCGCCGAGGACAAGGCCGCCGCCGGCCAGAAGTACGGCAAGCCCGGCAGCGTGGGGCCGATCTTCGCCGTCCGCTTCAGCGGCACCGTCGGCGAGCTGCGCTCGGGCATTGCCAACGTCACCGGTGAGGGGCTGCCGGCCGGCCTGGCGCTGCGCGTGCAGACCGGCCCGGCGATCAACGGCACCGATGTGCGCGACGCCACCGGCACCATCGAGTTCGGCCAGTTCACCAACCAGATCGAGTACCAGGACGCCGGCGCCGCGCTCAACGAGCAGATCAAGGCGCAGGTGCTGGCCGGCCTCGACCGCGAGCGGCTGAGCGGCCGCCGCGTCGAGGGCATCGGCGTGTTCCAGCTGATCAACCCGCAGGCCTGGCTGCTGACGCCGGTGCGCCTGACGGTGAAGGACGCGTCATGAGCGGCGGGCGCGAGATCGTGCTGTCGGCCCGCCACGTGGCCAAGCGCTACGGCAGCGTGCAGGCGCTCAAGGGCGTGAACTTCGACATCCACCGCGGTCAGGTCACCACGCTGTTCGGCGAGAACGGCGCGGGCAAGTCCACGCTGATGAAGATCCTCTCGGGCGTGATCACGCCGAGCTCGGGCGAGATCGTGCTGGACGGCGAACCGGTGGTGCTGGGCTCGGCCGACGAGGCGCGCGCACGCGGCATCGCCATCATCCACCAGGAGCTGTGCCTGGCGCCCAACCTGACGGTGCGCGACAACATCTTCATGGGCCGCGAGCTGCGCGACCGCGCCGGTCTGGTCGACGATGCCGAGCAGGCGCGCCGCACCCGCGCGCTGATGGCCGAGCTGGAGGAGGACATCGACCCGCTGACGCCGGTCGGCGAACTGCGCCTGGGCCAGCAGCAGATCGTCGAGATCGCGCGGGCGCTGTCGGCCGACAGCCGCATCCTGATCATGGACGAGCCCACCTCGGCGCTGTCGGCCACCGAGGTCGAGTCGCTGTTCAAGGTCATCCGCGACCTGACCGCGCGCGGCGTGTCCATCGTCTACATCTCGCATCATCTGGAAGAGGCGCTGCAGATCACCGACCACGCGGTGGTGCTGCGCGACGGCACGATGACCGCGCGCGCCCCGCGCGCCGAGATCGACCTGCCCTGGATCGTGCGCCACATGGTCGGCGACCACTACGACCTGGGCCGCCCGCCCACCGGCTACGCCTTCGGCGAGGTCGCGCTGTCGATCCGCGATGCGGTGGTGACCGAGGCCTCGGGCGCCGAGGTGGTCGACCATCTGTCGCTGGACGTGCGCGCCGGCGAGATCGTCTGCATCTACGGCCTGATGGGCGCCGGCCGCACCGAGCTGCTGGAGGCCGTGGCCGGCCGCACCGCGCTGGCCGAGGGCAGCACCCGGCTGTGCGGCGAGGACCTGGCCGGGCTCGGCATCGCCGGGCGCATCGCCCGCGGCCTGGCCCTGGTACCCGAGGACCGCCAGCGCGACGGCCTGGTGCAGACCATGAGCGTCGGCCAGAACCTGACGCTGGCCAGCATCGGCGCCTTCGTCCGCGGGCTGTTCACCTCACCCGGACGGGAACGCGCGCTGGTCGAGGCCTCGATCCGCGACGTCACCGTCAAGACCGATGGCGGCGACGCGGCCATCGGCTCGCTGTCGGGCGGCAACCAGCAGAAGGTGGTGATCGGCAAGATGCTGGCCACCCATCCCCGCGTGCTGCTGCTGGACGAACCCAGCCGCGGCATCGACATCGGCGCCAAGGCCGAGGTGTTCAAGCTGCTGGCCGAGCGGGCCCGGCGCGGCCTGGCGGTGGTGTTCTCCACCTCCGAGGTCAGTGAATGCCTGGGCGTGGCCCACCGCATCGTCGTCATGCGACGCGGCCGCATCGCGGCCGAGTTCGGCGCCGATGCCACCAAGGACATGATCATGGCCGCCTCCGGCGAAGCCGTGGTCGCGTGACGCCTGACCTCACATCTGAGCGACTTCCATGACCACCGCTGCCCAGAATCCGGCCCCCACGGCCCCCCCGGCCGCCCGGGCGTCCGCCCCCGTCGATCCGCTGCGCATCCTGCTCGAAGGCCGCGCCTTCTTCGCGCTGATCGCCATCGTCATCGCGTTCTCGATGCTGTCGCCGGTCTATTTCTCGACCGACAACTTCCTGATCATGTCGTCCCACGTGGCCATCTTCGGGCTGCTGGCCATCGGCATGCTGCTGGTCATCCTGACCGGCGGCATCGACCTGTCGGTGGGCTCCACGCTCGGCCTGTGCGGCGTGGTCGCCGGCTGGCTGATGCAGGGCGTGACGCTCGAAGGCAGCGGCGTGATCCTGTATCCGCCCGTCTGGGTCGTGGTGCTGGCGACCTGTGCGCTCGGCGCGGCGGTGGGCGCCGTCAACGGCCTGCTGATCGCCTTCCTGAAGGTGCCGGCCTTCGTCGCCACGCTGGGCGTGATGTACGTGGCGCGCGGCTTCGCGCTGCTGCTGACCAATGGCCTGACCTTCAACGAGCTGGCCGGCAAGCCCGAGCTGGGCAACACCGGCTTCCACTGGCTGGGCTTCGACACGCTGGCCGGCGTGCCCGTCGGCGTGTGGGTGCTGGGCGCCGTGGCCGCGCTCGGCATGCTGCTGCTCAAGCGCACGCCGCTGGGCCGCTGGATCTACGCCACCGGCGGCAATGCCCGCGCCGCCGAGCTCTCCGGCGTGCCGGTGCGGCGCACGACGATGACGGTCTACATGCTGTCGGGCGTGCTGGCGGCGCTCGCCGGCCTGGTGCTGTCGTCGCAGTTGACCTCGGCCGGCCCCACCGCCGGCACCACCTACGAGCTGACGGCGATCGCCGCCGTGGTGGTCGGCGGCGCGGCGCTGACCGGCGGCCGCGGCACCGTCGGCGGCACGCTGCTGGGCGCCTTCGTCATCGGCTTTCTCTCCGATGGTCTGGTGATCATCGGCGTGTCCTCGTACTGGCAGACCGTCTTCACCGGTGCGGTGATCGTGCTGGCGGTGCTGCTGAACTCGATCCAGTACGGCCGCCGGGCGCCGCGCAAGCCTGCGCCGCCGGCCGCACCGGCCCCCACTTCGCCTCAGACGGGCACGCCGGCCTGATCACCCGACGCGTCTGACGCAAGCCCGCCGCAGCCGCGGCACCTCTTCTGTCCACAACGACCCCGGAGACTGAACCCCATGACCAAGCTGTCCACCCGCCGCACCGTGCTGGCCGCCCTGCTGGCGGCGCCGCTGATGTGCTCCAGCGCCCTGGCCCAGGGCAAGGGCCTGATCACCATCATCGTCAACGACCCGGCCAATCCTTACTGGCTGACCGAGGGCAACGTGGCCAAGGCCACGGCCGAGAAGCTGGGCTACACCGCCGTGGTCAGCGCCCACACCGGCGACACCAACAACGAGAGCCGGCTGATCGACACCGCCATCACCAACAAGTCGGTGGCCATCATCCTGGATCCGGCCAACGCCAGCGGCTCGGTCGGTGCGGTGCAGAAGGCGGTGGCCGCCAGGATCCCGGTCATCCTGGTCAATGCCGAGATCAACAAGGAAGGCCTGGCCAAGGCGCAGCTGGTGTCGAACAACGCCCAGGGTGCGGCGCTCGGCGCCCAGGCCTGGGCCGAGGCGATGGGCAGCAAGGGCAAGTACGTGGAGCTGTTCGGCGCGCCGTCGGACAACAACGCGGCCACCCGCTCCAACGGCTTCAAGACGGTGCTGGGCCAGTACCCGGATCTGGTCAAGGCCGGCTCCGAGGTCGCCAACTGGGACCGCACCCAGGGCCACAACAAGATGCAGTCCATGCTGCAGGCCAACCCCGACATCAAGGGCGTGATCAGCGGCAACGACGAGATGGCGCTCGGCGCGATCGCCGCGCTGAAGAAGGCCGGCAAGATGAAGGGCATGGTCGTCGGCGGCTTCGATGGCTCGCCCGATGCGGTGGCCGCGGTCAAGGCCGGCGATCTGGCCTACACCGTGCTGCAGCCGGTGGCCGTGTTCTCGGCCGCCGCCGTGCAGCAGGCCGACAGCGTCATCCGCACCGGCAAGACCGGCGCCAAGACCGAGAAGCAGCTGTTCGACTGCCTGCTGATCACCAAGGCCAATGCCGCGAAGTACTCGGCGCCCTTCGTGCTCGACAAGTAAGCCACGGCCTGCCGCCGGCGGCCGCCCTGCGCGCCCACCCGCGTGCGCGGCCGCCGTGCGGGCGGCCGCCGTCCCCTCACTTCACGCACAAGCTGACGCGATGCAACGCGACCTGATCATCGGCGTGGACGCCGGCACCTCGGTCATCAAGGCCGTGGCCTTCGACCTGCAGGGCCGCCAGCTGGCCATGGCCAGCACGCCCAACCGCGTGCTGACCGGCCCCGACGGCGCGGCCGAGCAGGACATGGACGCCACCTGGGCCGCCACCGCCGCCACCCTGCGCGCGCTCGGCCAGCGCGTCGACGGCCTGGCGCAGCGCGCGATCGCGCTGGCGGCCACGGCCCAGGGCGACGGCACCTGGCTGATCGATGCCGAGGGCCGCCCCGTCGGCCCCGCCCTGCTGTGGCTGGATGCCCGCAGCCGCTCCGAGGTGCAGGCCCTGCGCGCCAGTGCCGCCGGCACCACGGTGGCCGAGCGCAGCGGCAACGCGCTGACGCCCTCGCTGCAGAGCGGCCAGCTGCTGTGGCTCGCGAAACACCAGCCCGAGCGCCTGGCCCGCGCCACCACGGCCCTGCACGGCAAGGACTGGCTGTACTTCAAGGCCACCGGCGTGCGCGCCGGCAGCCCCTGCGAGAGCGTCTACACCTTCGGCGACTTCCGCACCCTCGACTACGCCGACGACACGCTGCGCGAGCTGGGCCTGCTGCCGCTGCGCCACCTGCTGCCGCCCATCACCGACGGTACGCGGCAGACCGCGCCGCTGACGCCGCAGGCCGCGGCCGAATGTGGCCTGCGCGCCGGCCTGCCGGTGGCGCTGCCGCTGATGGACGTGCCGCTGTGCGTGCTGGGTGCCGGCGGCCTGGCCTGGGACGCACAGGGCGCCCTGCGCCGCGTCGGCTGCTCGGTGCTGGGCAGCACCGGCATGCACGGCTGGGCCACCGACGATCTGGCCGGCCTGCGGCCCAGCGCCGAGGCCGGCTACACCATCGCGCTGCCGCAGCCGGGGCTGCGCCTGCGCCTGGTCTCGCACATGGCGGCCACGCTCAACATCGACTGGCTGCTGGGCCTGCTGGGCGGTGCGGCCGAGCTGGCCGGCGCCGCCGTGCCGCCGCGCGCGCAGCTGCTGGAGCGGCTGGACACGCTGGTGCAGCAGGCCCCACCGGCCCAGGCCATCTACCTGCCCTGCATCGCCGACAGCGGCGAGCGCGGGCCCTTCGTCGATCCGCACGCGCGGGCGCAGCTCGGCGGCTTCAGCGCCGCGCTCGGCGTGGCCGGGCTGGCGCGCGCCGTCTACGAGGGCATCGCGCTGGCCGCACGGGATTGCTTCGATGCCCTGGGCCCGCTGCCCGAGGAGATCCGCCTGTCCGGCGGCGCCGCCCGCAGCCCGGCCCTGCGCCAGCTGCTGGCCTCGGTCACCGGCCGGCCGGTGCGCGTGTCCCACCGCGAGGAATGCGGGGCTGCCGGTGCCGCCATCATGGCCGCGGTGGCCGTCGGCGTGCAGCCCGACGTGCGCGCCGCGCTGCCGCAGTGGGTCGACGCCTACCTCGACCCCGACTGCACCGCACCGGTGGCCGCCCACATCCCGATCTATGACGACATCCACCGCCACTACCAGCACATGATCCGACAGGCACGCGCGCCCTGGCACGCCCTGGCCGAGAGCCGGCAGGCCCACACCGCCGCCGCGCCGCAGGAGGACCGATGACCGACCGCGCCCCGCGGGGCCTCCCCATCGCGGACGCCGCCGCACACCCGCAGCCGCCATCCGGCGCACCCTCACCCATGATGGACCCCACCGCCCCCCCGATCCCGCCCGCCATGGCCCGCGCGCTGGCCCATGCCGACCCCACCTGGCTGCACCCGGCCCAGCGGGCGCGTGACCTGGCCGCCGCCACGCAGCAAACGGCCGACCTGCTGGTCATCGGCGCCGGCGTGACCGGCGCCGGCGTGGCGCTGGACGCCGCCGCGCGTGGCCTGTCGGTGGTGCTGGTCGATGCCGGCGACATCGCCATCGGCACCTCGTCGCGCTCGGGCAAGACCTTCCACGGCGGCCTGCGCTATCTGGAGCAGCTGAACTTCAAGCTGGTGGCCCACGCGATCCAGGAGCGCGACCTGATGGTCAAGGTGCTGTGCCCGCACATGGCGCGGCCCGAGTCCTTCCTCTACCCGCTGACCCATGCCTGGTGGGAGCGGCCCTATGTGGGCGCCGGCGTCACGCTCTACGACCTGTTCGGCCTCAAGGGCCGGGCGGTGCCGCGCCAGCGCCACTTCGGCCGCCGCGGCCTGCAGCGCCACGTGCCGTCGATCGACGCGCAGCGCGTGCTGGGCGGCATCCAGTACCACGACGCGCTGATGGACGACGCGCGCCACACGCTGGCCGTGGTGCGCTCGGCCGCGGGCCGCGGCGCGCGCGTGATCACCCGCGCGCCGCTGGTCGACTTCCTCAAGGACGGCGAGCGCGTCAGCGGCATCGTCGTCGAGGACCGGCTGAGCGGCCAGCGCCATGCGCTGAAGGCCCGCGCGGTGGTCAGCGCCACCGGCATCTGGGCCGACGAGATCCAGCAGCGCGCCGGCGCCAACACCTTCCGCGTGCAGCCGGCCAAGGGCGTGCACCTGCTGCTGCGGCCCGAGGCGCTGCAGTCGGACACCGGCATCCTGGCGCGCGCCACCGATTCGGTGATCATCGCCCGCCGCTGGTACGGCTACTGGCTGGTCGGCACCACCGACACGCCCTGGCACGGCGACAAGTCGCGCCCGGTGGCCGAGGCCGCCGACATCGACTACCTGCTGGACAACCTGAACGCCTACCTGCAGCACAAGGTGACGCGTGCCGACGTGCTGGGCACCTTCGCCGGCCTGCGCCCGCTGCTCAAGCCGGTGGGCGATGCCGACACCACCTCGGCCCTGCTGCGCGACCATGCGGTGATCGAAGGCCCGGCCGGCCTGACGACCATCGTCGGCGGCAAGTACACCACCTACCGCCGCATGGCCGCCGACGCGGTGGACGCGGCCATCCGCCCGCTGGGCATCACCACCGGCTCGACCACCGACCGCCTGCCGCTGGTGGGCGCCACCGACTGGGCCGCCGTGCGCGACAGTGCCCCGCAGATCGCCCGTCAGACGGGCCTGAGCCCGGCCGATGCCGGCCGCCTGCTGCAGCGCCACGGCGACCGCGTGCGCGACCTGCTGCGGCTGGCCGCGCTCGACCCCGCGCTCGGCCGGCCACTGGCCGGCGCGCCGCAGTACCTGGCCGCCGAGCTGGTGCATGCGGTGGTGGCCGAGGGCGCCCACAGCCTGATCGACGTGCTGGTGCGCCGCACCCATCTGTCGATCGAGGCCGCCGACGGCGCGCTGGCCCTGGCCCCCGACGCCGCCCGCCTGATCGCGCCCTGGGCCGGCTGGAGCGAGGCCGACGTGCAGCGCGAGCTGCAGGCCTACGCCGCCCTGGTCACCACCGAACGCGCGGCGCTGCAGCGCCTGCGCGAGACGACCGACACGATCGCGGCATGAAGCGCGGTCATCCTGCCGATTCCTCACCCCCATCCCCAGGAGCATCCCCACCATGAGCGACATCCAGGCCGTCATCTTCGACATGGACGGCATCCTCATCGATTCCGAAGTGCTGTGGCGCGAGGCGCGCGAGGACTTCGCGCGCGACCACGGCATGGTCTGGAGCGCCGAAGACCAGGAATCGGTGATGGGCTGCAACACCGCGCTGTGGTCGCACATCATGGTCGAGCGCCTGCAGCTGCGCGAACGCCTGGGCATGGACGAGGCCGCCATCGCGCGCGAGATCAAGGCCCGCCTGCTGGCCAAGTACGAGGCGAAGCTGCCCGAGCGCGAGGGCGCCATCGCCGCCGTGCGCCTGGCCGCCTCGCGCTACAAGGTGGCGCTGGCCTCGGGCTCGCCCAACGAGATCGCCCGCCACGTGATGCGCGTGACCGGCCTCGACCAGGTCTTCCTGGCCGCCACCTATGGCGACGACGTGGCCCACGGCAAGCCGGCGCCCGACATCTACCTGGACGTGCTGGCCAAGATCGGCGTCGATCCGGCGCATGCCGTCGGCGTCGAGGACTCCGGCAACGGCATCCGCTCGCTGCACGCGGCCGGCATGGGCATCATCGCCGCGCCCGGCCCCGAGTTCCCGCTGGCCGAGGACGTGCTGGCCCTGGCCGACGTGCGCATCGACGAGATGACCGGGTTCTCGCTCGATCTGGTCGAGCGCGCCGGTGCCGGGCTGCGCCAGCGCCGCGGCTGATCCTCAGTCCGGCGTCACGCCCGCCTGGGTGACGATCTGGCGCCAGACCGGGATCTCGGCCTTGATCTGCGCCGCGAACTGCTCGGGCGTGGAGCTGTCGGGTTCCATGCCGATGGTCATCATCTGCCGGGTTACCTCAGGATCCTTGACGATGCGGGCGATCTCGGTGTTGAGCCGCTGCACGATGTCGCGCGGCGTGCCCTTGGGCGCGAAGAAGCCGAACCAGACATCGACGGCGAAGCCCGGCACGCCCTGCTCGGCCATCGTGCGCAGCTCGGGCAGGAAGGCCGAGCGCCGCGCACCGGTGGCCGCCAGCATGCGCAGCCGGCCTTCCTTGACCATGGACATGGCCGCCGTCGGGCCGGCGAAGGCCATGTCCACCTGCCCGCTGACCAGATCGTTGAGCACGGCCGGGCCGCCCTTGTAGGGCACGTGGGTGATGTCGACCTGGGCCAGCGCGCTGAACTGCGACAGCGCCAGATGCGCGGTCGAGCCGTTGCCCGAACTGCCGGCCAGCAACTGGCCCTTGCGCGCCCTGGCCAGCGCGATCAGCTCGGGCACCGACTTCGCCGGCAGGCCCGGGTGCGTCAGCAGCACCAGCGAGTTGTGGCCGACGTGGATGATCGGCACGAAGTCGCCCACCGGGTCGTAGCCGACCTTGGAGACCACCGGGTTGACGGTGAACGGCGCGTTCGAGGCCAGCAGCAGCGTGTGGCCGTCCGGCCTGGCGCGTGCCGCGGCCAGCGTGCCGATGCTCTGCCCGCCGCCGTTGCGGTTCTCGACGATCACCGGCTGGCCGAGCACGGCCGTCAGCCGCGGCGCGATCAGGCGGATGAAGGAATCGTGGGTCGCCCCCGGCTGCACCGGCACGATGACGGTGATCGGCCGCGCGGGCCAGGACTGGGCCGCCGCCGGCGCGCCGACGAGGGCCGCCGCGGCCCCCATCGTCAACGCGGCCAGCGCGGTCCGCAGGGAACGGGAGACCCGGCCGGCATGGCCAGGGCTGCGCGAGGTGAACATGGTCGTCTCCAGGGCTGTCGGTCTGCGTGGCGGACGACGCCCGGCTCGGGATCCGGGGCCGTCCTGCACGGCGCGCAGCGTAGAAGCAGGCCTGGCGCAGGCCACTGAACGAATCGGAGATTCGCTGGCACTTTTCGGTGGGGCCAGGGTAGTCCCGTGGACCGGCGGTGGGGGACTTCGGTGCCCGGCCCGGCGCGAAGGCGGTGAGCCACGCCTTCATCGGCGCATCGAGCCGGCGTGGCCCGGCTCGCGGTGCGCAGGAGAAGCGGCCTGGGAGAGCGGGCACGGGCCCACGCCGCCTTGCCTCAGACTCCGCGGCTCGGCCGGAGCGCGGGCACCTCGGCGCACGGCTTGGGCTAGAGTGCGGAACCGCACCCTGTCCTGCACCCTCATGAGCGCCACCATGCTGGAGTCCGTCCACATCCAGAACTTCAAGGGATTCCGTGACACGCGGATCGACGGTTTCTGCCCGGTCAATCTGGTGATCGGCGGACAGAACGTGGGGAAGACGTCGTTGCTGGAGGCGGTGTTGTTCGCCTTTAGGGAGAAGGTTTCTGCTGATTTCCGCTCCCAAGATGAAGGTGACGCTCAGAGATTGATCGGAGCCGTGTGCGGTCGCGCCCGGTATTTACTGCAGGCCTCCGCCAATGGCAGAGACTATGGCATCGCTGCGCGAGGAACAGCCGAAGGAAGATTCACTGCTATAAGGCAAGTAGCTAAAGGGCACACAGCTTCGGCTATCCTTTATCCATCCGGCGAAAAGCCGCCGATCTGCTTGGGTCTTCCGCTTTTCCTGCCGTTTCAGTCGCGCTTCGTGGACTTGTGGGGCCAAGTAGTCTTTGGTCGCAAAAAGCAAGCCCTATTGGGTCTTTTACGAAGTATCGAACCAAGGCTTATAAGCCTTGACGCGATTGCTCCCGACGGCGAGCAACGCCTATACGCAGAACTCGACGGCGTCCCCCAAGCCCTGCCCCTGTCCCACCTGGGCCACGGCTTCAGCCGCCTGGTCCACCTGTTCAGCGAACTGCTGGTCTCGGACGCCTCGCTGGCCTTGATCGACGAGATCGAGAACAGCATCCACTACAGCGCGCTGCCGACCCTGTTCCAGGGCGTGCGTGCCGTGGCCCAGGAGCGTCAGGTACAGACGCTGATGACCACCCACAGCTGGGACGCGCTGCGTGCCGCCAGCGAGGTCTTCGCGGACACGCCGGAGCTGTTCCAGGTCATCCGGCTGGAGCGGACGGCCGACGACAACGTCGAGGCCGTGCGGATCGACGTCCCGCGCCTGCAGCGCCTGATCGACCAGGACCGCGAGGTGCGCTGAGATGGCCGCGCCGCGCACCGCCGACCGTCCGCTGCAGTCGGCCCGCGTCATCCTGTGCGAGGGCAAGGACGAACACGAGATCCTCAGCCTGCTGCGTCGGCAGCGCGGCCTGGGCGACGCCGACATCGAATTGCGCGAGGCCGGCGGACGTGATCGTCTGGCGCAGGCGCTCGATGACCTGCGTTATGAATCCGGCGGCTCCGGCATCCGCCACGTCTGCGTGGTGCTGGACGCCGAGGAGTGCACGGCCGCGGACATGGCCTTGCCGGACCACCTGTCCGGGATTGCACAGGCACACGGCTGGACGAGCCGGATCCACGTGCTGCCCGATCCCCAGCGTGCCGGCGGCCTGGAGACCCTGGCCCGGGAACTGGCACCGGGCCAGGACCCCGCTCACACCTGTGCGGACCACTGGGAGGCCTGCATCAGCCCGCAGCGCGCACCCAAGACGCAGGCGCAGCGCGACAAGGCCTGGCTGCAGGTCTGGCTGGCCGGCACCGGCGTCTACAACAAGGCACGCCTGGGCATGGCCCTGAGCCAGGAGCGCGTGGTGCGGCAGCAGATGGCGACGCTGCTGGCCCGCTTCGACGCCATCCTCGACGAGGCGCTGCAGAGCCCCGCCTGAGCCCCGAGCCCCGGCCCCGGGCTCACCCCGATGTTCCACGCCACGCCATGCACCTAGCATGCGCGGCATTCATCGGAACATCGTTTCATGCAAAATCACAAAACGTTTCGGCGCGTCGCCGAAGCCGCGACGGCGAGCGCGACCGCCGGCACACCGGCGGTCACCGCACCGGACGCCCATGCCCCCGACGCCCCGGTTCCCGCCGCCGTCCCGGCGTCCGCCACCCGCCGTCACTGGCTGGGCCGGGCCGCCTCCATGCCCTGGGTCCTGGGCGCATCCAGTGCAGCCACGGCACAGGCCACCGCGGCACCGGCATCACCCGCCGCCACCCCGGCCAGCCCGGGCTCGACACCCGCACCGCCCACCGCCGTCAACGCCACCACCACCACCCTGTCCGACACCGCCCAGCGCACCGGCCTGACCGCCGCCGACAACGCCCTGCCCGTCTTCTTCGAGCCGCTGCGCGCCCGCATGCGCTTCAGCCACGGTTGGCGCGAGGGTGTCTCGCCGTCAGACTGGCGCAGCGCCGGCCGCGCCGCCGCCCGCGCCCTGATGCTGCCGCCGGACACCGACGCCCCGCCCTGGCAGGCCACGGTGCTCGATGCCGTCGACCGTGGAAGTTATCGCGCGCTGCGGCTGAGCCTGCAGCTGACGGCCGACAGCCGCGTGTTCGCGCTGCTGCTGGAGCCCAAGGCGCGCGGGCCGCATCCGGCCGCGCTGGTGCTGCACGACCACGGCAGCCGCTTCGACATCGGCAAGGAGAAGATGGTCGAGCCCTGGGGCGATCCGGCCCGCGAGGAGGCCGCCCGCGGCTGGGCCGCCCGCTACTTCGGCGGGCGCTTTCCCGGCGACGAGCTGGCCCGCCGCGGCCATGTGGTGCTGTCGGTCGATGCGCTGGGCTGGGGCGACCGCAGCGTGCCCGGCTTCCAGCGCGAGTCCCAGCAGGCCCTGGCCTGCAACCTGATGAACCTGGGCCAGAGCTGGGCCGGCCTGATCGCCTGGGAAGACCTGCGCGCGGTGCAGTTCCTGGCCAGTCTGCCGCAGGTCGACCGACGGCGCGTGGCGGCCGTCGGCTTCTCGATGGGCGCCTTCCGCGCCTGGCAGCTGGCCGCGCTCAGCGACGAGGTGACGGCCACCGTGGCCTGCTGCTGGATGGCCACGATGCAGGGCCTGATGGTGCCGGGCAACAACCAGCTGCGCGGCCAGTCGGCCTTCACCATGCTGCACCCCGGCATCGGCCGCTGCCTGGACTATCCCGACGTGGCCGGGCTGGCCGCCCCGCGGCCGATGCTGCTGCAGGCCGGCGCGCAGGACCCGCTGTTCCCGCCGGCCGTGGTCGACGAGGCCTGGGGCCGCATGCACCGCATCTGGCAGGCCAGCGGCGCGGCCTCCGCACTGGCCACGCACTGGTGGCCGCAGGGCCATGTGTTCGACGTGGCGCGGCAGGACCAGGCCTTCGACTGGCTGCAGCGCCAGGGCTGACGATCACCCGTCAAGCCCCGGCGGTCAATCTATATGCGACTGATTCGCATTTATGATGTCGGACTGCCCGTGCCGCCCCGCGGCCGCCGTCCGAAAGTCTGCCGATGTCCGTGTCCTCCCTGGCGCGCCGCGCCTGTGTCCTGGGCCTGAGCGCCCTGCTGCTGCCCCTCGCCCACGCGGCGCCCACGGTCCTCAAGGACGTGGTCGGCCGCCAGGTCAAGGTCGATCTGCCCGCCAAGCGGGTGCTGCTGGGCTTCTACTTCGAGGACTACATGGCCATCGGCGGCGAGAAGGCCTTCGACCGCGTGGTCGGCTTCTCGCGCGAGGCCTGGGAAGGCTGGCGGCCGGCCAACTGGGCGTTGTTCAGCGCCCATCGGCCCTCGCTGAAGGATCTGCCCGACGTCGGCGAGGTGGAGGCGCAGACCTTCTCGGTCGAGAAGGTGCTGGCGCTCAAGCCCGACGTGCTGATCCTGGCCGAATGGCAGTACAAGGGCCTGGGCCCTGATGTCGAGCGTCTGGAGGCCGCCGGCGTGCCGGTGGTGGTGGTCGACTACAACATGGAGCTGCCGGCCCATCACGAGGCCAGCACCCTGCTGCTGGGCCGCATCGCCGGCGAGGAGGCCCGGGCGCGCACCATCGCCACCGAGTACCGGACCGCGGTGCGCCAGGTCGAGACGCGCATCGCCCAAGCGCACCTGCCCAAGCCGCGCTTCTATGTCGAGTTCGGCAACAAGGGGCCGGCCGAATACAGCTTCAGCTACGGCAAGGGCATGTGGGGCCAGCTGGGCGTGCTGGCCGGTGGCGAGAACATCGCGGCCCCTTACGTCGAATGGTATGGGCCGATGAACCCGGAGAAGGTGCTGGCCAGCCGGCCCGAGGTGATCTTCATCGCCGGCACCGAATCCACCCGCAACCCGACGGCCATGTTGATGGGCCAGGGCGTGGACCCGGCGCAATCGGCCCGGCGCCTGCAGGCCTTCACCCAACGGGCCGGCTGGAGCGAGCTGCCGGCCGTGAAGAACCAGCGCGTGCACGGTCTCTACCAGGGCGCATCCCGCACGGTGGTGGACTACACGATGGTGCAGTACATGGCCAAGGCGATGTACCCGACGCTGTTCAAGGACGTGGATCCGCAGGCCAACTACACCCGCTTCTACCAGCGCTACCTGCCGGTGCTGGCCAAGGGCAGCTTCGGACTGGGGCTGTGAGCATGGCCCGCACCGCACGCCGCACGGCCCTGCTGGCCGGTCTTCTGCTGTCCGCCCTCGGCACCCTGGCCCCGGTCACGGCCGGCGCCGCGCCGACCACCCTCAAGGACGTGGCCGGCCGCGAGGTCACGCTGGAGTTGCCCGCCAAGCGGGTGATGCTCGGCTTCTACGTCGAGGACTGGTTCGCCATCGCCGGCGACAAGGGCTACGACCGCCTGGTGGGCATGTCCAAGGGCTGGTTCGTCAAGTCGCGCCCCGTGGTCTGGGAGCAGTACGCGGCCGCCCGCCCGACGTTGCGCGACGTCACCGACGTCGGCAACGTGCAGGACCAGACCTTCTCGGTCGAGAAGGTGCTGGCCACGCGGCCGGACGTGGTCATCCTGGCCGACTGGCAGTTCAAGGCCCTGGCCTCCGAGGTGCCGCGCCTGGAGGCGGCCGGCATCCCGGTGGTGGTGGTCGACTACAACGCCCAGACGCTGGACCGCCACCTGGCCAGCACCCGCGTGCTGGGCCAGATCAGCGGCGAGACGGCCCGCGCCGAGCGCATCGCCGACGACTACCGCAAGACCGTCGACGGCCTGCGCCAGCGCATCGCCCAGGCCCGCCTGCCGCGGCCGCGGGTCTACATCGAGCTGGGCGACAAGGGCCCGGCCGAGCACAGCTACACCTACGGCCGCAACATGTGGGGCGCCATGGCCGAGCTGGTCAGCGGGGACAACGTGGCCGCGCCCTTCGTCAAGGACTGGGGCACGATCAACCCCGAGCAGCTGCTGGCCTCGCGGCCACAGGTCGTTCTGATGGCCGGCTATGAGAGCGTGAGCCGACCCGACGCGATGCAGATGGGCTTCGGCATCGGCCAGGCCGAGGCCCGCCGCCGTCTGCAGGGCTACACCCAGCGCCACGGCTGGTCGGCGCTGCCCGCGGTGCAGGACGGCCGCGTGCACGGCGTCTACCACGGGGCCACGCGCAGCGTGCTGGATGCGGCCCTGCTGCAGTACCTGGCCAAGGCGCTGTACCCGACGCTGTTCGCCGATCTGGACCCGGACGCCACCTACCGCGACTTCTACCGCCGCTACCTGCCGATCCAGCCGCAGGGCACCTTCATGCTGAGCCTGCGCTGAGCCGGCCTCCGTCCGATCGCAGCCCACACGCCACGATGACCCCGACGACGACATCCCCCATCGCCGCCGTGCCGCCCGGCGCGGCCGTGCAGCGCCAGCGCGCCCGCGAATCGCGCCGCGCCCGCATGCTGCTGCTGTTCGCCGCGCTGCTGACCGGCACGCTGCTGCTGGACGTGGCCACCGGCCCGTCGCTGCTGGCGTTGCGCGACGTCGTGAGCACCCTGCTGCACCCGCAGCAGGCCGATGCGATGACGCGCGCCATCGTGATGGACATGCGCCTGCCGATCGCGTTGATGGCACTGGTGGTGGGGGCCGCACTCGGTCTGGGCGGGGTGCAGATGCAGACCCTGCTGGACAACCCGCTGGCCAGCCCCTTCACGCTGGGTCTGGCCGCGGCCGCGGGCTTCGGCGCCGCGCTGGCCCTGGTGACGGATGGTCTGGGCCTGCCCCAGCTGCTGGCCATCCCGCTGGGCGCCTTCATCTTCTGCATGCTGGCGGCCAGCCTGTTGTTCGGCCTGGCCATGCTGCGCAACGTCAGCAGCCAGACCCTCATCCTGGCAGGCATCGCGCTGCTGTTCCTGTTCCAGTCGCTGCTGTCGCTGGTGCAGTTCATGGCTTCGCCCGAGCTGAACCAGCAGATCATCTTCTGGCTGTTCGGCAGCCTGATGCGCACCACCTGGCCGATGCTGGCCATCACCACCGGCATCACCGTGGTCTGCGCCATGCTGCTGCAGCGCGACGCCTGGGCCCTGACCTGCCTGCGCCTGGGCGAGGCGCGCGCCCGCAGCCTGGGCGTGAACGTCACGCGGCTGCGCCTGAAGACGCTGGTGCTGGTGGCGTTGATGACGGCCACGGCGATCAGCTTCGTCGGCATCATCGGCTTCATCGGCCTGGTGGCGCCGCACATCGCACGCATGCTGGTCGGCGAGGACCAGCGCTACCTGATGCCGCTGTCGGCGCTGTGTGGTGCGCTGCTGCTGTCGACCGCCTCGGTGCTGTCGAAGTCGATCGTGCCGGGCGCGCTGTTTCCGATCGGCATCGTCACCGCGCTGATCGGCGTGCCCTTCTTCATCTGGCTGGTGCTGAGCCGGCGGGGGCGTGGCCGTGCTTGAGATCCATGACCTGCACCTGCGCCTGGGCGACCAGGATCTGGTGCGTGGCCTGAACCTGCAGCTGCGCCCCGGGCGGCTGCACGCCATCATCGGCCCCAACGGCACCGGCAAGACCAGCCTGCTGCGGGCCCTGTTCGGCGAACTGCGGCCACGGACGGGCGAGTTGCGCCTGCACGGCCGCAGCTGCTCGCCGCGCAGCCTCGCCGCCTGGCGCGCCGACATCGGCTACATGCCGCAGGACACGCAGCTCGACCTCGACCTCACCGCGCTGGAGGTGGTGGTGCTGGGCCGGCTGCAGCGGCTGTCGATGCGCCTGAGCGACGAGGACCTGCAGGCCGCGTACGCCGTGCTGCACGATCTGGGCATCGCCCATCTGGCGGACCGGCCCGTGCATGCACTCAGCGGCGGGCAGCGCCAGATGGTGCTGTTCGGGCAGGTGCTGCTGCGCCAGCCACGGCTGCTGCTGCTCGACGAGCCGGTCAGCGCCCTCGACCTCAAGCACCAGATGCAGCTGATGGAGCACCTGAGCGAGCGCACGGTGCGCCAGGACTGGATCAGCGTGGCCGTGCTGCACGACCTGAACCTGGCCGCACAGTTCGCCGACGAGCTGATCGTGCTGGGCGAGGGCCGGCTGCAGGCCGCAGGCCCGCCGGCCGAGGTGCTGACGGCCGAACGGGTGGAACACCTGTACCACGTGCGCGTCGACGTGCGCCTGGACGCCGACGGCCTGCCCCATCTGAGAACCCTGCGCGCACCCCGCGCCGCGCGCCCCGGCCCCGCCGACGTCCGAACCTGACCATGACTCCTGCACCTTCGCCTTCGCCCGCTCCGTCCGCCCACCCTCGCCACGGCCGTCCGGCCACCGGCCGCCGCCGCCCCCGATGGACCACCCAGGCCGCCGCCCTGGCCGCCGGGCTGCTCACGCTGTTCAGCCCTGCGGCCTGGAGCGCCGAGCACGTGATCCGCATGCTGGACGTTGGCACCGACGGACCGATGGTGTTCGAGCCGGCCTGGGTGCAGGCCGAGGTCGGCGACACCCTGCGCTTCGTGCCGACCAGCAGCGGCCACCATGTGCGCAGCCTGGCGGTGCCCGAGGGCGCCAGCCCCTGGCTGAGCCCGCTGGACCAGCCCTTCGAGGTGCGGCTGGAGCGCCCGGGCCTCTATGTCTACAACTGCCCGCCGCACCTGATGATGGGCATGGTGGGCCTGGTGCAGGTCGGCCCGGGCGCGGCGGCGCCGAACCGCGAACGCGCGATCGCCACCCTGAAGGCGACGAAAGGCCGCATCTACACCCACGGCGAGCGCATCGACGCGCTGCTGCAGGCACTGAAGTAGGCGCGGCGGCTCAGGGCCGCGCCGGCCCGCCCATCACCTCGCGCACCAGCCGCACCCAGAAGCTCGCCGCCACCGGCAGCACCGCGTCGTTGAAGTCGTAGCCGGGGTTGTGGATCATGCAGCCGCCCTGGCTGTAGGCACCGATCAGGCCGTTGCCGACGATGAAGTAGCAGCCGGGGCGCTGCTCCAGCAGGAAGGCGAAGTCCTCGCTGCCGGTCAGCGGGGCCATGTCGGGCATCACGTGGTCCGCGCCCAGCCAGCCGGTGGCGATGCGGCGGACCTCGCCGGTCCAGTGCGCATCGTTGACCAGCACCGGATAACGCCAGTGGTAGATGACCTCGGCGCGCACGCCCAGCGTGCGGGCCTGGGCCTCGGCCAGCTCGGTGATGCGCTCGCGCAGGCGCTGGCGCACCTCGGGGCGCAGCGCGCGCACGGTGGCCTTGAGCTCGACACGGTCGGGGATGACGTTGGGCGCGTCGCCGCCGTGGATGGCGCCGATGCTGACCACCGCCATGTCACGCGGATCGGTGTTGCGGCTGACCACGGTCTGCAGCGCCAGCACGATGTGGGCCGCGGCCACCACCGGATCGGCGCTGTCGTGCGGTGCGGCGCCATGGCCGCCGCGGCCGTGCACGATGATGTGCACGGTGTCGGACGAGGGCATGAAGGCGCCCGCGCGCAGGCCGATGTGGCCGACCGGAAAGCCCGGCATGTTGTGCAGGCCGAACACCGCATCACAGGGGAAGCGCTCGAACAGCCCCTCCTCGACCATCCGGCGCGCGCCGCCCAGGCTCTCCTCGGCCGGCTGGAAGATCAGCTGCAGCGTGCCGTCGAAGCCGCCCTCGTCGGCCAGCACACGGGCGGCCGTCAGCAGCGCGGCGGTGTGGCCGTCGTGGCCGCAGGCATGCATGCGGCCGGGGATGCGGCTGGCATAGGGCAGGCCGGTGGCCTCCTGGATCGGCAACGCGTCCATGTCCGCACGCAGCGCGATGCGGCGCGGGCCATCGCCCCGGCGCAGCAGGCCGACCACGCCGGTGCCGGCCAGGCCGCGGTGCACCTCGTATCCCCAGTCCTGCAGGCAGGCGGCCACCTGGTCGCTGGTGGCGAACTCCTCGTAGGCCAGCTCGGGGTGCGCATGCAGGCGCTGGCGCAGGGCCACCATTTCGGGCGTCAGCGCGCGCACGGCGGGCAACACCGCCTGCGCCAGCCGCGGGGCCAGACGCTCGATGGGATCTCCTCCGATGGCCTGCCCCGCCGTGGCACGCAGCGCGCGGGCCAGATCGGTGCCGTCCGTGTCGACGGGGCTCATCCCAGCTGCCCCTGGCAGACGTACTTCAGGTGCAGGTACTCGTCGAGGCCATGGACCGAGCCCTCGCGGCCGTAGCCCGAGGCCTTGACGCCGCCGAAGGGCGCGGCCTCGGCGGCGGTCGCGCCCTCGTTGACGCCGATGATGCCGGCCTCCAGCGCGTCGGTCACGCGGGCGATGCGCCGCACGTCCTGACTGTAGAAGTAGGCGGCCAGGCCGTAGGGCGTGGCGTTGGCCGCGGCCACCACCTCGGCCTCGTCGTCGAAGGCGCTGACCGGGGCCACCGGGCCGAAGGTCTCCTCGCAGGCGCAGTCCATGTCGTGCGTGACGCCGGTCAGCACGGTGGGCGCGTAGTAGTTCGCACCGAGCGCGGCCAGCCGCTCACCGCCGACGACGACACGCGCGCCGGCGGCCACGGCCTGGCGCACATGGCGGTCGATCTTGTCGACGGCCCGCGCGTTGATCATCGGGCCGATCTGCGCGCGCGCGTCGGTGGCCGGCGCCACCACCAGCGCCTGCACGCGGGCGGCCAGGCGCTCGACGAAGGCGTCGTGCACGGCGCGCTGCACGTAGATGCGGTTCGGGCAGACGCAGGTCTGGCCGCCGTTGCGGAACTTGGCCGCCATCAGGCCCTCGACCGCGGCATCCAGGTCCGCATCGGCGAAGACGATGAAGGGCGCGTTGCCGCCCAGCTCCAGGCTGAGCTTCTTCAGCGTGTCGGCCGAGCGCCGCGCCAGATGCCGACCCACCGGCGTCGAGCCGGTGAAGCTGATCTTGCGCACCCGTGGGTCGTCCAGCCACACGTCGACCACCTCGGGCGTGCGCTCGCGCGAGGCGGTGACGATGTGGAGCACGCCGGCCGGCAGGCCGGCCTCCTCGGCCAGGCGCACCAGGGCCAGCGAGGTCAGTGGCGTGTCCTCGGCCGGCTTGCACACCACGGTGCAGCCGGCGGCCAGCGCCGGGGCGATCTTGCGCGCGATCATCGCGGCGGGGAAGTTCCACGGCGTGATGGCGGCCACCACGCCCACCGGCTCCTTCAGCGCCAGCATGCGCCGGCCACTGACCGGCGCCGGGATCACGTCGCCGTTGGCGCGCACCGCCTCCTCGGCGAACCACTGCACATAACTGGCGGCATAGACGACCTCGCCGCGCGCCTCGGCGTAGGGCTTGCCCTGTTCGCGGCTGATCAGGCGGGCCAGATCGTCCTGGTGGGCCATCATCAGGTCGTGCCAGCGCCGCACCAGCGCCGCGCGCTGGCGGGCCGGCACCTGGCGCCAGGCGGCGAAGGCCGCATGGGCGGCATCGGCCGCCGCACGGGCATCGGCCGCGCCGCTGTCGGGCACGCTGGCGAAGACGGCGCCGGTGGCCGGGTCGTGCACGTCGAAGCGGCGGCCGTCGCGGGCCTCGCACCAGTGGCCGATGAAGTTGCGGCCGGGCAGCAGGTCATCGCGCCGCGGGCGCAGGTCGATCAGGGCATCGGCGGGGGTGTCAGTGGACATGGAGTGCGGGCGATCCAGGCGCCTCAGGAAGGCGGTCAGGGTGATCAGGCCGCGAGGGCCGGATGGGGCGGACGCGGCAGCGGGGACGCGGCCGGCGGCAGCGCCGGCTCGGGCGCCAGGCCGTCGAGCCAGCCCTGGCGCAGCTCGGGCACCGAACGGGCCAGGCGTTCGTAGTAGGGATGGGCCGGCCGGCGCTCGTAGTCGGCCCGCGGGATCTGCGCCAGATTGCGGCCGTGCTGCATGACGACGATCTCGTCGCACAGCGCGCGCACCGTGTGCAGGTCGTGGGTGATGAAGAGCACGGCCACGCCCAGCTCGCGGCGCAGCTGGGCGATCAGGTCCAGCACGGCGGCGGCCACCACGGTGTCGAGGGCCGAGGTCACCTCGTCGCACAGGATCAGGTCGGGCTCGGCCGCCAGCGCGCGGGCCAGGTTCACCCGCTGCTTCTGGCCGCCGGACAGGCCGCCGGGCAGACGCTCGGCCGTGGCGGCGGGCAGCTGCACCAGGTCCAGCAGGCGGCGCAGGCGCTGGGCCAGCGCCGGGCCCCTCAGGTCGTGGAACAGGCGCAGCGGCCGCTCCAGGATGTCGCGCACGGTGTGCGATGGGTTCAGCGCCGTGTCGGCCATCTGGAACACGATCTGCATGCGGCGCAGCTCGTCGCGGCTGCGCCGGGCCAGCTCGGGCCGCAGCTCGCGGCCGTTGAACAGCACCGTGCCGGCATGCGGCGGCTGCAGGCCGGCGATGGCACGCGCCAGCGTGGTCTTGCCCGAACCCGATTCGCCGATCACGCCGATGGCCTGGCCGCGGTGCAGCTGCAGATCGATCCCCTCCAGGATGGTGTGGGCCGGCCGGCCGGCACCATCGCGCGGGCCGTAGCCGACGGCCAGGCCGCGCACGTCCAGCAGCGGCCGCGCGTCGTCGTCGGCCGAGCGCGGCGGGGCCGGGCGCTCGGCCGGACGTGCGGCTTCCAGCAGCGCGCGGCTGTAGGGATGGGCGGGCTGCGCCAGCAGCTGGCCGGTGGGCGCCAGCTCCTGCGCGCGGCCGTGGCGCAGCACCAGGATGTGGTCGGCCATCTGGGCCACCACGGCCAGATCGTGGCTGACGTAGACGGCGGTGACCTGGCGCTCGCGCACCACGCGGCGGAAGGCGCGCAGCACCTCGATCTGCGTGGTGACATCGAGCGCGGTGGTGGGCTCGTCGAAGATCAGCAGCTCGGGGTCGGTGATCAGCGCCATCGCGGCCATCAGCCGCTGCAGCTGGCCGCCGGAGACCTGGTGCGGGTAGCGCTGGCCGATGGTCAGCGGCTCGGGCAGCGCCAGCTCGCTGAACAGCGCGACGGCCTTGCGCTCGGCCTCGGCCCGCGTGAGCCGGCCGTGCAGCAGCGCCGGCTCCACCACCTGGTCGAGCAGGCGGCGCGAGGGGTTGAAGGAGGCGGCCGCGCTCTGTGCGACATAGGCCACGCGGGCCCCGCGCAGCGCACGCAGCTGGCGTGCCGACATGGCCAGCACCTCGTCGTCGCCGATGCGCACGCGCCCGCCGCTGATCGCGCAGCCGTGGCGCGCATGGCCCATCAGCGCCAGCGCGGTGGTGGTCTTGCCGGAGCCCGATTCGCCGATCAGCGCCAGCACCTCACCCGGACGGATGTGAAAGCTCAGGTCCTGCACCAGCACCGTGTCACCGGCGCTCACGCGCAGGCCCTCGACCGTGACGACTGCACCCATGGTCAACGTCCTCCGCGTTCACGTGCCCGGCGGCCGGGCAGGTTGTCGATGAACAGGTTCATGCCGATGGTCAGGCTGGCGATGGCCGCCGCCGGGGCGATCACCGCCGGGCCGCCCTGGGCCAGCGCACCGATGTTCTCGCGTACCAGCGAGCCCCAGTCGGCCGCCGGCGGCTGGATGCCCAGGCCGAGAAAGCTCAGGCTGGCCAGCAGCAGCACCACATAGACGAAGCGCAGGCCGAGGTCGGCCAGCATCGGGCCGGCGATGTTGGGCAGGATCTCGCGCCGCATCACGTACCAGCGGCCCTCGCCGCGGCTGCGGGCCACGGTCACGTAGTCCATCGCGGCGATGTTGACCGCCATCGAGCGCGCCATGCGGAAGGCGCCCGGCGTGTAGATGACGGCCGCGGTGGCGATCAGCAGCGGCATCGACGCGCCGAAGCCGGCCACCATCAACAGGGCCAGCATCTTGCTGGGTATGGCGGTCAGCGTGTCCAGCAGACGGCTGAGCGCACCATCGATCCAGCGGTTGCTGGAGACGGCCAGCAGCGCCAGCACGGTGCCACCGCCGCTGGCCAGCAGCGTGGCGCCGAGCGCCACGCCCACCGTGTAGCGAGCGCCCTCGATGACGCGGGCCAGCATGTCGCGGCCGAGATAGTCGGTGCCCAGCCAGTGGGCGGCGCTGACGCCGGCGAAGACCTCGGCCCCGCCCTGGGCCCCGGTGCGCGACAGCACCCAGGGCCCGGCGATGGCCGCCAGCGCCCAGGCCGCGACCACGCCCAGGCCGAGCAGGCCGGACGGTCCCATCGCCGCCAGCGTGCAGCGCCAGCGCGCCAGCAGGCCCTGGCGGGCGCAGGCCGCCTCGGCCGCGGCGCGGGCGGCCTGCGCGGCCGGGCCGCCGCACGCATCGGTCGCACCGGCGCCGGGTGGGGCCTCCGGCTCCAGGGGCAGGGGCAGGGGAACGGGCAGGTTCATGGCGGACTGCAGGACGGAGGGCATGGCAAGAATCTCCCGGGCCTCAGGCCTGGCGCAGCCGCGGGTTGGCGACGATGCCGCAGACATCGGCCAGCGTCACCAGCAGCAGGTAGCCGGCGCAGAACAGCATCGCGCAGGCCTGCACCAGCGGCATGTCGCGCTGGGACACGCCATCGACCATCAGCTTGGCGATGCCGGGGTAGTTGAAGATGGTCTCGACGATGATCACGCCGCCCAGCAGATAGGACAGGCTGAGCGCCACCGCGTTGGCGATCGGGCCGATCGCGTTGGGCAGCGCATGGGCCAGCACCACGCGTGCCGGCGACGCACCCTTGAGCCGCACCATCTCGATGTAAGGCGCCTCCAGCTGGTCGGTGACGGCCGCACGCGTCATGCGCATCATCTGGGCGACGATCACGCAGCACAGCGTGAGCACCGGCATGGCGAAGGCCTTGAGCAGCTGGCCGACAGACTCGATGTCGCTGGCATAGGACAGCGCCGGCAGCCATTTGAGCTCGACGGCGAAGATCAGCACCGCCAGCGTGGCGACCAGGAACTCGGGCACCGAGACCACCGCCACCGCCAGCCCCGAGGCCGCCCGGTCGAACCAGGAGCCGCGCCAGACGGCCGCGCAGATGCCGGCCGTCAGCGCCACCGGCACCGAGAACAGCGCCGTCAGCGCCGCCAGCAGCAGCGAGTTGGGCAGCCGGCTGGCCAGCAGCTCGGCCACAGGCATCTGGGTGGTGGCCGAGGTGCCGAGATCGCCCCGCAGCATCCCGCCCAGCCAGCGCACGTAGCGGGTGGGCGCGGGCACGTCCAGCCCCATCTGGGTGCGCAGGGCGGCCAGCGCCTCGGGCGTGGCGTCCTGGCCCAGCTGCTCCTGCGCGGCATCACCGGGCAGGATGGCGGTGATGGCGAAGACGATGGCCGAGACCGCCAGCAGCGACAGCAGGGCCAGCCCCAGGCGCTGGGCCAGCAGCTTCAGGATGAGGGTGTTGATCATGGGCGTCGGGCTTGCGAAGGTCGTGCCAGGGCGGACGGAGGGCGGGCCGGCCGATGCCCCTCAGCCTTCGAGCCAGACGTGCTCGGCGAAGTTGTAGCCCATCAGGCCGCCCAGCGGGATCGGCGACAGGCCCTTGACCTTGCTGCTGTGGCCGTCGATGCTGGCCAGGTACATCGGGATGCCGATGCCGGCCTCCTGGTGGATCAGCACCTGCATGTCGGCGTACATCTGCTTGCGTTTGGCCAGATCGGTCTCGGCGCGGGCGGCCACCAGCAGCTGGTCGAACTTGGGGTTCTTCCAGCGGCTCTCGTTCCAGGCCGCGTCCGACTTGAAGAACTGGGTCAGGATGGTGTCGGCGCTGGGCCGCGGGTTGACGTTGCCGAAGCCCACCGCGCTGTTGAGCCAGTGGTTGGACCAGTAGCCCTCGGCCGGCATGCGCTTGACCTCCAGCTCGACGCCGATCTGCGCGGCCGTCTGCTGCAGCATCAGCGCGATCTCGACCGAGTACAGCGCGGCCGGCGAGGCCACGACCGGGATCTTGCCGCTGATGCCGGCCTTCTGCAGGTGGAACTTCGCCTTCTCCGGGTCGAAGGGCCGCTGCGGCAGGCCGGCGAAGTGGAAGCGGTTGGTCGGATCGATCGGCTGGTCGTTGGCCAGCACGGCGTGGCCGAGGGCCACCGTCTTGCGCAACTCCTCGCGGTTGAACAGGTGCTTCATGCCGAGGATGAAGTCGGGGTTGGCGCCCGGGCCCATGTCCTTGCGCATGACCAGATCGGAGTACTGGCCGGCCTGGGTCTCGAAGACCGCATAGCCGGGCGTGCCGCGGATGCGGGCCACCGAGCGCGGGTTGACCGAGGCCACCAGATCCATGCCGCCCGACAGCAGGGCGTTGACGCGGGCGCTCTCGTCGCCGATGCCGATGAACTCGATCTCGTCGAGGTGGCCCTTGCCCGGCTTCCAGTAGGCCTCGTTGCGCACCACCAGCGAGCGCACGCCGGGCTTGAACTCCTTCAACTTGAAGGCACCGGTGCCGATGCCGGTGCTGAAGTCGGTGGTGCCGGCCTTGACGATGTGGAAGTGGTAGGTGCCGAGGATGACGGGCAGGTCGGCGTTCGGGGCACTCAACTCGATCGTCACTTCGCCCGGCGCGCTGGCCTTGACGCTGTCGATCTGGTCGGCCAGCGCCTTGGCCTTGGAGGCGGTGGCCGGGTCCTTGTGGCGCATCAGCGAGAACACCACGTCCTCGGCCGCCAGCGGCTTGCCGTCGTGGAAGTTCACGCCCTTGCGCAGCTTGAAGACCCAGCTCTTCGCGTCCTTGGTGGCCCAGCTCTCGGCCAGCGCCGGCTGTGGCGTCAGGCTGCCGTCCAGCGCGGCCAGGCCGTTGTAGAGCATGTTGCCGCGGCAGTAGTCGGTCTGGTTGCTCTGCTTGGCCGGGTCGAGCGTGTCGGTGGCCGCCGCCGTGGCCGCGGCCACCCGCAGCCGGCCGCCCTTCTTCGGCACCTGCGCATGGGCGTCGAGCGCCAGCGTGGCCACCCCGCCGGCCAGGCCGGCCTGCATGCCGCCGGCCGTCAGCAGGCGCAGGATGTCGCGGCGCGAGGCCCCGCGCTGCAGGGCCTGCATCAGGCGCTGGCTGTCTTCGGATCCGACGAGGGAATCGAGCGGCTGGCGATCGCGCATGGGGCGTACTCCGGAAATGAGGTGTAGGGGACGAAGCGGAGGATCAGGACGGGCGGAAGCAGGAGCGGACGAACAGGGGACGACACCGGCCGTCTCAGGCCAGCTTGTCCTTGAGCTGGTAGTACAGGCCGACCAGCGGCAGGAACCAGGGCGGGCCGAGATGGCCGGGGATCGCCGGCCAGGGCCGGCCGGCGAAGGGGTTGGCGGCGGCCTCGCCGGCCATCACGCGGGCCATCGCGCGGCCCAGGTGCACGCTCATCTGCGTGCCGTGGCCGGACAGGCCGGTGGCGTAGTACAGGCCGTCACGCTCGCCGGCGCGCGGCAGGCGGTCGCGCGTCATGTCGACCAGACCGCCCCAGCAATGGTCGATGCGCACGCCGCGCAGCGAGGGGAACATCGCCTCCATGCCCTGGCGCAGGATCTCGCCGCTGCTGCGGTCCTGCGTCGGGTTGGAGACGGCGAAGCGGGCTCGGCCGCCGAACAGCAGGCGGTGGTCCGGGCTCAGGCGGAAGTAGTGGTGGATGTGGGCCACCGTCACGTAGGTACGGCGTCCGGCCAGCAGCGCATGGGCGCGCGCCTCGCCCAGCGGCTCGGTGGCGATCAGGAAGCTGCCCACCGGCACGATGCGGCGGCGGATCCAGCCGAAGCTGCCATAACCGCCATGGCGCGTGGCCCCGGTGGCCAGCAGCACCTGATCGGCCTGCACCACGCCGCGCGGCGTGTGCACGCGGTGGCGGTGCGTGGCGCCCAGGCGCTCCAGGCGCTGCACCGGGGTGCCGACCTCGATCTGCGCGCCGGCGCGCTCGACGGCCGCGGCCAGGCCGTGGGCGAAGCGGCCCATGTGCATCTGGCCGCTGCGGCGGTAGAGCATGCCGCCGACGAACTGCTCGCTGGCCACCTCGGCGCGCACGGCGTCGCGCTCCAGGATCTCGGTGTCGGTGTCGACGCCGTCGGCATGCAGCCGCTCGACGGTGCGGCGCAGCCCGTCCAGACCGGCCTCACGCGCGGCCAGCTTGAGCTTGCCGGTGCGGATGAAGTCGCAGGCGATGCCCTCGTCGTGCACCAGCTGCTGCACGGTGTCGACGGCGTCGTCGTAGGCGCGGTACCAGGCGGCGGCCAGGGCCGGGCCGTAGGCCGCGGCCGTCTCGGCATAGTCGACGGCCAGGCCGCTGTTGACGTGGCCGCCGTTGCGGGTGGAGGCCTCGGCGCCGGCCTGCGGGCCCTGCTCCAGCAGCAGCACGCGGGCGCCGCGCCGGGCCAGCGCAAGGGCGGCCGACAGGCCGGTGAAGCCCGCCCCCACCACCGCCACGTCCACCGCGGCCGGCAGCGGGCGCTGCGGCGGGGCGTAGGGCGGCGCGTCCGCGGTCCAGAAGCTGTCGTTGCGCATGAGGTCGGCGGTCAGGCGGCGGTCGGGATGTACGACGGATGGCGAGGCGGTCAGGGCCTCAGAGGCCGACCACGCCCGGCAGGCCGCCGATGTCGGCGATCTCGGTGTAGCCGTAGTCGGCGCAGCCCGGGCCATGGCCACGGTTGACGAAGACCTTGTTCTTGATGCCGATGTCGTTGGCCGACATCAGGTCATAGCGCAGGCTGGAGGAGACGTGCAGCACGTCCTCCGGGTTGCAGCCCAGCGAGTCCAGCATGTATTCGAAGGCCTGCAGGCGCGGCTTGTAGGCCTGGGCCATCTGCGCGGTGTAGACGCGGTGGAAGGGCGCGCCCAGCTGGGCCACGTTCTTCTGGATCTGGTCGTCGGAGGCGTTCGACAGGATCACCAGCGGGATCTCGCGGGCGATCTTGGCCAGACCGGCCGGCACGTCGGCATGCGGGCCCCAGCTGGGCACGGCGTCGTAGTACTGCCGGGCCTCGGCGTCGAGGTACTGCAGCTTCCACTTGCGGCACAGGCGGCGCACCGCGTTCTTCAGCACCGTCTCGTAGGGCTTCCAGTCGCCCAGCACCTCATCCAGACGGTAAGCGGAGAAGTCGGCGATGAACTGCGCCATGTGTTCGGCCGGGATGCGGTCGGCGTACATCTCGCGCGCCATGTCGCCCATGCGGAAGCGCGTCAGCGTGCCGTAGCAGTCGAAGGTGATGTACTTGGGACGGAAGGCCATGGTGGTCGGTCTCTCGGCTCGGAGGGGGTGGCGGAAAGGGGTGCGGAAGAGGCGTTCGGTACCGGCGGGGTGGAGTCATTCCAGCATGGCCGGGCTGAACGGTTGTGTCGTCATCGTGGCAGCGCGACGCGGAAACTGTCGTTTGGGGCGGCCGGCGCGGCATCGCGTGCGGCGCGCACGAATGGCGTGCGGCGCGCACCGCCGTGCAATCAGGAAAACCCGAAAAGCACCGTCTTGAGGCGCAGGTTGGCCTCCAGCGCCTGGCGGCCCAGGTCCTTGCCGATGCCCGAGCGCTGCCAGCCGCCGGTGGGCAGCGCGAAGTCGTGGCTGCGGCCATAGCGGTTGACCCAGACGGTGCCGGCCTTGAGTGCGCGCATCAGCCGCATCGCCCGCGCCAGATCGGCGGTGTGCACGCCGGCGGCCAGGCCGTAGTCGGGATGCGCGGCCAGCGCCAGCGCCTCCTCCTCGGTGTCGAAGGTCTGCACCGTCAGCACCGGGCCGAAGATCTCCTCGCGCACCGCCGGGTTGGACGCGTCGACGCTGTGCAGCACCGTGGGCTGCCAGTAGGCGCCGCCCGGCCCGTCATCGAAGCGGGCGCCGCCGCACAGCAGCTCGGCACCGGCGTCACGCGCGGCCTGCACGATGGCCCCGATGCGCGCGGCCTGAACGGCCGAAATGATGGGCGCCAGCGGCGCCGGGCCGGCCCAGGCCGCCGCATCCCAGGTGGCGCCGGGGCGGAAGGCGCGCATGCGCCGCACCACCCGCTCGACCAGGGCCGGGGCCACGCCGCGCTGCACGATCAGGCGCGAGCCGGCCACGCAGACCTGGCCCGCGTTGCCGGTGATCGCACCCACGATCAGGCCGGCCAGGGTGTCCAGGTCCGGCACGTCATCGAACACCAGTTGCGGGCTCTTGCCGCCGAGCTCCAGCGTCACCGGCTTGGGGCCGTGCTGGGCGCAGGCGGCCATGATGGCCGCGCCGGTGCGCGTCGAGCCGGTGAAGGTCATCTTGCCGACCAGCGGATGGCGGCACAGCGCCTCGCCCGTGGCGCGGCCATCGCCCTGCACGACGTTGAACAGGCCGGGCGGCAGGCCCGCCTCGACCGCCAGCTCGGCCATGCGGATGGCCGAGAACGGCGTCAGCTCCGAGGGCTTGAGCACCACCGCGTTGCCGGCGGCCAGCGCCGCACCGACCTTCCACGAGGCCATCACCAGCGGGAAGTTCCAGGGCGTGATCGCGCCCACCACGCCGTAGGGCTCGCTGATGACCAGACCCAGATGGTCCTGGCGCGTGGCGGCCACGTCGCCGCCGAGCTTGTCCGCCCATTCGGCGAAGTAGCGGATGCCCTCGGCGGTGAAGGGCACGTCCCAGGCGGCGGCGTCGCGCAGCGGGCGGGTCGAGCCCACGCCTTCGAGGGCGGCGAGGGCGGGCGCATCGGCCTCCAGCAGATCGGCCCAGCGGCGCAGCACGCGGGCGCGGTCCCGCGGCGCGCCGCGGGCCCAGTCGCTGCGCTCGAAGGCGGTGTGGGCGCCCTGCACCGCCTGGTCGACGGTGGCGGCATCGGCCACCGGCAGCTCGGCCCAGGGCCGGCCGTCGGACGGTCGCAGCACGGCCAGGGCCGCGGCATCCGGCTGCAGGCGGCCGGCGATGAAATGGCCTTGCGGCGGGCGGATCCGGTCGGGATCGGTCATGGGAGGCATTCCTTCGGACATGAGGGGCTGCGGCGCAGCGCACCCGGTGCGTCGATGCTAGGCAAGGGCGTGCCACAGGTGTGTGCATGAACGGCGCACGCCACAGCAGCCTGTGCTGTGGCGGCCCGGCGCCGCACACGAAGCTGCTGAATTGCGCGGCTGGACCGTGCGACGGCTGGTCAAGCCCCCACGCTGGCCGCAACATGGCGCCAACTCAGCCCGTGGAGCCTGCGCGCGATGGCCCTGCCACCTGCCCCCCCGAACCCGCCGCCCGCCGACAGCGATGTGATGGCGGCCCTGCCGCCCGGCATCGACGACGGCGTCACGCTGCGCCCGATGACCGCCGACGACCTGCCCGCCGCCCAGGCGCTGACCGACCAGCTGCGCTGGCCGCACCGCCTCAGCGACTGGCAGGACGCGTTCGCCCATGCCGAGGGCCGCGTGGCCGAGCGCGACGGCCAGGTGGTGGGCACCGGCCTGCGCCTGTGCTACGGGTCGCGGCATGCGGTGATCGGCCTCGTCATCGTGGCGCCGGCCTGCCAGGGCCGGCGCATCGGCCTGCGGCTGATGCTGGCGCTGCTCGACGGCCTGGACGCGCACACCGTGCTGCTGCACGCCACGCCGCAGGGCCGCGGCCTCTACGAGCGCCTGGGCTTCGTGCGCACGGGCGAGGTGCGCCAGCACCAGGGCACCGCGCTGCCCGCACCGCTGGTGGCGCTGGCCCCCGGCCGCCGCCTGCGCCCGGCCGGCCAGCGCGACCTGGACACGCTGATCGCGCTCGACCATGCCGCGCGCGGCATGCCGCGCGAGGCGCTGATCCGCGAGCTGGCGGCCCAGGCCGTGGCCTGCGTCGTGCTGAGCGACGGCGAGCAGGCCTGCGGCTTCGCGATGCTGCGCCGCTTCGGCCGTGGCCAGGTGATCGGGCCGGTGGTCGCGCCCGACGTCGACGGCGCCCAGGCGCTGATCGCCCACCTGGCCGGCCAGAACGCCGGCCACTTCACCCGCATCGACATCGACTTCGACAGCGGTCTGGCCGAGTGGCTGGAGGGACTCGGCCTGCTGCGCGTCGATGCGCCGGTGACGATGGTGCGTGCGCCGCGCGACGGCGCGCCATCGCGGCCCTCGATGGCGTCGGCGCCCGCCGGCAGCCGCCCGCGCACCTGGGCCCTGGTCAGCCAGGCGCTGGCCTGAGGCGCCCCACGATGGCCACCTTCGTCTACAAGTCCGATGCGCTGCGCGGCCAGGGCTGGGCCCGCGTCTTCGCGCAGCGCGCGCCGCAGATCGACTTCCGCATCTGGCCCGACATCGGCGAGGCGGCCGACGTGCACTGGCTGGCCGCCTGGGAGCCGCCGGCCGATCTGGCCACGCGCTTTCCGGCCTTGCGCGCGCTGTTTTCCACCGGCGCCGGAGTCGACCAGTTCGACCACCGCCTGCTGCCGCCGGAGCTGCCGCTGATCCGCATGATCGAGCCCGGCATCACAGAGGGCATGGTCGAGTACGTCTGCCATGCCGCGCTCGATCTGCACCGCGACATGCCGGCCTACCGCCGCCAGCAGGCGCTGCAGCAGTGGCAGCCGCTGCCGGTGCGCCCGGCCGCCAAGCGGCGCATCGGCGTGCTGGGCCTGGGTGAGCTGGGCCGCGCGGTGCTGCAGCGGCTGGCGCTGTTCGGCTTCGACGTGGCCGGCTGGAGCCGCAGCGCGCACACCGTGCCGGGCATCGTCTGCCACCACGGCCCGGACGGGCTGGACGCGCTGCTGGCGCGCAGCGACATCCTGGTCTGCCTGCTGCCGCTGACGGCCGAAACGCGCGGCCTGCTCGATGCCCGGCTGCTGGCCCGGCTGCCCGCGGGCGCGAGCCTGATCCACGTCGGCCGCGGCCCGCAGCTCGATGCCGATGCGCTGCGCCGCGCGCTGGACGCCGGCCACCTGGCCGAGGCCGTGCTGGACGTCTGTGACCCCGAGCCGCTGCCCGCCGGCCACCCGCTGTGGGCCCATCCGCGGGTGCGCATCACGCCGCACATCGCCAGCATGACGCGGCCGGAGACGGCCGCCCACGCCGTGCTCGACAACCTGCAGCGCCTGGCCGACGGCCAGCCCCCGCTGGGCCTGGTCGACCGCGGCCGCGGCTACTGAGCGCCCCCAGGGCCGGGCTGCACCTCCGCAGGATCTGCCGCCAGGCCCGGACGCAACGCGCATCCTGCGCTGCACGGGCCCCTCAATCCGGCATCCATCTCCAGCGGCCCACCCGCACACTGGCCGCACCGCCCACCGGATCCGTTCCCCCAGCCATCCGACCGCCATGCTCACGTCCGCCTCGCCCCACGACGTCCTGACCGACCTGGACCGCCGCCACCTCGTCCACCCTGTGGCCCACTGGCGCGGCCACGAGGCCTGCGGCCCCTCCATCCTGGCCAGCGGCCAGGGCGTGTGGCTGCAGGACGACCAGGGCCGCGAACTGCTCGACGGCTTCGCCGGCCTGTGGTGCGTCAACGTCGGCTACGGCCAGGAGAGCGTGGTGCAGGCCGCCACCGAGCAACTGCGCCGCCTGCCCTACGCCACCGGCTACTTCCACTTCGCCAGCGAGAGCGCGATCCGCTTGGCGGCGAAACTGGTGGACATCAGCCCCGCCTCGCTCAGCCGCGTCTATCTGACGCTGGGCGGCTCCGAGGCGGTGGACGCCGCGGTGCGCTTCATCACCCTGTACTGGAACAGCGTCGGCCAACCGCAGCGCAAGCAGTTCATCGCGCTGCAGCGCGGCTACCACGGCTCCTCGTCGACCGGCGCGGGGCTGACGGCGCTGCCCGTCTTCCACCGCGGTTTCGACCTGCCGCTGCCCAACCAGCACCACATCCCCTCGCCCTATCCCTACCGTCACCCCTCAGGAGGCGACGACGCGGCGGTGATCGCCGACTCGGTCGCGCAGCTGCGGGCCAAGGTGGCCGAGCTGGGGCCGCAGAACGTGGCCGCCTTCTTCTGCGAGCCGATCCAGGGCTCGGGCGGCGTCATCGTGCCGCCGGCCGGCTGGCTCAAGGCGATGGCCGACACCGCGCGCGAGCTCGGCATCCTGTTCGTCGTCGACGAGGTGATCACCGGCTTCGGCCGCACCGGGCCGATGTTCGCCTGCCAGGCCGAAGGCGTGGAGCCCGACCTGATGACGGTGGCCAAGGGCCTGACCTCGGGCTATGTGCCGATGGGCGCCACGCTGATGTCCGAGGCGGTCTACGCGGCCATCGCCGATGCCGCGCCGCAGGGCATGGCCATCGGCCACGGGGCGACCTACTCGGCCCACCCGGTGGGCGCGGCCGTGGCGCTGGAGGTGCTGCGCCTGTACGAGGACGGCGGCATCCTGGCCCATGCCCAGGCGGTGGCACCGCGCTTCGCGGCCGCGATGCAGGCGCTGACGGCCCATCCGCTGGTCGGCGACGCGCGCCAGCGCGGCCTGCTCGGCGCGCTGGAACTGGTGGCCGACAAGGCCACGCGCCGCGCCTTCGATCCGGCCCTCGGCCTGGGCGAGCGCATCTTCGGCATCGCGCTGCGCCATGGCGTCATCTTCCGCAGCTTCAATGACCACATCCTGGGCTTCGCCCCGGCGCTGACCATCACCGAGGCCGAGATCGACGAGCTGTTCGCCCGCGTGCGGCGCGTGCTCGACGACGTGCTGACGCTGCCCGAGGTGCGCACGGCGATGGGCTGATCCACGCCGCGGCCGACGGCAGGGATGCACGGCACAGGGCTTGCCGGCATGGACCTTGCACCGCGGCGGTGGCATTCTGCTTGCCCTGAGCTGCACCGTTAGCTTCCCGTCGTCCCCGCAACACTCCGTGACATGCCCGAAGCCCTGAAGATCGACCGCCTGGACCTGCGCATCCTGGCCCAGCTGCAGAAGAACGGCCGGATGACCAACGTCGACCTGGCCGACGCCGTGGGCCTGTCGCCCAGCCCCTGCCTGATCCGCGTCAAGCGGCTGGAGCAGGCCGGCTACATCAGCGGCTACGGCGCCCATGTGCGGCTGGAGAAGCTGGGCGACACGCTGACGGTGTTCACCGAGGTGACGCTGGCCGACCACCACCGCGAGGACTTCATCCGCTTCGAGTCGGCCATCCGCGAGGTCGACGAGATCATGGAATGCCACCTCGTCAGCGGCGGCTACGACTACCTGCTGCGCTTCGTCACCCGCGGCGTCAACCACTACCAGCAGATCGTCGAAGGCCTGCTCGAACGCAACATCGGCATCGAGAAGTACTTCAGCTACATCGTGATCAAGTCGCCGTTCGTCAAGACGCACTGTCCGATCGAGCGGCTGTTCCCCGAACACCGCTGACGCCCGCACCGGGCGCCGGCCTGAGCGAAGATGTCCCACCCTGCACCCGACGACCGCCCGCCGCCGAGCGCCCGCTTCGTGCGGCTGGACGAGACCGACCGTCCGCCCGTGGCCCTGATGATCGACGGCAGGCCCGCCCAGGCCCTGGCCGGCGACACGCTGCTGACCGCGCTGCTGCAGCACGGCCGGCGCGTGCGCGACAGCGAGTTCGGCTGCGGCCCGCGCGCCGGCTTCTGCCTGATGGGCGCCTGCCAGGACTGCTGGGTGTGGACGCCGCAGGGCGGGCGCCTGCGCGCCTGCAGCACGCCGGTGAGCGCCGGCCTGCAGGTGCTGACCGCCCCGCCGGCCCACCACTGGCCGGTGACGCCCGATCTGGCCGCCAGCGCGGCCCGCGTGGGGGAGGCGCTGCCGCGGCGGGCGCAGGCGGGCGCGGATTCGTGTGCGACGCCCGGTGCGGACGCACCCACCGACACGTCACGCCCGGCCACCGGAGACCCGGCATGAGCCCGGCGCCCCGCATCGTCATCGTCGGCACCGGTCCGGCCGGCGTGCGCGCCGCCGAGGCCGTGGTGGAAGCCGGCCTGCGCCCGGTGGTGGTCGACGAATCACCGCGCGACGGCGGCCAGATCTACCGCCGCCAGCCCGAGGGCTTCCGCCGCCCGGCGGTCAAGCTCTACGGCCCCGAGGCGCCCAAGGCCGTCGCGCTGCACCAGCGCTTCGACGCCCTCAGGCCCCACATCGACCACCGCGCCGGCGCCCTGGTCTGGAACCTGACGCCGGGCGCGCTGCACCTGGTGCACGAGGGCCGCGCCGAGACGCTGGCCCTCGACGCGCTGCTGCTGGCCACCGGCGCCACCGACCGCCTGATGCCGGTGCCCGGGTGGCAGCAGGCTGGCTGTTACACGCTGGGCGCCGCCCAGATCGCGCTGAAGGCCCAGGCCTGCGCGGTCGGCCGCCAGGTGGTGTTCATGGGCAGCGGGCCGCTGCTGTATCTGGTGGCCAGCCAGTACCTGCAGGCCGGCGCGGCCGCCGGCGTGCGCGTGGCCGCCGTGCTGGACACCGCCCCACCGCTGCAGGCCGCCGATGCCTGGGACGCCCTGCCCGGCCTGCTGGCCCGCCCCGGCCTGCTGTGGCGCGGCCTGGGCCTGCAGGCGCAGCTGCGACGCGCCGGCGTGCCGCTGATGCAGGGCGTCAGCCCGCTGCGCATCGAGGGCGATGCCACGGCCGGCGTGCAGGCCGTCGTCGTGCACGACGCGCGCGGCCGCGAACGCCGCTTCGAGGCCGATGCCTGCGCGCTCGGCTGGCATCTGCGGCCCGAAACGCAGCTGGCCGACCTGGCCGGCTGCCGCAGCGTGCTCGATGCGCACAGCCGCCAGTGGCTGCCCGCCCTCGACGCCGACGGCCGCAGCAGCGTGCCCGGCGTCTACCTGGCCGGTGACGGCGCACGCCTGCAGGGCGCCGACGCGGCCGAGACCGGCGGCCGCCTGGCGGCGCTGGCCCTGCTGGCCGACCAGGGCCATGCCGTCGCCCGCAGCCGGCTCGACACCGAGGGCCCGGCGCTGCGCGCCCGCATGGCCCGCATGGAGCGCTTCCGCCAGGGCCTGGCGCGCGCCTTCCCCTGGCCGCACGAGGCCGCCGCCCGCCTGCCCGACGACACCGTCGTCTGCCGCTGCGAGGCCGTCACCGCCGGCGAGCTGCGCCAGACCGTGCGCGCGCAGCACAGCCAGGAGATCAACCGCAGCAAGGCCTTCTGCCGCGTCGGCATGGGCCGCTGCCAGGGCCGCTACTGCGGCCAGGCCGGCGCCGAGATCGTCGCCGCCTGCGCCGGCCTGCCACTGCAGGCGGTGGGCCGCCTGCGCGCCCAGGCGCCGGTCAAGCCGCTGCGGATGGACACGCCGGAGGCCACGCCATGACGATAGCCCGTGCGCCGATGCACGCCGCCCGCTCGGCGCCCCAGGCGCCCGCCCGCAGCGACGTGCTGATCCTGGGCGGCGGCCTGATGGGCTGCTGCACCGCCTTCTTCCTGCGCCAGCGCCACGGCCTGTCCGTCACGCTGCTGGAGCGCGAACTCGTCGGCCGCCAGGCCAGCGGCACCAACTTCGGCAACGTGCGCCGCCAGGGCCGCGCACTGGCCCAGATCCCGCTGGCCAACCGCGCCCGCGAGGCCTGGGCCCGCACGCCCGAACTGTTGGGCGAGGACGTCGAGTTCCGCCCTTATGGCCACCTGCGCGTCTGCTACACCGAGGCCCAGGCCCAGCGCCTGGTCGAGCATGCCGAGGCGGTGCGCCCGCTGGGCCTCGACCTGAGGATCCTGAGCGCAGCCGAGCTGCGACGCGACTGGGGCCTGTTCACCGGCGAGGTGGTGGCGGGCTCGTATTCGCCGATCGACGGCCATGCCAACCCGCGCATCGCCGGCCCGGCCTTCGCCCGCGCCGCGGCCCGCGCCGGCGCGCACATCGTCGAGCACGCGACGGTGGCCACCGTCGGCCCGGACGGCGCCGGCTATGCGGTGCACACCGCGGACGGCCGCCGCTTCCAGGCCGACCAGCTGCTGATCAGCTGCGGCGCCTGGTCGCACACGCTGTCGGCGCAGTTCGGCGAGCCGGTGCCGCTGGAGCCGCGCGGCCCGCAGATGGGCGTCACCGAGCCCCTGCCCTGGGCGGTGGGTCCGTCGATCGGCGTCTCCTCACCGATAGAGGAAGAGGGCCTGTACTTCCGCCAGATCCGCCGCGGCAACATCGTCTTCGGCGGTGGCCTCAAGGGCCCGGCCGACACCGCCACCGTGCGCGCCGCCAGCCGCCCCGACAACATCCTGCGCCAGTTGCGCGAGCTGCGGCGCTGGGTGCCCGCCTTCGCCAACGTGCAGCTGCTGCGCACCTGGAGCGGCATCGAGGGCTACACCGCCGACGCGGTGCCGGTGATGGGCCCGAGCGCCCGCCACCGCGGCCTGCACTACGCCTTCGGCTTCAACGGCGAGGGCTTCGCGCTGAGCCCGGGCGTGGGCGAGGTGATGGCCGAGCTGATCGCCACCGGGCGCAGCCCGACGCCGGTCGAGGCCTTCTCGATCGGGCGCTTCGCGGCAGCGGGGCGGGCGACGGCGGGCTGAGCGGCCGAGGAGACAGGCGCTACAGCCCCGCCCGCCAGGACCGGGCCTGCCGCACCAGGCCCTCGAAGATGGGCTGAGCCGTCTGCGGAGGGAAGTCGGCGCCCAGACGCGCCTGCACCGCCGCGATGGCCGGCTCGATCCGCGCCACCAGGGCCTGCATCGCCTCCCAGGCCCCGGTCAACCATCTGCTCGGATTGAAGGATGGCAAGAAACGTTTCCTGGACGTGATGACAGCGGCCAGCAAGGCGTTCTCGCTGTGCGGCACGCTGGATGACGCGGTGGCGCTGCGCAAGGAGATCGCGTTCTTTGCAGCAGTCAAGGCGGCGATCACCAAGTTCACCACGGTGGACAAGAAGCGCACGGCTGAGGACAAGAACAGCGCGCTCAAGCAGATCCTGGACAACGCCATCGTGGCCGACGGGGTGTCGGACATCTTCGCGCTGGCCGGGCTGGACAAGCCCAACATCGGGCTGCTGTCTGACGAGTTTCTGGAAGACGTGCGGCAGATGAAGAGCCGCAACCTGGCCGTGGAGCTGCTGGAGAAGCTGCTGCGCGACGAGATCAAAGCCCGGACCCGCAACAACGTCGTTCAGGAGAAGAAGTACGGCGATCGCCTGCTGGAGACCTTGCGGCAGTATCACAACCGCGCGATCGAGACTGCCCAGGTGATCGAGGAGCTGATCGCCATGGCCAAGGAGTTCCAGGCCGTGCTGGAACGCGAGGCTGCGCTGGGCCTGGGCCATGACGAGATCGCCTTCTACGACGCGCTGGCCAACAACGAGAGCGCGGTGCGTGAGCTGGGCGATGAAACGCTGAAAAGGATCGCCGTCGAGATCACCGAGAAGCTGCGGGCCAGTACGACGGTGGACTGGCAGGTGCGCGACAGCGTGCGCGCCAAGCTCCGCATCCTGGTGCGGCGTACGCTGCAGCGGTGGAAGTACCCTCCGGACCAACAGGCGGATGCGGTGGAACTGGTGCTGAAGCAGTCGGAGACGCTCTCCGACCAATGGTCCAGGTGATCGGGTGATGGCGTCGGGCAAGGCGGGCGAACAAGCTGACGTCGCCGGCCTGGTCACAGAGCCCGCCCAAGTTCAGAAGCTACTGCCGCCGCTGCGTCAGCAGCCGTCATATGTCGCGGATTAGCTGGCGATCAACGGCCATCGGGATGGCACCCTGCAGGATGGCCTTGAGCCGGCGCGGCCGTCAGCGCGCATCGTGACGGGTTACTTGCGGAGCCAAGCACTTCTGGGTGGTGTGAGCGGCATCGAACCAACGACACGCGCATTCTCAACCCCCGCTTGATAACAGCCCCCGATCGATTGATTGTTCGGCGGCCGCACCGCGTCAACACTGCGCCACCTCCCGCAGCCGGCCTGTCGTCCGAGCCGGGCCAGGTGTTGACCGATGCTCGATCCGACCACCCACCGGCAGCTCGCCGAAGAACTCCAGATCGCCGAGGCGACGCGCGTGCCGGTGCGGCACTTCTCGCTCCGCCATCCGGCGATGACGATCGATGACGGCTACGCGATCCAGCGCGAGTGGGTCGCGCTGCAGCGCGCGGCCGGCCGTCGGCCGGTGGGCCGCAAGATCGGCCTCACTTCCCGGGCCATGCAGATCGCCGCGCAGATCACCGAGCCCGATCACGGCGTGCTGCTCGACAGCATGGTGCTGCGGGATGGCTCGGAGGTGGAGGCCGCGCGCTTCCTGGTGCCGCGCTTCGAGGTCGAGTTCGCCTTCATCCTCGGCCGTCGGCTGGAGGGCCCGAACGTCTCCTTGTTCGACGTGTTGCGTGCCACCGATTTCGTGGCGCCGGCGCTGGAGCTGATCGACGCCCGCATCGAGCAGTTCGACCGCGAGACGCGCGCGCCGCGCACCGTGCGCGACACCATCGCCGACAACGCGGCCAATGCCGGTATCGTGCTGGGCGGCCGGCCGGTGAAGCCCGATGCGGTGGACTGGCGCTGGGCCGGTGCGCTGCTCTACAAGAACGGCGTGATCGAGGAATCGGGCCTGGGCGCGGCGGTGCTCAACCATCCCGGCAACGGCGTGGCCTGGCTGGCCAACAAGATCGCCCCCTATGGCGAGGCGCTGGAGGCCGGCGAGATCGTGCTGGGCGGCTCCTTCACCCGCCCGGTGGCCTGTGCGGCCGGCGACACCTTCCATGCGGACTACGGGTCCCTGGGCTCGATCTCGGTGAGGTTCGTCTGATGCGCACGCCGGACAACCCCTTCAAGCGCCGGCTGGGTGAGCCGGTGGCGCAGATCGGCCTCTGGCTGGGGCTGGGTGACCCCTTGACGGCGGAGTTGTGCGCCACCGCCGGCTTCGACTGGCTGCTGATCGACGGCGAGCACGGCCCGAACGATCTGCGCTCGATGCTGGCCATCCTGCAGGCGGTGGCGGCCTGGCCGTCGCAGCCGGTGGTGCGCCTGCCGCACGGCGATCCGGCGCTGATCAAGCAGGTGCTGGAGATCGGCGCCACCACGCTGCTGGTGCCGATGGTCGAGACCGCGGAACAGGCGCGCCGCCTGGTCGAGGCGGTGCGCTACCCGCCGGCCGGCCTGCGCGGCGTCGGCAGCGGGCTGGCCCGCTCGTCGCGCTGGAGCCTGCATGCCGACTATCTTCAGGCGTCCGACGACCGCGTGTGCCTGCTGGTGCAGGTCGAGACCGTGGGCGCGATGGCCGAGCTCGATGCCATCGCCGCGGTCGACGGCGTGGACGGGGTCTTCATCGGCCCGGCCGATCTGTCGGCCTCGATGGGCCTGCTGGGCCAGCCCGGCCATCCAGAGGTGCGCGCCGTGGTCGAGCGGGCCATCGCCCGCATCCTGCAGGCCGGCAAGGCGCCCGGCGTGCTGACGGTGGACGAGGCGCTGGCGCGGCACTACATCGCGCTCGGCGCACGCTTCGTCGCCGTGGGCGTCGAGGCGACGCTGCTGGCCGCGGCCACGCGCGCGCTGGCCGGCCGCTTCCGGTCGCCGGCGGCCCCGGGGGCCACCACCCCGGCCCCCTCCTGCCCCGCCACCTACTGATCCCCCGCATGGACCTCGACACCCTGCGCGACGGCCTGCGCGGCCGCCTGCTGACCACGGCCGACGAGATGGCCCCCTTCCTGACCGACTGGCGCGGCAAATGGACGGGCCACGCACTGGCCGTCGCCCAACCCGACGATGCGCAGGACGTCGCCCACGTCGTGCGTTGGTGCGCGCGGCACGGCGTGGCCGTCGTGCCCCAGGGCGGCAACACCGGCCTGTCGGGCGGCGCCACGCCCGACACCTCAGGTCGCACATTGCTGCTGTCGCTGAGCCGCATGCGGCGCATCCGCGACGTCGACGCCGTCAACGGCACCTTGACGGTGGACGCCGGCGTCACCCTGCTGGAGGTGCAGGCCGCGGCACAGGCCGCCGGCCGGCTGTTTCCGCTGAGCCTGGCGGCCGAGGGCAGCTGCACCATCGGCGGCAACCTGGCGACCAATGCGGGCGGCGTGCAGGTGCTGCGCCACGGCAATGCGCGCGAGCTGTGCCTGGGCCTGGAGGTGGTGACCGCGGCCGGCGAGGTCTGGGACGGCCTGCGCGGTCTGCGCAAGGACAACACCGGCTACGACCTGCGCGATCTGTTCATCGGCAGCGAGGGCACGCTCGGCGTCATCACCGGCGCAGTGCTGAAGATGGTGCCGGCCCCGGCCACGCAGCGCGCGGCCTTCGTCGCCGTGCCCACGCCGCAGGCGGCGCTGGCGCTGCTGCAACTCGCCCAGGCCACGCTCGGCGCACAGCTGACGGCCTGCGAGCTGATGAGCGACGCCTGCATCGCGCTGGTCGAGCGCCATGTCGAGGCCGCGCGGCTGCCGCTGCAGGACCGCTCGCCCTGGTACGTGTTCCTGGAGATCAGCGGCAGCGCGTGCGACGACGGCGCCAACCCCGCACTGGAGCGGGTTCTGGAACAGGCCCTGGAGCAGGAGCAGGCCACCGATGCGGTCCTGTCGAGCAGCCTGGCGCAGTTCGACGCGCTGTGGGCGTTGCGCGAGGACATCTCCGAATCACAGGGCGCCGAAGGCCCGACGATCAAGCACGACATCGCGCTGCCGATCTCGCGCATCGCCGATTTCATCGAGACCACGAGCACCGAACTGATGGCCCTGCACCCCTCGCTGCGTCTGGTGGTCTTCGGCCACCTGGGCGACGGCAACCTGCACTTCAACGTGTCGCCGCCGGCCGGTGCCAGAAGTGCGCAGGACCGCCAGGACTTCCTGGCGCTGGAGACGCCGCTCAACCGCCACGTCCACGACGCCGTCGCCGCGCGCGGCGGGTCGATCTCGGCCGAACACGGCCTGGGCGTGCTGCGGCGCGACGAGGCGGCCGTCTACCGCTCGCCCGTCGAACAGCGCCTGATGCAGGCCATCAAGCAGGCCCTCGATCCTCAAGGGCTGATGAACCCCGGCAAGGTGCTGTGAGCCCCTTACCGCACACCTCAGGAGACAGACCGACCATGACACCCGACCGCCGCCATTTCCTCCACACGCTGTCCGCCGGCGTGCTGACGATCACCGCCACCCAGCCGCGGGCGCAGAACCTGCCCGAGTCGCTGCGCCTGATGTGCGGCTTTCCGCCCGGCGGCAGTGCGGACGCCATCAGCCGCTGGATGGGCGAGCGCCTGGCCGGTGTCGTCGCGCGCTCGGTCGTGGTCGACAACCGCACCGGTGCGGGCGGCCGGCTGGCCATCGAGACGCTGAAGTCGGCCACGCCGGACGGCAGCACGCTGCTGCTGACGCCCTCGTCCACGCTGGCCATGTACCCGCACGTCTACCAGAAGCTGAACTACGACCCGCAGGCCGATCTGGCACCGGTCTCGCAGGTCTGCGATTTCGTGCACGGGCTGGCCGTGGGCGCGGCCGTGCCGGCCTCGGTGCGCACGCTGCCGCAGTTCATCGCCTGGTGCAAGGCGCATCCCGATCAGGCCAGCATCGCCAACACCGGCGACGGCACGATGCCGCACTTCCTGACCATCCTGCTGGGCCGGGCGATGGGCACGAAGATCGAGGCCGTGCCCTACAAGGGCGCCGCCCCGGCCATCAACGACGTGATCGCCGGCCAGATCGCCGCCATCATCGCGCCCGAAGGCACCTACACCAGCTATCTGGCCGACGGCAAGCTGCGGCTGCTGGCCACCTCCGGCGAGCGGCGCTCACGCTTCTTCCCGAACGTCGGCACCTTCGCCGAGCAGGGCGCGAAGTCGCTGATCGTCGGTGAATGGTTCGCGCTGTTCGCCCCGGCCCGCACGCCGGCCGCGCTGATCACGCGGGCCGCGGCCACCATCACCGCGGCCGTGCGCACCGAGGACCTGCAGACCAAGCTCGCCAAGTTCGGCATGAGCCCGGTGGGCTCGACGCCGGCCGCGCTCGGCGACCGCCTGAAGGCCGATCTCGCCTTCTGGGGCCCGGTGGTGAAGTCCACCGGCTTCACCCCGCTGAGCACCTGAGCCTTCGTCCGTCCGGAGCCCGCTGATGACCTCCCCTGCCCTGCAGATCGGTGCCCACGCCGTCTCGCCCGACCACTACATCGACGGCCGCCGCGTGGCCGGTACCGCTCATTTCGACGTCCACTGCCCGATCGACCAGCGCCTGCTGGGCCGCGTGGCCGAGGGCGACCCCGCGCATGTCGAGGCCGCGATCACGGCCGCGCAGCGCGCCTTCCCGGCCTGGAGCGCACTGAGCGCCGCCGAGCGCCTGCCCTACCTGGAACGCTTCGCCGAGGAGATCGGCCGCCGCGCCGAGGCGCTGTGCGCGGTCGAGAGCAGCGATGCCGGCGTGCTGCTGTCGCGCATGCAGCATGGCGTGGTGCCGCGCGCGATGCTCAACATCCGCTGGTTCGCCCGCCATGCGCTGGCGCTACAGGCCCGCACGATCGAGACCGAGCAGGCCACGCACCACGTGCGCCACGATCCGGCCGGCGTGACGGTCATCATCACGCCCTGGAACGCGCCCCTGATGTTGTCGACCTGGAAGCTGGGGCCGGCACTCGCCGCCGGCAACACCTGCATCCTCAAGCCGCCGGAATGGGCGCCGCTGACCTGCTCGCTGCTGGCCGACGCGGCCGATGCGGCCGGCCTGCCGCCGGGCGTCTTCAACCTGGTGCAGGGCACGGGCGCGACCACCGGCGCGCAGCTGGTGGCCGATCCGCGGATCGCGCGCATCTCGTTCACCGGCAGCGTGCCCACGGCGCGCCGCATCGCCCAGGCCGCCGGCGCCAACCTGGTGCCCTGCAGCCTGGAGCTGGGCGGCAAGAGCCCCTTCATCGTGCTGGAGGACGCCGATCTGGACGCGGCCGCCGCCACCGCCGCGCTGATGTACCGCAACGCCGGTCAGGTCTGCCTGGCCGGCACCCGGCTGCTGGTGCACGAGCGGGTGGCCGAGGACTTCGCGCAGCGCATGCGCTCGATCGTGTCGCAACTGGTGGTCGGTGACCCGCGCGATCCGGCCACCGAGGTGGGGCCCATCATCCATCCACGCCAGGTCGAGCGCGTGCTGGGCTTCGTCGAGCGGGCGGTCGCGGCCGGCGCCCGCGTGCTGTGGGGCGGCCAGGCCCATGATTTTGGCGCCCAGTACGTGCAGCCCACGCTGCTGGACCACGTGCGGCAGGACGACGAGATCGTGCAGAACGAGGTCTTCGGCCCGGTGCTGACGCTGCAGACCTTCGCCAGCGACGACGAGGCCGTGGCCCTGGCCAATGGCACCGACTACGGCCTGGGCGGCGTGTGCTACGGCCAGACCGACCATGCGCAGGCCATGGCCGAACGGGTGCGCACCGGCTTCATCTGGGTCAACAGCTTCGGCATCCGCGACCTGGCCGCGCCCTTCGGCGGCATCAAGCGCAGCGGCATCGGCCGCGAGGGCGGCGACTGGAGCTTCGAGTTCTTCTGCGACGTCAAGGACGTCGTGCTGCCCCGCCAGCCGTTCAAGGCCAGCTTCAGCCACCGCTGAAACCCCGCGGCACGCCCTGCCGGCGTGCCCTTCCCCCGCGAGACCTCCGCCGGGGCTGCCGCACGGGCAGCCGCCGGAGGCGGTGTCGTTCCCGACTCCCGGACGAGAGGATTTCCGATGGACATGGATGGACAGATCGTCGGCGCGGCAGTGGTCTCGCACCACCCCGGCCTGATGCAATGCGAGGAGTTCCGCGTGCTGCAGGGCGCAGGCTCGGACTCCGACCTGATCCAGGGTTATGCCCGCCTGCGCGAACGCATCACGGCGGCCCGCCCCGATGTGGTGGCCATCTTCGACTCGCACTGGTTCACCACCGGCTACCACCTGGCCGACGCCGGCACCCGCTACCAGGGCAGCTACATCTCCGACGAGATGCCCTGGTATCTGCACGGCGTGCCCTATGACTACCGCGGCTGTCCGGAGCTGGCCCAGCTGATCGAGACCGTCTCGCGCGAGCGCGGCGGCTACAACCGCGCGATCGGCCACCCCGAGCTCGGCCGCCAGTACGCGACGGTCAACCTGGTCAAGCAGCTGCGCCTGGAGGCGGCCGGGCTGCCGGTGCTGTCGCTGAGCTCCTGCCAGAACTGCGAGTGGCCGCACTTCCTGAGCTCGGGCGAGGCCATCGGCGAGGCCATCCGGCGCAGCGGCCTGCGCGTCGTGCTGCTGGCCTCGGGCGCGCTCAGCCACCGCTTCAACGGCATCGACTGGCAGCCGCGCCATCCGCGCATCTTCCACGAGAGCAACGTCTCGCGGCCGGAGCACATCGAGAGCGACAAGGGCGCGATCGCGCTGATGCGCGAGGGCCGCCATGACCGCATCCTCGACCGCTGGCAGGACGAGTACCGCACCCTGCCCTGGGAAGCCTTCGGCGCGCACTACCTGCAGATGCTGGGCGCCATGGGCGGCCGCGCCTGCCGCGCACCCGGCGAGCCGCTGTGCGACTACGAGAACGCCCGCGGCACCGGCAACATCCACATCTGGTTCGACACCCAGGCCGACAGCGGAGCAGGCGCATGAACTTCGAATTTCCGCTGCGCACCCTGCCCGCCGTGATGCAGGGCCCCCGCGTCGAGCGCCGGCGCGTGCTGCTCGGCGGCAGCGCCTTCTGGGGCACGATGGTCGAGACCGGTGCCGATGCCGGCCGCCTGCGGCTGGACGACGGCCGGCTGCTGGACGCTGAATCCCAGCATTACCTGCCGCCGGTGAACCCCAGCAAGATCATCGCCGTCCACATCAGCTACGCCTCACGCAGCTTCGAGACCCGCAACAAGCCCCGGCCGACCGAGACACCGACCTACTTCACCAAGCCCGGCACCTCGCTGAACGGCCATGGCGGCCAGATCCTCAAGCCGGCCGACTGCCAGTACCTGAACTACGAGGGCGAGTACGCGGTCGTGATCTCGCGCACCTGCCGCAACGTCACGCCCGACGAGGCCTGGGACTTCATCGAGGGCTTCTGCCCGGCCCTCGACATGGGCCTGCAGGACTTCCGCGACACCGACCAGGGCAGCATGCTGCGGGTCAAGGGCGCGGACACGCTGCTGCCGATCGGCCCGGGACTCGTGCGCGGCGTCAACCTGTTCGAGCAGACGCTGCGCACGCTGGTCAACGGCCGCGTCGTGCAGGAGGCCCACATCGGCGAGGAGACGATCTGGGGCCCGCACTACGTGATCGCCGACCTCGCGCGCCACATCACGCTGCTGCCCGGCGACGTGATCCTGATGGGCACGCCCTGCCACTCGCGCAGCGTGGACCCGGGCCACACCGTCGCCTGCGAGATCACCGGCATCGGTCGCGTCAGCGGCACCGTGGTGGCCATCGACGCGCCACGGGCCGCCGCGCTCGGCGTCGGCCATGCCCCGACCGACACGCCGGAGGTGCGCCGCGTGGCCCTCGGCTTCGACGAGCGCGTGCCCCAGCGCTTCAAGGACAACCTGGCCCAGGCCAGGGCCGAGAACAGCCGCGGCTGAGTGCACGCCCGTCAGACCCACCACGAAGGACCCACCAGATGAAGGTTTGCATCATCGGCGCCGGCGCGATCGGCGGCTACATCGGCACCCGGCTGGCCGCGGCCGGCCAGGCCCAGGTCACCGCCCTGGCGCGCGGTGCCACGCTGCAGGCGCTGCGCACGCAGGGCTGGCGACTGCAGACGGCCAACGGTCTGGTTCAGGTGCCGGCGCGGGCCGTGGACCGCGCGGCGGATGCGGGGCCCCAGGACCTGGTCGTCATCGCGGTCAAGGGCCCGGCGCTGTCGGCCGTGGCGCGCGACATCGCCCCGCTGCTGGGCGCCGACACGCGGGTGCTGCCGGCGATGAACGGCGTGCCCTGGTGGTTCTGCGAAGGGCTGCCGGGCCTGGGCGAGCGCGCACTCGACAGCGTGGATCCCGGCGGCTGCATCCGCGAGGCGATCCCGCTGTCGCGCGTGCTGGGCTGTGTGGTGCACGCCAGCACCGCCTGTCCGGAGCCCGGCCTGGTGCAGCACCGGATGGGCGCCGGCCTGATCGTCGGCGAGCCCGCTGGCGGCCACTCGCCGCGCGCCCAGGCCGTGGTGGACCTGCTGGCGCAGGCCGGCTTCGACGCCACGCACTCGGCCGACATCCGCCAGGACATCTGGTACAAGCTCTGGGGCAATCTGACGATGAACCCGGTCTCCGCCCTGACCGGCGCCACCATCGACCGCGTGCTGGCCGACCCACTGGTGCGCGGCTTCTGCTCGGCGGCCATGGCCGAGGCCGCCCTCGTCGGCGAGCGCCTGGGCTGCCCGATCACGCAGACGCCGGAGGACCGCCATGCGGTCACGGCCAGGCTCGGCGCCTTCAAGAGCTCGATGCTGCAGGACGTCGAGGCCGGCCGGTCGATCGAGCTCGACAGCATCGTCACCGCCGTGCACGAGATCGCCCGGCGTCTGGGCATCGCCACGCCGAACATCGACGCGCTGCTGGGGCTGGCGCGGCTGTTCGGGCGTGTGCATGGTCTCTATCCTGAGGTGCAGGCATGACGACGCCGCCGCATCGCCCGGGCGACCCGCATCCGAACTTCATCGCCGGCGAGTGGCTGGCCGGCGACGAGGTGTCGCGCAACCTCAACCCGTCCGACACCCGCGACCTCATCGGCGCGTACGCCCGCGCCAACCGGGCCCAGGTCGAGACGGCCATCGCCGCGGCGGCGGCAGCACAGCCGCGCTGGGCCGCCACCGGCCTGCAGCAGCGCGCCGACGCGCTGGAGCGCATCGGCCAGGAGATCGCGGCCCGCCAGGCCGAGCTGGCCGACCTGCTGGCCCGCGAGGAGGGCAAGACCCTGGCGGAGGCGGCCGGCGAGGTGCTGCGTGCCGCGCACATCTTCCGTTTCTTCGCCGGTGAGGTGCTGCGCCCGGGTGGCGAGCTGCTGCCATCCACCCGGACCGGCATGGCGGTGGAGATCAGCCGCGAACCGGTCGGCGTGGTCAGCATCATCGCGCCCTGGAACTTCCCGATCGCGATCCCCGCCTGGAAGATCGCGCCCGCGCTGGCCTGGGGCAATGCGGTGGTGTTCAAGCCGGCCGATCTGGTGCCGGGCAGCGCCTGGGCGCTCGCCGAGATCATCAGCCGTGCCGGCCTGCCACCGGGCACCTTCAATCTGGTGATGGCCCGCGGCCGCGACATCGGCGACCTGCTGCTGACCGATCCGCGGGTGGCCGCCGTCAGCTTCACCGGCTCGGAGGCGACCGGTCGCAAGGTGGCGCAGGCCTGCGTCGAACGGCCCGGACCGATGGCGAAGTTCCAGCTGGAGATGGGCGGCAAGAACCCGCTGGTGGTGCTCGACGATGCCGAGCTGGACCTGGCGGTGGACTGCGCGCTGAACGGCGCCTTCCACGCCACCGGCCAACGCTGCACCGCCTCCTCGCGCCTGATCGTGACCGAAGGCATCCATGACCGCTTCGTGGAGGCGCTGGTGCAGCGCCTGAGGACGCTGACGGTCGGTGATGCCCGCAAGCCGACGACCCGCATGGGTCCGGTCGTCGACGCCAGCCAGCGCGACCAGGATCTGGCCTACATCGCCATCGCGCAGCGCGAGGGTGCGCAGCGCGCCTTCGGCGGTGAGGCGATGGACGAGGTCGACGGCCAGCCCGGCCACTACCTGCAGCCCACGCTGTTCATCGAGACGAGCAACGCCATGCGCATCAACCGCGAGGAGGTGTTCGGCCCGGTGGCCTGCGTGATCCGCGTCCGGGATGCCGAGGAGGCGCTGGCCACCGCCAACGACACGCCCTTCGGCCTGTCGGCCGGCATCGTGACGACCTCGCTGCGGCAGGCCCATCACTTCAAGCGCCAGGCCCAGGCCGGCATGGTGATGGTCAACGCCCCGACCGCCGGCGTGGATCCGCACGTGCCCTTCGGCGGTCGCAAGGCGTCGAGCTTCGGCCCGCGCGAGCAGGGCCGCCACGCGGCCGAGTTCTACACGACGGTCAAGACCAGCTACGTCCAGCCTTGAGCGCCCCCCGGCGCGCCGTCCTCTCACCCCTTTTCCCGCAGGACACGACTCATGTTCGAGCACATTCCCGCCTACCCTGGCGATCCCATCCTCAGCCTCAACGAGGACTTCCACCGCGATGCCCGCCTGGGCAAGGTGAACCTGAGCATCGGCATCTACTTCGACGCGAAGGGCCTGCTGCCGGTCCTGCGCGTCGTGCAGCACGCCGAACAGGCGCTGCAGGGTGAACGCGGCGAAGGCCCGCGCCCCTATCTGCCGATGTCCGGCATCGCCAGCTACCGTGAGGCGGTACAGGCGCTGGTGTTCGGCACCGACGGTCCCCTGCTGCGTGACGAACGCGTCGCCACCCTGCAGACGCTGGGTGGCAGCGGCGCGCTGAAGGTCGGCAGTGACTTCCTGCGCCGGCTGTTCCCTCAGTCCCAGGTCTGGATCAGCGACCCGTCCTGGGAGAACCACCGCGTGGTGTTCGAGGGCTCAGGCTTCACCGTCCACACCTATCCGTACTACGACGCGGCCACCGGTGGGCTGCAGTTCGAGGCCATGATGGCCGCCATCGCGGCGCTGCCGCCGCGCAGCATCGTGCTGCTGCACGCCTGCTGCCACAACCCGACCGGCGTCGACCTGTCGCACGAGCAATGGCTGCAACTGGCCCCGGTGCTGCGCGAACGGGAGTCCATCGCCTTCATCGACATGGCCTACCAGGGCTTCGGCGCCGGCCTGGACGACGATGCCTTCGCGGTGCGCACCCTGGCCCAGGCCGGCGTGGCCTGTGTGGTGGCCAACTCGTTCTCGAAGAATTTCTCGCTCTACGGCGAACGCTGCGGCGGACTCAGCGTGGTGTGTGCGGATGCGGACGAGGCACAGCGCGTGCAGGGCCAGCTGAACGGCACGGTGCGGGCGAACTACAGCAATCCACCCACGCACGGGGCCAAGGTGATCGCCGCGATCCTGAACGATGCCGAGCTGCGCAGGCAATGGACCACCGAGCTGAGCGACATGCGCGAACGCATCGCGGCCATGCGCCGAAGCCTGCATGCCGACCTGTCCAGCCGCATCTCCAGCCCTCGACTCGACCGTTACGTCCAGCAGCGCGGAATGTTCACCTATACCGGGCTGACGGCCGGCCAGGTCGATCGTCTGCGCATCGAGCACGGCATCTACCTGCTGCGCAGCGGCCGCCTGTGCATCGCCGGCCTGAACGCGGGCAATGTGGGCCAGGTGGCGCGGGCGATCGCGGCCGTGATGGCGACGGACCACCCATGAGCGCGCAGGTCCACCGCATCGACCCCACCGTCTTCGCGCGCTGGCCAGGCTACTGCCGCGGCATCGTGGCCGTGCGAGGGGCACGCAACGGGCCGTCCTCGCCCGCGCTGATCGAGACGCTGCGCCAGACCGAGGCCGGACTGCGCAGCCGGACGGCGGGACGAGCGGTGACCGACGTGCCGGAGATCGCGGCCTGGCGCGAGGCTTTCCGCGCCTTCGGCGCCAAGCCCGCCGAGCACCGCAGCGCGATCGAGGCCCTGAGCCGCCGCGTGCTCAGGCCCGACACCCTGCCCCACATCAACGCGCTGGTGGACATCGGCAACATCGTGTCGCTGCGGCACCTGCTGCCCGCCGGCGTCCACCCGCTTCCGGGCACGCCCACCCCGCTGGAACTGCGTCCGGCCCGCGACGGCGACCGCTTCGAGCCAGCGGACGGCGGGGACACCGAAGCGCCCCCGCCCGACGAGATCGTGTTCTGCCAGGGGTCCCAGGTGCTGACCCGCCGCTGGACCTGGCGACAGGGCGCCGGCACGCAGACGCTGCCGTCGACCTCCGCGGTCTTCTTCAACATCGACGGGCTGCCGCCCGTCACGGCCGACCGCGTCCGTCTGGCGATGCAGGACATCGTCACGCTGGTCGAGCAGGAAACAGGAGGGCAGATCGTCTGCTGCGCGGTGCTGGATGCCGCACACCCGACGCTGACCCTGTCGATCGAATCATGATGTGTCCGTGAGGTGGAAGTGAAGATCCTGGTGTCCGTGAAACGGGTGGTCGACTACAACGTCAAGGTGCGCGTCAAGAGCGACGGCACGGGCGTGGACGTCGCCAACGTGAAGATGAGCATGAACCCCTTCGACGAGATCGCCATCGAGGAGGCGGTCCGGCTGAAGGAGAAGGGCGTGGCCACCGAGGTCATCGCCGTGTCCTGCGGCGTCGCGCAGTGCCAGGAGACGCTGCGCACCGCGCTCGCCATCGGCGCCGACCGTGCCGTGCTGGTCGAGACCGATGTCGAGCTGCAGCCGCTGGCCGTGGCCAAGCTGCTCAAGGCGCTGGTCGACCAGGAGCAGCCCGGCCTCGTCATCCTCGGCAAGCAGGCCATCGATGACGACTGCAACCAGACCGGCCAGATGCTGGCCGCGCTCGCCAAGCTGCCGCAGGCCACCTTCGCCAGCAAGGTCGAGGTGGCCGATGGCGCCGTGGCCGTCACCCGCGAGATCGACGGTGGCCTGGAGACGCTCAAGCTCGCGCTGCCGGCCGTGGTCACCACCGACCTGCGCCTGAACGAGCCGCGCTACGTCACCCTGCCCAACATCATGAAGGCCAAGAAGAAGCCGCTGGCCGTGGTCAAGCCGGCGGACCTGGGCGTCGATGTCACGCCGCGCCTGAGCACGCTGTCGGTGACCGAGCCGCCCAGGCGCGGCGCCGGCATCCAGGTGCCCGACGTCGCCACGCTGGTCGACAAGCTCAAGAACGACGCCAAGGTGATCTGAACATGCCCGTCCTCGTCATTGCCGAACACGACCACGCCAGCCTGAAGCCGGCCACGCTGAACACGGTGACGGCGGCCGCGGCCTGCGGCGCCGAGGTCCACGTGCTGGTGGCCGGATCGAACGCCGGTGCCGCCGCCGCCGCGGCCGCGCAGATCGCCGGCGTGGCCCGCGTGCTGCACGCCGACGACGCCAGCCTGGCCCACGGCCTGGCCGAGAACGTCGCCGCCACCGTGTTGAGCGTCGCCCGCGACTACAGCCATGTGCTGTTCGCGGCGACCGCCGGCGGCAAGAACGCCGCCCCGCGCGTGGCCGCGCTGCTGGACGTCGCCCAGATCAGCGAGATCACCAAGGTGGTGGCCGCCGACACCTTCGAGCGCCCGATCTACGCCGGCAACGCGATCGCCACCGTGCGCAGCGCGGACGCGGTCAAGGTCATCACCGTGCGCACGACGGCCTTCGACGCGGCGGCTGCCACCGGCGGCTCAGCATCGGTCCAGAGCGTGAACGCGGCGACCGCCGAAGCCCGCTCGGCCTGGGTCAGCGCCGAGCTGGCCAAGAGCGACCGGCCCGAGCTGACGGCCGCCAAGGTCATCGTCTCCGGTGGTCGGGCGCTGGGCTCCAGCGAGCAGTTCAACGCCGTGCTCACGCCGCTGGCCGACAAGCTGGGCGCCGCACTCGGCGCCAGCCGGGCGGCGGTGGATGCCGGTTATGCGCCCAACGACTGGCAGGTCGGCCAGACCGGCAAGGTCGTCGCCCCGCAGCTCTACGTGGCCGCCGGCATCTCCGGCGCCATCCAGCACCTGGCCGGCATGAAGGACTCCAAGGTGATCGTCGCGATCAACAAGGATCCCGAGGCGCCGATCTTCAGCGTCGCCGACTACGGGCTGCAGGCCGATCTCTTCGCCGCGCTGCCGGAGCTGACGCGGCAGCTGCCGTAGACCCGGGCACGCCCCGGATAATCCACCGATGGCCTTCACCCGCTTCACCCTGCGCCAGATCGAGGCCTTCGTGGCCGTGGCCGAGGTCCACAGCTTCACCAGCGCGGCCGCGCGCCTGGGGCTGACCGCTCAGGCCGTGAGTCAGCTGGTGGGCGAGCTGGAGAACCTGCTGGGCTTCCGCCTGTTCGACCGCACGACGCGCAAGGTGCAGCTGTCGAGCGCGGGGCGGGACTTCCGCGGGCCGGCCGAATCGCTGCTGCGCCATGCCCAGGCCGCCGAGAGCGCGGCCGACGACGTGCGGCACCGGGCCTCGGGCGTGGTGCGCATCGGTGCGCCGATGGTGCTGGCCTCGGTCGTGCTGCCGCAGGCGGTGCGCGAGTTCGCGCTGCAGCGGCCCAAGGTGGTGATCCGCATCCGCGACGTGGCGGTCGACCAGCTGGTCGACGCCGTCTCCAGCGGCGACGTGGACCTCAGCATCGGCCCCGACCGGGCCACCGATGCCGATGTGTCGGCCACCTCGCTGTTCGACAGCGCCTGGGTGCTGTGGTGCGCCAAGGACCATCCGCTGGCCCGCCGCCGCACGCCGGTGCCGTGGCGCGATCTGCGCGATGTCGCCCTGGTGGCGGCCGGCCGCGACCACGAGCTGGGCGTGGCCCAGATGCGCCTGAACATGCCCGAGGGCCAGCGGGTGACGCCGGTGGACGTGGTCGACAACATCAGCACCGCACTCGGCATTGCCGCCCAGGGCCGGGCCGCGACGCTGGCGCCGGCCTATGTCGGTGAGCTGGCCCGGCTGTTCGATCTGCGCATGCAGCGCGTGGTCGAGCCGGAGACGGTGCGCAAGGTCTGCCTGTACCGGCCGCTGGCCCGCGCCGGCTCACCGGCCGCGGAGGGCTTCGCCGAGTTCCTGGCCGACTGGATGCCGCGGTGGCACCAGCAGCGCAGCACGGGCGGCCGATCGCGCCGTGCGCGCCGTCCGGCGGATCCCGCGCGCTGAGCCGGGCGCCCGGCACCTGATGTCAGGCGCTGGGTCTTCGGCATCCGGCATCGTGTGCGGGACGCGGCCATCGCGCGGACAATCGCGCGCCGGCATCCGGCCGGGCCCTGGATCACGCATGTTCTCCGACTGGTTCTCGCCCGCGCAGTGCGCGGGCTACATCGCCTTCGCGCTCGGTGTCGGCTGCTTCCTGCAGACCGATGACCGGCGCTTCAAGCTCTTCATGACCGGCGAGTGCCTGGCCTACGTGCTGCACTTCGCGCTGCTGGGCAATCCGACGGCCGTGGCCAGCTCGGTGATCTCCACCGTGCGCTCGCTGCTGGCGCTGCGCACACGGGCCTGGTGGGTGGCGGCCGCGGTGGTGGCCGCCAATCTGGGCTTCGGCCTGGCGATGGCGCAGCGCCCCGCCGACTGGCTGCCGCTGCTGGCTTCCTGCCTGGGCACGCTGGCGCTGTTCCTGCTGCAGGGCATCCCGATGCGCGTGGTGATGCTGTGCGGCACCGGCCTGTGGGTGATCAACAACCTGCTGGCCGGCTCCATCGGCGGCACCGCACTGGAGGTGGTGGTGGCGCTGGTGAACCTGCGCACCATCGTGCGGATGGTGCGGGCGCGCGGGGCGGACACGCCGGCCACCTGAGCGCGGATTCAGCCACGACGCCGCGATGCGGCCGGGACGCCGTGAGGCAGAGCGTCCCCGCAAGGCCTCAGCCCTGCGGCATCACCACGTACACCTTGCGCAGCGTCTCTTGCACATCCCACACGCCGGTGGTGTGGGCCGGGAAGAACAGGGTGTCCCCCGCGCCGATGGCCAGCGGCTGGCCGCCGGTGGGCGTGAAGGTGCAGCGGCCGGCCAGGATGTGCATGACCTCGGCCTGGGCCAGCTGGCGCTCGAAGCGGCCCGGCGTGCAGGCCCACAGGCCGGTGGCATGGCCGTCGGCGCCGGCCAGCGTCACCGCATGGCCGGACAGCGCGCACACCGGCTCGCCGATCGGGCGCAGCGGCGTGCCTTCGTCGGCCAGGCCGCCCAACTGCGCCGACTGGCGCAGCACGGTGATGCCGCCGGCCCGGATCACCGCCGGGGCCTGACCGTCCACCTCAGGCGCCTCGGCGGCGGCGCAGCGCTGCGCATCGGCCTCCACCGCATCGGCCAGCGCGGCCATGCCGTGGAAGTGATGGTCCGGCACCGTGTGTGCGCTCTCGATCGTGCCACCGGAGTCCTTCTGGCCATGGCGGCGCTCGATCCAGCAGGTGGTGATGCCCAGGCGCTTGCTGACGCCGATGTCGTGGTACTGGCTTTGCGCGACGTGCAGGTTGTCGGCCTGGCCGAAGCCCCACAGCGTCTGATAGCACCCACGGGCATAGGCGAAGTAGCGCGGATCGGGCTTCTCGCACAGCGCCTCGTCGGCGCTGATCAACAGGTCGAACGGGTCGCCCAAGGTGCGGCTGAAGTGCACCAAGGCCCAGCGTTGGGCATTCGTCATCGTGACCAGCTTGAAGCGGCGCTTGAGGCGCTGCAGCGCCGCCACCGAATCCGGGAAGGCCGGCCAGTGCGCGACCGAGTCACGGAAGCCCTGGGCCAGGGCCTCGGTGTCGGGCAGGCCGAGCTGCGGCGCGATCAGATGCCAGACCGGCACCAGATCGTCCGGATAGGCCAGCGTGCCCGGCCGCTTGCGCGCCTGACGGTAGGCGGCGAGGAAGGCGCTGTCGCTGACATCGCTGCCGGGCACGGCCTGGCGCAGGTAATCGAGCATGCCGCGCTCGAAGTCGATCAGGGTGCCGACGACGTCGAAAGTGAGGACCTTGAACTGCGTGAGGGACATGGGCGTTCGCAACGGAGGTGGGACGGTGAAGGCGGGGCGGCACACCGTCGGGCGGCGGCAGGCCGTGGCCTGCGCGGCCACCGCCGGCGCGATGCACACAGCTTAGGTCGGGCCCCGGCCGGCCGCGTTGCGAAGCGGGCCGGGCGGACCGCAGGGTGATCTGTTCGGGGCGGGGGGATCGGCAGGATCTGCCGCTGCCGACCTCAGGGTCCACCCTCAAACCCCGGGAAAGTCCTGCCCTCGGCGGCCGGCGATGTCCGCCACGGACAAGGCCGATGTCCGCCCTGGACAGGCCCGGAACGGGCCGCTTCCTAGACTGGCTGCACACGCGGACCGGCCCCGAGCCGGCACCCCGCGCCCCCTTTCAGCCACGCCCCGGAGCGGACCCTGCGGCCATGACCTTCCGACCCGATCTGTACGACGGCAAGACCGCGGTGGTCAGCGGCGGCGCATCAGGCATCGGCGCGGCCACCGCGCGCTGCCTGGCCGAGCTGGGCGCACACGTCACCGTGCTGGGTGCGGCGGCAGACGTCGATGACGAGGTGCTGGCCCATCCCCGCATCGCGCACCGGCCGATCGACCTGCGCGACGGCGAGGCTGCCGCGCGCCTGCTCGATGCGCTGCCCGGGCTCGATCTGCTGGTCAATGCCGCGCTGCTGAGCCTGGGCCGCGACGAGTACCTGCCGAATGCCTTCGCGCAGGTGATGGCCCTCAATCTGGGCACCACGATGCAGATGTGCACCCGCGCACTGCCGGCGCTGGCCCAGCGCAGTGGCGCGGTGGTCAACCTGCTGAGCACCGGCGGCGCCCATGACGGTGCCGACCGGCCGGCCCTGGCCGCCAGCCAGGGCGCCCTGGTGCAGCTGACGCGCACGCTGGCCCGCGCCTGGGCCCCGGTGGGCGTGCGGGTGAACGCCGTGGCCGCCGGCTGCGTGCAGGACCCGCTGATGGCCCCGGTGCTGGCCGATGCCGCGGCCAGCGCCCGCGCGATGCGCGCCACCCCGCTCGGCCGCTGGGGCCGGGCGCAGGAGGTGGCGCAGGTGATCACCTTTCTCGGCGCCCCCGGCGCCAGCTTCGTGACCGGCGCCGTGGTGCCGGTCGACGGCGGCCAGCACACCGGCTGAAGACCGGACGGCCCGAAACCCAACGCCGCACCCAGGCGGCCTCCAGGAGACGACGATGAGCGACACGCAACCCGACGACACCGTGACCGACCGCCCCGCCAGCGCCGAGCCCACCCGCCGCACGCTGCTGCAGGCCTTCGCCGGCGGCACGCTGACGGCGGCAGCCGCCGGCTTTCCCGGCCTGGCCGCGGCCCAGGGCAAGACCATCCGCATCGGCTACATCAGCCCGCTGACCGGCCCGCAGGCGCCCTTCGGCGAGACCGACAAGTACACCGTCGCCAGGATCCAGGCGCTGCTCAAGGACGGGCTGACGGTCAACGGCCAGAAGTACGCGGTCGAGATCCTGGTGCGCGACAACCAGTCCAGCCCCAACAAGGCGGCCGAGCTGGCGGGCAACCTGATCCTCAACGAGAAGATCCACCTGATGCTGCCGGCCAGCACCACGGACGCGATCAACCCGGTCAGCGACCAGTGCGAGCTGCACGGCGTGCCCTGCATCTCCAGCCAGGCGCCGTGGCAGAGCTTCGTCTTCCCGCGTGGCGGCTCGGCCGAGAAGCCGTTCAAGTGGACCTACCACTTCTTCTGGGGACTGGAGGACGTGCTGGCCAGCTTCACCGGCATGTGGAACTCGGTGCAGACCAACCGCAAGGTGGGCATGCTGTTCCCGCGCAATGCCGATGGCGAGGCCTGGGGCAACAAGGAATGGGGCCTGCCGCCGGCCGTCACCAAGGCGAAGTTCGAGACCGTCATCCCGAGCAGCTTCCAGCCGCTGACCAACGACTTCAGCGCCCAGATCTCGGCCTTCAAGAAGGCCGGCTGCGACATCGTCGGCGGCATCAGCTATCCGGTCGACCTCAAGACCTTCATCACCCAGTGCCGCCAGCAGCAGTACCGGCCGAAGATCGTGACGGTGGCCGCGGCGCTGCTGTTCCCCTCGGGTGTCGAGGCGATGGGCGCGCTCGGCGAGGGCATGAGCACCGAGGTGTGGTGGACACCGGCCTTCCCGTTCAAGAGCTCGCTGACCGGCGAGACGGGCGCGAAGATGGCCGCCGACTGGGAGGCCACGACGAAGAAGCAGTGGACACAGCCCATCGGTTATGCCCATGCGCTGTGGGAGGTGGCGCTCGACGTGCTCAAGCGCGCCAAGGATCCGCTGAGCCGCGACGCCATCCGCCAGGCCATCACCGAGACCAACCTGACGACGATGGCCGGCCCGATCCGCTTCAAGGACGGCCCGACGCCCAACATCTGCAAGACGCCGATCGTCGGCGGCCAGTGGGTCAAGGGCGCGAAGCACAAGTACGACCTGCGCATCGTCGACAACAGCGCCAGCAAGCTGGTGCCGGTCGAGGGCAAGCTGGCGCTGATCGGCGCCCCGGCCTGAACGCCCCATCCGAACGGAGTGCGGTCCACCATGGCCCAGGCCCCCGAAACCCCGCTGCTGCGCGCGCGCGGACTGTGCAAGTCCTACGGCGCGGTGCAGGTGATCCATGACGTCGATCTTGAGGTGCGTCCCGGTGAGGTGCTGGGCGTGCTCGGTCCCAACGGCGCGGGCAAGACCACGCTGTTCAACCTGATCAGCGGCGATGTGCGGCCCGATGCCGGCACGCTGGCCTTCGAGGGCCGCACCCTGGACGGCCAGCGCCCGTTCGAGCGCTGCCGGCTGGGCATCGGCCGCACCTACCAGGTGCCGCGCCCCTATGGCGGCATGACGGTGTTCGAGAACCTGCTGGTGGCCGCGATGTTCGGCGGCCGGCAGGCCGAGGCGGCGGCCAATGCCCGCTGCGCCCGCATCCTGGAGGACTGCGGCCTGGGCCCGAAGGCCAACCAGTTGGCCGGCGGATTGCCGCTGCTCGACCGCAAGCGGCTGGAGCTGGCCCGTGCGTTGGCCAGCGGGCCGCGCCTGCTGCTGCTCGACGAGATCGCCGGTGGGTTGACCGACGAGGAATCGCGCCTGCTGGTCGGCCTGGTGCGCCGCATCCGCGAGCAGCAGGTGACGGTGGTCTGGATCGAGCACGTGCTGCACGCGCTGATGGCGGTGGCCGACCGCCTGGTGGTGCTGAACTTCGGCGAGAAGATCGCCGACGGCCTGCCCGCCGACGTGATGGCCCAGGCCGACGTGCGGCGCGTCTACATGGGGATCGAGGCATGAGCACGCTGTTGTCCACCCAGGGCCTGGTCGCGCGCTACGGCGATTTCCAGGCCCTGTTCGGTCTCGACCTGCAGGTGGCCGCCGGCGAGGTGGTGGCGCTGATCGGCGCCAACGGCGCCGGCAAGAGCACCCTGTTGCGCAGCCTGTGTGGCCTGCTGCCGGTGGCCCCCGGCATGGTGCGGCTGGACGGCCAGGACGTCGGCGGCCAGGCCCCGCACGAGATGGTGCGCCGAGGTGTCGCCCTGGTGCCCGAGGGCCGGCGCCTGTTCGCCGGCATGACGGTCGAGGACAACCTGCGCGTGGCCATCGACCAGGCGCGCAAGCTGAGGGTCCGGGCCCACGGCGAGGCCTGGACACTGGAGCGGCTGCACGCACTGTTTCCGGCCCTGGCCAGCAAGGCGAGGGTGCCGGTGGAATCGCTGTCCGGCGGCCAGCAGCAGATGGTGGCCATCGGCCGCGCGCTGCTGCTGCAGCCGCGCCTGCTGCTGTGCGACGAGCTGTCGCTGGGCCTGGCCCCGCTGGTGATCCGCGAGATCTATGCGGCGCTGCCGGGCATCGCCGCCGCTGGCACCGCCATCGTCGTCGTCGAGCAGGACGTGGCGCTGGCCCAGCGCGCCTCGCAGCGCCTGTACTGCCTGCTGGAGGGCCGCATCACGCTGCAGGGCGCCTCGGCCGCGATCCCGCGCGAGGCCATCGCCCAGGCCTACTTCGGCACCACCGATCACGGAGCCCACCATGCAATGGCTTGATGCCCTGGTCCAGGGCCTGCTGCTGGGCGGCACCTATGCCCAGTACGCGCTCGGCATGGCGCTGATGTTCGGCGTCATGCGCATCGTCAACACCGCGCACGGCGACATGGTGATGCTGCTGGCGCTGCTGGGCATCACGCTGGCCGCCGGCTTCGGCCTCGGCCCGGGTGCGGTGGTGGCGCTGCTGGTGCCCATCGCCGCGGTGGCGGGCCTGCTGCTGCAGCGTCTGCTGCTCGACCGCGTGCTGGGCAGCGATCCGCTGCCCTCGCTGATCGCCACCTTCGGCCTGTCGATCGCGCTGCAGAACGCGATGCTGCAGATCTGGTCGGCCGACACCCGCTCGCTGCCCGGCGACGGGCTGGAGGCCGAGAGCCTGGCCGTCGGCCCGCTGTACGTCGGCATGCTGCCGCTGCTGATCTTCGTCGCCGCACTGCTGATGAGCGCCGGGCTGGACCTGAGCCTGCGTCTGACCGCTTTCGGCCGCGCCCTGCGCGCCGCCGCAGCCGATCCGGAGGCCGCGGCCCTCACCGGGCTGGACACGCGGCGCGTCTACGCGGTGGCCACCGCCATCGCGGTCGGCCTGCTGGGGGTGGCGGCCGTCGGCCAGTCGCTGCGGGCCACCGTCTCGCCGTCGGACGGGCCGGCGCAGCTGATCTACGCCTTCGAGGCCGTGATCATCGGCGGCATGGGCTCGGTCTGGGGCGCCTTCCTGGGCGCGATGGTGCTGGGCGTGGCCCAGGCCATCGGCTTCCGGCTGGACGCGGGCTGGGGCGTGCTGGCCGGCCACCTGGTCTTCCTCGCCGTGCTGGCGCTGCGGCCGCAGGGCCTGATGGCGCGGCGGGCCTGAGCACGGGCCAGCGGCCGCCCTCGCCAACCCAACTCCAATTCTCAGGAGACATCGTCCGATGACCCCGAACGTCGTCACCGCCGCCCTCGCCACCGTGGAGCCGGCAACGCCGGCGCCGTCCGGCCCACCGACACCGGCCACACGCCCCGGGCCTGTCGGCACGCCCGCGGCCGGCCCCGTCGTCGAGCGCCACACCCGCTCCAGCCGCATCGGCGGCACCCTGGCCGTCACCGCGCTGCTGGTCATGCTCAGCCTGCCCTGGTGGGCCGATGCCGGGCTGATGCGCTCGGTGGTGGAGCTGGCCTGCTACATCGCGCTGGCCCAGATGTGGAACCTGCTGGCCGGCTATGGCGGCATGGTCTCGGTCGGCCAGCAGGCCTTCATCGGGTTGGGCGGCTACGCGCTGTTCGTGCTGTCCGAGCGTGCCGGGCTCGATCCCTTCCTGGCCGCACCGCTGGCCCTGCTGCTGCCGCTGCTGGTGGCCGTGCCGGCCCATGCGCTGCTGCACCGTCTGGACGGCCCCTACTTCTCGATCGGCACCTGGGTGGTGGCCGAGGTGCTGCGGCTGTGGACCTCGACCCAGGACGCGGTGGGCAGCGGCTCGGGCATGACGCTGCGCGCGATGGCACAGCACGAGGCCGGCACCCGCGAGCTGGGCACCGTGTGGCTGGCCGCCGCGATGCTGGTGCTGACGGTGGGCGGCAGCCTCTGGCTGCTGCGCTCACGCCACGGTCTGGCGCTGACGGCGCTGCGCGACAACCCGGTGGCAGCCGCCAGCCAGGGTGTCGACGTGCGGCGCCTGCGCCTGCTGATCTGGCTGGCTGCCGCCGTGGGCACCGGTCTGGTCGGCGTCGTCTACTACCTCAGCGCGCTGCGCATCTCGCCGGCCGCGGCCTACGACGTCAACTGGTCGTCGATCTGCATCTTCATCGTGATGGTCGGCGGCATCGGCTCGATCGAGGGGCCGCTGATCGGCGCCGTCCTGTACTTCGCGGCCGACCGCCTGTTCGGCCAGTACGGCGCCACCTACATGGTTGCGCTCGGCCTGATGACGATCGCCGTCGCGCTGTTCGCGCCCAAGGGCCTGTGGGGGCTGTGGAGCCGGCGCGTCGACGCGCCCTGGTTCGCCCTGCGCAGGCGCCTGCGGCGCGGCGACGACGCGGCCTGAGCCGCCCCGCGCCCGGGTCGCCCGCCCACCGTTGCGCCCACTGTTGCGCCCATTCGACCCCGACCGTCCGCCCCTGAGGCGGCCCACCACCTGAGGAGACAACACCATGACCACGATGACCCCGCCGCGCCGCCACCCCGGCATCGTCACCCTGCCGCCCCAGCCCCACGAGGCCATCGTCCAGGAGTACGCGCTCGAAGGCGGCTTCATCGGCGCCAGCGAGGCCGATTCGCCCTGGGTGCCCTTCGGCGAGAGCGCGGCCATCCGCCATCTGGCCTTCGACGTGCGCCAGGGCATGGCCGCCAACATCCTGTGGGTCAAGGGCGGCGGGCGCATCGGCACCCACCGCCACCGCGGCCACGTCTCGGCCGTCACCCTGGAAGGCAGCTGGGGCTACTACGAGTACGACTGGATCGCCACCCCCGGCAGCTTCGTCTACGAGACCCCGGGCACGCACCACACGCTGTACTCGGACGATCCGAACGGCATGAAGGCGATGTTCTGGCTCAACGGCCCGATCGAGTTCTTCGACGATCAGGGGAAGTATCTGGAAACGGTGGACGTGTTCTGGTTCATCAACCACTACGTGACCCACTGCCGCGAGCACGGCCTGCCGATCAACCAGGCGCTGTTCATCTGAGCCGGAGCCCGCCCATGCTCACGCCCACCCTCCAGACCTTCGACGTGCGGGGCCTGTCCTGCGCCGTCACCGGCGCGGCCAGCGGCATCGGCCTGGCCTATGCCGAGGTGATGGCCGAACACGGCGCCCTCGTCACGCTGATGGACCGCGACGCCGCCGGCCTGGACCGCGCCTGCGCCCGCCTGGCCGAGGCCGGCGCCCGTGTGCGGGCCGAAGCGGTCGACGTCACCGAGCGCGCCGCGCTGTACGCCGCCTTCGAGCGCACGGCCGTCGCCCAGGGCGAGCGACTGGACGTGGTCTTCGCCAACGCCGGCATCGATGCCGGCCCCGGCTTCCTGACGCCGGACCACCAGCGCAACCCCGAGGGCGCGCTGGAGACGCTGGACGAGGCGCACTGGGACGCCGTCATCGCCACCAACCTCGGCAGCGTGTTCACCACGCTGCGCGCGGCGGTGCGGCGCATGAAGCCGCAGGGCAGCGGCAGCATCATCGTCACCACCTCGAACGCGGCGATCATCAACGAGGCCATCGTCGGCACGCCCTACATGCCGGCCAAGGCCGGTGCCGCCTCACTCGTGCGTCAGGCGGCGATGGAGCTGGCCCGCCACGGCATCCGCGTCAACGCCATCGCGCCCGGGCCCTTCGTCACCAACATCGCTGGCGGGCGGCTGCGCCACGCCGCCGACCGCCGCGCCTTCGAGACCCGCGTGCCCCAGCACCGCGTGGCCGAGACCGACGAGATCAAGCCGCTGGCGCTGTTCCTCGCCTCCCGCGCGTCGAGCTACGTGACCGGCGCCCAGATCGTGATCGATGGCGGCCAGATGCTCGGCCGCACCGACTGAAGGAGCCCGCCCATGCGCGCCGTCCTGTTCGACGCCCTGCACCGCCCGCTGCGCCTGGCCTCGGTGGACACGCCACGGCCCGGCCGCGACGGCGTGCTGCTGAAGGTCTGCCGCTGCGGCATCTGCGGCAGCGATCTGCACATCACCGAGGACCCGGTGTTCGGCGCCCAGGCCGGCGACGTGCTGGGCCACGAGATCTCGGGTGAGGTGCTGGAGGTGGGCGCCGACGTGCGCGGCCTGCGCCCGGGCGACGCCGTCACCGTCGCGCCGCTGCACGGCTGCGGCGACTGCCCGGCCTGCCACGCCGGCCGCCCGGCCCTGTGCCCCCGGATGCAGCTGGTGGGCGGCGGCTATGCCCAGTACGCGGCCGTGGCCGCACGCCAGTGCCGGCCGCTGCCCTGGGGCATCTCGCCGGCCGATGGCGCGCTGGCCGAGCCGCTGGCCGTCGCGCTGCACGGCGTGCTGCGCGCCGGCCTGAAGCCCGGCGACCGCGTGCTGGTGGTCGGCGCCGGGGCCATCGGTCTGGCCGTGGGCTGGTGGGCGCGCCGCCTGGGTGCCGCCCGCGTGGCCATCACCGACCTGGCGCCGCACCAGCGCGAGCGGGCGCTGGCACTCGGCCTGGACGCCTTCATCGCCGCCGACGCCGAGCAGGCCGTGCGCGTGCGCGAGCAGCTGGGCGGCGAGCCCGACATCGTCTTCGAGTGCGTGGGCAAGCCCGGCCTGATCGACCACTGCATCGGCCTCGTGCGCCCCCGCGGCACGGTGCTGGTGCTGGGCCTGTGCACGCCGCGCGACCACCTCGACAGCTTCCGCGCGATCAGCAAGGAGGTGACGCTGGTGATGAGCGTCTTCTTCGACCTGCACGAGTTCGATACCGCGATCCGCGCGCTGGACGCCGGCCGCGTCGCGCCGCAGCTGCTGGTCAGCGAGACGGTGTCGCTCGACCAGCTGCCGCAGGCCTTCGAGGCGCTGAAGCAGCGCAGCACGCAGTGCAAGGTGCTGGTCGATCCGCATGCGGTGGGCGCGGCGCCGTAGCCGGGGCAGCCGCCGGCACCGCGGCCGGCCGGGCAGGCCGGGCCAAGTCTTCAGTGCCCGGCCTGGCGCCGCAGCTCGGTCGGCGTCAGGCCGAAGCGCAGCTTGAAGCAACGCGCGAAGTGTGCGGCGCTGGCGAAGCCGCAGCGGTAGGCGATCTCGGCCACGGTGGCCCCGCGCTGCGCGGACTCGCGCAGCAGGCGATGGGCCAGATCCAGACGCCGGGCCATCAGATGGTCGGCCAGCGTGCCGTCCTGCGCCGCGAACAGCCGGCGCAGATGGCGCTCGGAGATGCCGACGGCCTGCGCCACCTCGGCGGCCTGCAGGCCGTCGTCGTCCAGGTGCTCGTCGATGTAGGCCTTGGCCGCCAGCAGATGGCCGGCCGACAGCGTCGACAGCGGCGCCGCCCCCTCGCGCGACTGCCGCAGCAGCGCGGCGAGCAGGTCGCAGACCTGCAGCTCGACCTCAGGGGCCGCCCCGGCCTGCTCGGGCCCGTCGACATGGGCCAGCACCAGCCGCGACAGCGTGCGCAGATACAGCTGCGCGGTGCGGTCATGGCCGTCGATCTGCAGCGGCAGCGCGAGATCGTCGCGCAGCAGATGGCGGTGGAACAGCGCCACCGGCAGATCGATGTGCAGCAGCTCGAAATCCGGCCCGCCGCCGATCAGGTAGGGATGGCGCGCGTCATAGACCAGCGCCTCCTGCGGCTGCAGCTTGGCACAGTGGCCGCGCTGGTAGGTGAAGGTGCCACCGCGCAGCACCACGTTGACGAAGACCGATTCCTGCGGATGGGCGCGGATCATCTGCGGCGTGCGCTCGATCACGTGCGCATTGGCGCTGGTCTTGCCCAGGCGCAGCGCCCCGGCCTCGACGCAGACCTGGCGCGCCACCAGCCCCTCCTCGGCATGGGGCGAGCAGCGCAGGCTGACCACGTTGTCGCGGCACTGGCTCTCCCAGTAGGCGACCCGGTCCTCGGGCCGCAGGGTCCGGGTGTCGAAGATCAGGCGCTGGCGTACGGCTGCGGGCATGGCTCTCGTCGCGGACGACGGCCGACGTGGCCGATGAGCGGACGATTGGAGCAGAGCGGGGCAGGGGTGCCGATCGGCAGTTGTACGGAGCGACGCGCCTTCTGCGGCCTCACCACTCGGCCACGCTGCCGTCCGCGTGGCGCCACATCGGGTTGTGCCAGTCGGGCGCGCGGGCCGCGGCCTCACGGACACGGTCCTCATCGATCACGACACCCAGCCCCGGGCCGGGCAAGGCCGCGATGCAGCCCTGCTCGATGCGGAAGTCGTCGCGGTTGGACACATAGTCCAGCAGCTCGGCGCCCTCGTTGTAGTGGATGCCCATGCTCTGCTCCTGCAGCACGGCGTTCCAGGCGACGAAATCGAGCTGCAGACAGGCCGCCAGCGCCACCGGGCCCAGCGGGCAGTGCGGGGCGAGCGCCACGTCATGGGCCTCGGCCATGGCGGCGATCTTGTGGCATTCGGTGATGCCGCCCGCATGCGAGAGATCGGGCTGCACGATCGCGATGCCACCGCGCTGGAACACGTGCTTGAACTCGAAGCGCGAGTACATGCGTTCGCCGGCGGCCAGCGGAATGGCGGTGGCCGCGGCCAGCGCCGGATAGTGCTCGGCCTGTTCGGCCAGCACCGGCTCCTCGACGAACAGCGGCCGGTAGGGCTCCAGCGCCCTGAGCAGCGGCCGGGCCATCGGCAGCGCGACCCGGCCGTGGAAGTCCAGCCCGAAATCGATGCGGGTGCCGAAGACCCGGCGCACCTCGTCGACCACCGCCAGCGCACGGTCGACGGCCCGCACCGAATCGACCATCGCCATCTCCTCGCAGCCGTTGAGCTTGAAGGTGTCGAAGCCACCCTCGACCAGGCGCCGGATCTGCTCGACCACGTCGGCCGGCCGGTCGCCGCCGACCCAGCTGTAGACCTTCATGCGGTCGCGCACCCGCCCGCCCAACAGCTCGTGCACGGGCACGCCGAGGGCCTTGCCCTTGATGTCCCACAGCGCCTGGTCGATGCCGGCGATCGCGCTCATCAGCACCGCGCCACCGCGGTAGAAGTGATGGCGGTACATCGACTGCCAGTGGTCGTTGATCCGCATCGGATCGCGGCCGATCAGGGTCTGGCCCAGCTCGTGGACCGCGGCCTCGACGGTGAGCGCGCGTCCTTCGAGCACCGGCTCACCCCAGCCGGTCAGCCCTTCGTCGGTCTCGACCTTCAGGAACATCCACCGCGGCGCCACGCGGAACGTCGACAGACGCGTGATGCGCATGATCGCCCTTCAACCGGCCTGCGGCTCACCCCGCGCGGGCCGCCCCGGCGCGCGCGGGGCACCCCGCTGGCGCACCGCGCCGGCGTCGATCAGCTCCTTGAGGTCGCGCTCGGACTGGTCGATCAGGGCCAGCGCCGCACGCTCGGCGGCCACCGGATCCCCCTGCTCGATCGCCACGCACACGGCCTCGTGCAAGGGCAGCGAGACGGCCGTGCCGCCCACTTTCTGGGTGACGATCTCGAAGTTGGCCTCCAGCATCGCCGACATGGCCTCCTGCATCTGGCGCAGGTACTGGTTGCCGCAGGCCAGCAGGATGGTGCCGTGGAAGGCCAGATCGGCCTCGATGTAGTTGCCCTTGCCGACCACGGCCCGGGCCATCGCCATGTAGGCCGCACGCAGTGCCCGCCGCTCGGCCTCGCTGGCACGCAGCGCGGCCATGCGCACGGCGGCCGGCTCGACGACGCGGCGCAGCTCCAGCAGATCGCGCGACATGGTGCCGTCCAGCGCCGCATGGGTCGCCCGCCAGGCGATCACCTGCGGATCGAACAGGTTCCAGCAGGCCGGCTCCAGCACCAGCGTGCCGAAGCGCCGCCCGACCTTGAGCATGCCCTTGGAGACGAGCGACTTGATCGCCTCGCGGATGACGATGCGGGAGTAGCCGAAGCGGGTGCACAGCTCGGGCTCCGAGGGCAGGATCTGCCCGGGCTGCCACTGGCCGGCACAGATCTCGGCGCCGAGCTGGTCGACGACCTGTTCCTGGAAAGTGGCGCGGGCGGTGGCGGGGCGGGTGACCATCGGCCGCATTCTAGAACGTCATATGTACGCCAGCGGTCCGGCGTGGACGTTTCTCTGATGATGGCACGCCATGCATAGACCCATCAGGGTTGCCCCGGGGATTCAAACATCATACGTCATATAAAGTGGATGACATGCAGACCGCTTCCTCCCCCGCCCTGTTCGATCTGACGGGCAAGACCGCGCTGGTCACCGGCGCCACCCGTGGCATCGGGCTCGCGCTGGCCCGCGGCCTGGCCGGCGCGGGTGCCCGCGTCATCCTGAACGGCCGCCAGCCCGAGGCCATCGACACCGCCGTGGCCACCCTGCGGGCCGACGGTCTGCAGGCTTTCGGCGCCGCCTTCGACGTCACCGACGAAGCCGCCGTCGCCCAGGCCTTCGCCGCGCTGGACCGGCAGGGCCTGACGGTCGACATCCTGGTCAACAACGCCGGCATCCAGCACCGCCAGCCGATGGTCGAGCTGGCCCTGGCCGACTGGCAAAGGGTGATCGACACCAACCTGACCGCCGCTTTCCTGGTCGGGCGGGAAGCCGCGCGCCGCATGATCGAGCGCGGCCGGGGCGGCAAGATCATCAACATCGGCTCGCTGACCAGCGAGGCCGCGCGCGCCACCGTCGCGCCCTACACGGTGGCCAAGGGTGGCATCAAGCTGCTGTCCAAGGCGATGGCCGCCGAATGGGCCCGGCACGACATCCAGGCCAACGCCATCGGCCCGGGCTACATCCTGACCGAGATGAACACCGCCCTGGTCAACAACCCGGACTTCGACGCCTGGGTCAAGGCCAGCAACCCGGCCCAGCGCTGGGGTCGCCCGGAGGAGCTCGTCGGCACCGCCGTCTACCTCGCCTCGTCCGCCTCCAACTACGTCAACGGCCAGATCATCTATGTCGATGGCGGCTGGCTCTCCGTGCTCTGACACCCCATGTCCGTCCTCATCACCGACATCCGGACGATCGCGACCGCGCCGCAGGGCATCAACCTGCTGGTGGTCCGGATCGAGACGAACCAGCCCGGCCTGACCGGACTGGGCTGCGCCACCTTCGCCTACCGGCATCTGGCCGTGCAGTGCGTCGTCGAGCAGTACCTCAAGCCCCTGCTGGTGGGCCGCAGCGCCGAGGCCATCGAGGAGCTGTGGCAGCTGATGCACCAGAACGCCTACTGGCGCAACGGCCCGATCGAGAACAACGCGATCTCCGGCGTCGACATGGCGCTGTGGGACATCAAGGGCAAGCAGGCCGGCCTGCCGCTGTACCAGTTGTTTGGCGGGCAGGTCCGCACCGGTGTGCCGGTCTACCGCCATGCCGAAGGACGTGATCTGGCCGAGCTGACCGACAGCATCGCCCGCCTGCGCGAGCAGGGCGTCGGCCACATCCGCTGCCAGAGCGGCGGCTACGGCGGCGGCGCCTTCGGTCCGGCGCCGGCCGGCGCGCCCGAGCAGTCGCGCGACGGCATCTACCTCGACCCGCGCCGCTACATCCGCGAGACGGTGCGCCTGTTCGATGTGCTGCGCGAACGGGTCGGCTTCGACGTCGAGCTGTGCCACGACGTGCACGAGCGCCTGCATCCGACCGATGCGATCCGTCTGGCGAAGCTGCTGGAGCCGCACGAGCTGTTCTTCCTGGAGGACGCGATCCCGCTGGAACAGGGTGACTGGCTGCGCCGCCTGCGTGAGCAGACCCGCACGCCGCTGGCCCAGGGCGAGCTGTTCAACCACCCGCTGGAATGGCGCACGCTGCTGACCGAGCGCCTGATCGACTTCATCCGCGTGCATCCCAGCCAGCTCGGCGGCATCACGCCCACCCGCAAGCTGCAGCTGGTGGCCGAGACCCACGGCGTGCGCACCGCCTGGCACGGCCCCGGCGACCTGTCACCGGTCGGCCACGCCGCCAACATCCACCTCGACCTGGTGGCCCGCAACTTCGGCATCCAGGAGTGGTCCGGCATCGAACCGCCCAACGGCGTGATCCAGGAGATCAGCGGATCCGGATCGGCGCTGCTGGAGGTGTTCCCGGGCCTGCCCGAATGCCGCGCGGGCCATGTCTACCCCAGCGACCGACCGGGCCTGGGCGTCGAGCTGAACGAAGCGGCCGCGGCCCGCCACCCCTGCACGGCCGGCATCACCACCTGGACCCAGACCCGACTGCCCGACGGCAGCCTGCACACGCCATGACACACGGACTGACGATCGCCTTCCACGGGCAGAACGCGGCCAACTTCCGCGCCGGCTTCGAGCGGCTGATCGAGCCGGGCCACACCGTGCTGGACCTCAGCGACGACCTGTCCGGCCCCGGCGAGCGCGAGGCCTACGCCCGCGCCGACGTCATCGTCGGCATCCGGCTCGACGACACGCTGCCGGCGCCGGCCGCCGCGCGCCTGTTCCACGCCCCGGCGGCGGGCACCGACGCCATCGACACCCGCCGGCTGCCGGCCACGACCGCGCTGTGCAACTGCCACGGCCATGAACAGGCGATCGCGGAGTACGTGTTCGCGGCGCTGCTGCAGCGCCATGTGCCACTGGCGGTCGCCGACGCCGACCTGCGCCAGGACCGCTGGACCTGGTGGGCCGGCCGACCGGGTGCGCTGCGCAGCGAACTGGGCGGCCAGACGCTCGGACTGCTGGGCTATGGCCACATTGCCCAGGCCCTGGCGCCACGGGCCCGTGCCTTCGGCATGCGGGTGCATGCGGCCAACCGCAGCCCGGTGCGCGACCCGCAGGTCCATCAGGCCTGGTCGCTGACCGAGCTGACGCCGTTCCTGGCCGGCCTGGACGTGCTGGTCGTGACCCTGCCACTGACGCCGCAGACGCAGGGCCTGGTCAATGCCGACCTGCTGTCGGCGCTGCCGCGCGGCGCCTGGGTGATCAATGTCGGGCGCGGCCCGGTGATCGACGAGGCCGCGCTGCACGGTGCGCTGTCCAGCGGCCATCTCGGCGGCGCGGTGATCGACACCTGGTACCAGTACCCGAACGCCGAGCGGTCGACCTGCGCACCGTCCCGGCTGGACTTCCGCACCCTGCCCAACGTCACCATGACACCGCACATGAGCGGCTGGACGGAAGGCACCGTCCGTCGCCGTCAGCAGACCATCGCCGACAACATCGCGCGCCTGGTCCGCGGACACCCGCTGGACCACGTGGTCCGCGCGGCCACCCCGGCCTGAACGGCCGGCCGGAGCGCGACGCAGATCCGCCCGGCCGGACCGCCCCCCGCCCCATTCCACTGGAGACACACCCATGAATGCCGTCCGTCGTTCCCTGGCCGCCGCCACGCTGGCCGCCCTGTCCGTGGTCCTGACGCCCAGCGCCATGGCCGCGCGGTTCAACCTGAAGATGGCCCATTCGGTGGCCACGACGGACGGACAGCACGCGGCGGCGCTGAAGCTGGCCGAGCTGGTCAAGCAGCGCACGGGGGGCGAGGTGGAGATCACCGTCTTCCCGTCCGGCCAACTCGGCAACGACGCGGCCATGATCAACGGCGCCCGCGGCGGCACGATCGACATCGTCTCCAGCGGGGCCAGCAACTACAACGGCATCGTGCCGCACACCGCGGCCATGGAGTTGCCCTTCGTCTTCCGCAGCGCAGCCCATGCCTATGCCGTGCTGGACGGCAGCGTGGGCAGCGGCGTGCTCGCCGAACTGCAACCCCACGGCCTCAAGGGCCTGGCCTACTGGGAGAACGGCTGGCGCGCCTTCACCAACAACCGCCGTGCGGTGCGCACGCCCGATGACCTCAAGGGTCTGAAGATCCGTTCGACGCCCAACCCGTACCACATCCAGGCCTTCAAGCTGCTGGGCATGAACCCGTCGCCGATGCCCATCAGCGAGCTCTACACCGCGCTGGAGACCGGCACCTTCGACGCGCAGGAGCACCCGATCAACGTCACCCTGTCGGCCAAGTTCCACGAGGTGCAGAAGCACCTGACCGTCAGCAACCACGTGTACTCGCCGCTGATCGTGGTGATGAACAAGGCCCGCTTCGACAGCCTGCCGCCGGCCTACCAGACGGCCATCGTCGATTCAGCGCGTGACGCCGCCCGCTTCCAGCGTGAGCTCAACGCGGGCAACGCGGCCAAGGTGGTGGCCGAGCTGAAGAAGGCCGGCATGCAGGTGGTCGAGAACGTGGACATGGCGCCGTTCCAGAAGATCGTGTCGGAGCCCATCGGCAAGACCTTCGCCGAGAAGAACGGACCGGACCTGCTCAAGGCCATCGAGGCCACCCGCTGAGCCGGACACGCGGGGACGGCATGACCACGTTCACACAGGCGCTGTTCCGGCTGGCCGAAGGGCTGCTGGTGCTGCTGTTGACCGCCATGGTGGTGATGGTCTTCGGCAACGTCGTGCTGCGCTACGGCTTCAACACCGGCATCGACTTCTCCGAGGAGCTGTCGCGCTTCGCCTTCATCTGGATCACCTTCCTGGGCGCCATCATCGCGCTGCGCGAGAACGCGCACCTGGGGCTGGACACGCTGATCCGCGTGCTGCCGCGCGCCGGCCGCATGGGCTGCTTCGCGCTGAGCAACCTGATGATGCTCGGCTGCTGCGGTCTGATGTTCTACGGCACGTGGCGGCAGCACGGCATCCACGCGACCACGCTGTCGCCGGTGACCGAGCTGCCGATGATCTGGGTCTATGGCGTGGGCTACGTGGCCAGCCTCGCGATGGGCGGACTGATCTTCGGCAACCTGGTGCGCCTGGTGCGCGGCGACATCACCGACGCCGACCTGATCCAGGTCCAGGACGCCGAGGAGGGCCACACGCCCGCGTCGCCGGCGACCACCGCAGGAGCCGCTCGATGACGATCACCGTGTTCGTGCTGTCGCTGCTCGGCGCCATGGCGCTGGGCATGCCGCTGGCGTTCTCGCTGCTGGTCTCGGGCGTGGCGCTGATGCTGCACCTCGACCAGTTCGACACCCAGATCGTCTCGCAGAACCTGATCAGCGGAGCCGACAACTTTCCGCTGATGGCCGTGCCCTTCTTCATGTTGGCGGGCGAGCTGATGAATGCCGGCGGCATGAGCCGGCGCATCGTGCAGTCGGCCCTGGTGTGGGTCGGCCATCTGCAGGGCGGCCTGGGCTACGTCGCCGTCTTCGCCGCGCTGCTGATGGCCAGCCTGTCGGGCTCGGCGGTGGCCGACACCGCCGCCCTGGCCGCGGTGCTGCTGCCGATGATGCGCGACGCGGGCTACCGGATGGACCGCTCGGCCGGCCTGATCGCCGCGGGCGGCATCATCGCGCCGGTCATCCCGCCATCGATCGGCTTCATCCTGTTCGGCGTGATCGGCGGCGTGTCGATCAGCAAGCTGTTCATGGCCGGCATCGTGCCCGGCGTGCTGATGGGCCTGGCCCTGCTGGTGACCTGGCGCATCGTCGCCCGCAGCGACCGCGTGAGCGTCGCGCCCAAGGTGCCCCTGCGCGAGCGGCTGCGCGTCACCGCCGATGCGTTCTGGTGCTACCTGCTGGCCGTGACCATCATCGGCGGCATGAAGGCCGGGGTCTTCACGCCGACCGAGGCCGCCGTGGTGGCGGTGGTCTATGCGCTGCTGGTCGGGATGTTCATCTATCGCGAGATCCACCCGCGGCAGCTCTACGCCATCGTGCTGGCGGCGGGCAAGACCTCGGCGGTCGTGATGTTCCTGGTCGCCGCGGCGCTGGTGTCCGCATGGCTCATCACGGTCGCCAACATCCCGGCCCAGGTGGCGGCGCTGGTGGAGCCGTTCCACGACAGCCCGCGGCTGCTGATGGCTCTTCTGATGCTGCTGGTGGTGGTGGTCGGCACGGCGCTGGACTTCGCCCCCACCGTCCTGATCCTGACGCCCGTGTTGATGCCCCTGGTCCGCCAGGCCGGCATCGATCCGGTGTACTTCGGCGTCCTGTTCATCATCAACAACGCCATCGGCCTGCTGACCCCGCCCGTGGGCACCGTGCTCAACGTCGTCTGCGGCGTGGGCCGCATCCCGATGCACGAGGTGATCCGCGGCGTGTGGCCGTTCCTGCTGTCCCAGCTCGTCGTGCTGGGGCTGCTGATCCTGTTCCCCGCGCTGGTGCTCGCACCGATGCGCTGGATGCTGGGCTGATGCGCCCGGCGCCGACTCTTCCCCCTGCACTCCTGACCATGAAGCCCTTCTCCCTGATCCGCCGCGGTGCCCTGATCGCCGCCACCGTGTCGCTGCTCACCGCCACGGCCCACGCCCAGGTCCGCGCCAAGATCGGCCACGCGATGCCCGAGACGCATCCGCAGGCCGTGGCGATGAACCGCTTCGCCGAACTGCTGAAGACCTACACCAAGGGCCGCATCCAGCCCGCCGTCCACCACAGCGCCACGCTGGGCAGCGACGAGAAGCAGCTGCAGGCGGTGCAGGCCGGCACGCAGGAGTTCTACATCGGCACGCTCGCGCCGCTGTCGACCCGGGTCAAGGAGGTCCAGGTCTGGGATCTGCCCTTCCTGTTCCAGAACGAGCGCGAGGTCTACGCGGTGTTCGACGGCGCGTCGTCGAAGAAGATCTTCGCGGCGGTGGAGCCCAGCGGCATCGTCGGCCTGACCTGGACCGGCATGGGCTTCCGCAACCTGTCCAACAGCAAGCGCACGGTGACGCGGGCGGAGGACATCAGCGGGCTGAAGGTGCGCGTGATGACCAATCCCGTGGCCCTCGACACCTGGAAGGCGCTGGGGGCCAACGCGACGCCGATGGCCTTCGCCGAGGTGTTCCCCGCACTCGAGATCAAGGCGCTCGACGGCCAGGAGAACCCGCTGCTGCACATGTACGCCAACAAGATGCATGAGGTGCAGAAGCACATCTCGCTGACCAATCACGTCTACACCCCGGTCGCGCTCGTCGCCTCCAGGAAGTTCTGGGAGACGCTGTCGGCCGAGGACAAGGCGGGCGTGCAGAAGGCCGCGACCGAGGCCGGCCTGCTGCAGCGCAAGCTGCTGGACGAAGGCAATGCGGACGTGATCGGCAGGTTCCGCGCCGCCGGTGTCACCGTCGACGCGGTGCCGGCGGCCGAGCTGGCCCGCATCCAGGACAAGGTCAAGCCGGTGCTGGCGAAGTTCTCGGCGCAGATCGGTGAGGACTTCGTCAAGGGCTTCCAGGCCGAGATCGAGAAGGCGCGCGCCGCGCGCTGAACACGGGACCGTCACATGAAGTGGTTCGCCGACACCCTCACCCGCCTGCTCGAAGGCGTGATGGTGCTGTGCCTGGCGGTGATGCTGGTGATGGTGTTCGGCAACGTCATGTTGCGTCTGTTCCTCAACACCGGCATCGACCTGTCGGAAGAGATGCCCCGGTTCGCCTTCGTCTGGCTGACCTTCATCGGTGCGGCCGTGGGCATGCGCCGCCGGGCACACCTGGGCGTCGATCTGCTGGTCCAGGCGCTGCCCGGCGCCGGGCGTCGGCTGTGCTGGGGCCTGAGCCAGGCGCTGATGCTGGTGTGCTGTGGCTACATGGTCTACGGCACCTGGCTGCAGCACGACATCCTGGCGGGCAATGCCTCGCCCGTCGCGCAGATCAGCATGATCTGGGTCTTCGGTGTCTCCTACCTGTCAGGCACCGTGATGGGCCTGATCTGCCTGTCCAACCTGCTGCGCCTGGCCCTGGGCCGGGTGGCCGATGACGAACTGATCGACGTGCACGAGGAAGGCATGGCCGAAGCCCGTGACGCGATGAACGACCTCGGCCACGCGCCGGCCCACGGCGCCGCCCCGACGCCCCAGGGAGGCCGTCCATGACGCTCCTCGTCTTCATCGGATCGCTGCTCGGCCTGATGGCCCTCGGCATGCCGGTGGCCTTCGCCCTGATCGGCTGCGGTCTGGCCGTGATGTTCCAGATGGGCATCACCGATCCGCAGATCGTGATCCAGAACATGTGGGATGGTGCCAACAGCTTCCCGCTGCTGGCGGTGCCCTTCTTCATGCTGGCCGGCGAGTTCATGAACGCCGGCGGCATGACGCGCCGCATCATCGTGATGGCGATGTCCTGGGTCGGCCACATCCGTGGTGGCCTGGGCTACGTGGCGGTGGCCGCGGCGGTGATCATGGCCTCGCTGTCGGGCTCGGCCGTGGCCGACACCGCGGCGCTGGCGTCGGTGCTCGTTCCGCTGATGCGCAACGCCGGCTACGACGTCAACCGGTCCTGCGGGCTGATCGCCTGCGGCGGCATCATCGCGCCGGTCATCCCGCCGTCGATCGCGATGATCCTCTACGGCGTGACCGGCGGGGTGTCGATCACCAAGCTGTTCATCGCCGGCATCGTGCCCGGCATCCTGATGGGCCTGGCGATCATGCTGGCCTGGCGCTGGGTCAGCGGCCGTGACGTGATCCGTGTCGAGCCGCGCAGCAGCACGGCGCAGCGCCTGCAGGCCAGCCGGGACGCCCTGTGGGCCCTGGTGCTGCCGGTGGTCATCATCGGCGGGCTGAAGTTCGGCCTGTTCACGCCGACCGAGGCGGCGGTGATCGCCGCGGTCTACTCGCTGCTGATCGGCACGCTGGTCTACCGCGAGATCCGGCCGTCGCAGCTCTACCGCCTGTTCTACCGGGCGGCCGAGACCACGGCGGTGATCATGTTCCTGGTCTCGGCCGCCGGTGTCTCGGCCTGGCTGATCACGACCGCGAACATCCCGCAGCAGCTGGCCGAGCTGGTGCAGCCCCTGATGGATCAGCCCACGCTGCTGGTGCTCGTGCTGATGCTGCTGGTGCTGGTGATCGGCACCGCGCTGGACTTCACGCCGACGGTGCTGATCCTCACGCCGGTGCTGATGCCGGTGCTCAAGCAGGCCGGCATCGATCCGGTGTACTTCGGCGTGCTGTTCATCATGAACAACGCGATCGGGCTGGTGACCCCGCCGGTGGGCACCGTGCTCAACGTGGTCTGCGGCGTGGCCAGGATCCCGATGAGCGGCGCCATCCGCGGCGTGCTGCCATTCATGGTCGCGCAGTCGATCGTGATGTTCCTGCTGGTGCTGTTCCCGCAGCTGGTCATGTGGCCGCTGCAGTGGATGACGCGCTGACGCCGTTGTCGCGCCGTTATCTCTCATTTTTCACGTTCAAGCTCTCATGGAAGCTCTGGTCATCCACGCCCCTCACGACCTTCGCGTCGAACCTCAGGAACGCCCGCCGGTGGGCCCCGACCAGGTGCTGGTGCGCGTGCGCTGCGGCGGCATCTGCGGCTCGGATCTGCACTACTACCAGCACGGTGGCTTCGGCACCATCCGGCTGCAGCAGCCGATGGTGCTGGGCCATGAGGTGGCCGGCCGCATCGCGGCCGTCGGCGAGGGCGTGGCGGGCCTGAGCGTCGGCACCCGGGTGGCCGTCAACCCGAGCCGGCCCTGTGGCCTCTGCCGCTTCTGCCAGAAGGGCCTGCAGAACCACTGCCTGGACATGCGCTATTTCGGCAGCGCAATGCGCATGCCGCATGTCCAGGGCGCGTTCCGGCAGGAGCTGGTGATCGAGGCCTCACAGGCCCATGTGCTGGCCGACACGGTCAGCGATGCCGAAGGCGCGATGGCCGAGCCGCTGGCCGTGGCCCTGCACGCCGTCAACCGTGCCGGCCCCCTGCTCGGCCGGCGGGTGCTGGTGACCGGCTGCGGCCCGATCGGCGCGATGGCGATCATCGCGGCCCGCCGTGCCGGGGCCGGCTTCATCGCGGCCACCGATGTGGTCGCCCATCCGCTGCGCAAGGCGGCCCAGGTGGGGGCCGACGAGGTCATCCACGTCGCGGAGGATCCAGCCGCCCTCGCCCGTCACGCCGTCGACAAGGGCCAGTTCGACGTGCTGCTGGAATGCAGCGGCAATGCCCAGGCCATGCGCAGCGGCTTCGATGTGCTGCGGCCGCGCGGCGCGCTGGTGCAGCTCGGTCTGTCCGGCAGCGAGGCGACGCTGCCGTTCAACATGGTGGTCGCCAAGGAGTTCGACCTGCGCGGCGCCTTCCGCTTCCACGAGGAGTTCGCCACCGCCGTGGCGCTGATCAACGGCAGTCTGGTCGACCTCAAGCCGCTGATCTCGGCCACGCTGCCCTACCGGGATGCCGGCCGGGCCTTCGCGCTGGCCGCCGACCGCACGCAGGCGATGAAGGTCCTGCTGGACTTCGAATGACGACACCGCCCCCGGAGACACCCATGCATCACCCCACCGCCCGCCGCCGCCTGCTGACCGCCGCTGTCGCGCTCGGCACCCTGTTCACGGCGCAGGCCGCCAGCGCCCAGGAGACGCGCAAGGTGCGCCTGGGTCACTCGTTCGCCGACAGCCATCCGCGCGCCATGGCGATGAAGCAGTTCGCGGCAGCCGTGCAGAAGGCCTCCGGCGGCAAGATCGTCATCGAGGTCTACGGCAACGCGGTGCTGGGCTCCGAGGAGAAGATGCTGCTGGCCACCCAGAGCGGTACCCAGGACCTCTACATGGGATCGCTGGCACCGATCTCGGCCCGCCGCAAGGAGCTGCAGATCTTCGACGTGCCCTTCCTGTTCGGCAACGATGCCGAGGCCGCGGCCGTGCTGGACGGCAGCGCCGGACGCCAGCTGCTGGACGGCCTGTCCGACCTGGGCCTGCAGGGCCTGGTCTGGTCCGGTGGCGCATTCCGCAACATGAGCAACAGCAAGCGCGCGCTGGGCTCGCTGGCGGACATGAAGGGCCTGAAGGTGCGTGTCATGCAGAGCCCGATGGCGCTGGCCAGCTTCAACGCGATGGGCATGAACGCGGTGCCGATGGCCTTCACCGAGGTCTATCCGGCGCTCGAGATCAAGGCGCTCGACGGCTACGAGCACCCGGTCGTCGACATGCATGCCAACAAGATGTACGAGGTGCAGAAGTACCTGACGATCACGAATCACGTCTACACGCCGGTGGCCATCGTGGCCTCGCGTCGCTGGTGGTCGGCGCTGCCTGCGGATCAGCAGGCCGCCGTGCGCAAGGCGGCCGAGGAGATCCGCGGCGTCCAGCGGACCCAGGAGCTGAAGCAGGCGGCGGAGGTCATCACCGAGCTGAAGGCCAAGGGCATGCTGGTCCAGGAGATGCCGCCCGCCGAGCTGGCCAGGATCCGCGCCGTCGTGCAGCCGGTCGTCGAGCGCAACCTGGCCGCGCTGGGCACCGACTTCGTGGGCGGCTTCATGGGCGAGATCCAGAAGGCGCGTGCGGCGCGGTGAGGCCGCGCCGCCGCCCCTCCCACGCGATCATCAACCCCGCCCCCACGATGATCGCGCAGCCGGCCAGCATCGGCCCGTCCAGCCGCTCGCCGAAGACGGCCACGCCCAGCCCCAGGCCGAACAGCAGGCGGGTGTAGCGGAAGGGGGTGACGGTGGCGATGTCGCCGGTGCGCATGGCCTTCATCAGGCAGGCATAGGCCGCCACGCCGATGGCCACGCCGCCGGCCAGGGCGGCGGCGGCGCTGGCCGTGGGCCACACCGGCGCGCGGCCGTCCCACAGCGCACAGGCCGCGCCGGCGACGGTGACGGTCAGGAAGCCGAAGAAGCCGAGGTGGCGGGTGCCGAGCGTCGCCGGCACGGCGCGGCTGGCCAGATCGCGGCCGGCGAAGCCGATCATGCCGACCACGGTCAGCATCGACAGCGCGGAGAAGTCGCCGGCGGCCGGGCGCAGCACCACCAGCACGCCGAGCAGGCCGGCGACGATGGCCAGCCAGCGCCGCCAGCCCACGCGCTCGCCGAACCACAGGCTGGCGCCGAGGACCACCAGCACCGGCGTGGCCTGCAGGATGGCGGTGGCGGCGGACAGCGGCGTCAGGCTGATCGCCAGCACGTAGAACAGCCGGCCGATGAACTCGAAGACGGCGCGCACGCGCATCGCCGGTGCCCGCACCGCGGCATCGAACAGGGGCGCCCCTGACCCGCGCGGGCAGGCCGCGAACAGCAGCATGCCGCCGAGGCCGAACAGCATCAGCACCTGGCCGACCGGCAGCGTGCGGGCGGCGAGCTTGACGCAGACGTCCTCGATGGCGAAGGCGGCCATCGCGGCGACCATCCAGCCGATGCCCCGCAGATTGGCGTGTGGGGAGGCGGCGGGCATGGCGAGGGCGGTGGGTGCGGACACGGGCAGAGCACGAACGGGTGAAGCGGCCGCCGATCCGGCGGACTCGCCAGTGTCGGATCGCGTGGGCGGGCCGTACAGGCTCAGTCGATCACCATCGCGACCGGATCAGCGCAGGGGCGCGGCCGGCCGCACGGCACGGCCGCGCTCTCAGGCCTGGATCCGCCCCTCGATCACCGTCACCGCCTGCCCGCCGACGGTGATGGCGCCGTCGTCGGCGATGCCGAGCGCGACCTGGCCGTCGCGCCCCAGCGCCCGGCCCTGCGTGCTGATGAAGCGGGCGCCGAAGCGCCCGGTCTGGCCGGTGTCGCGCACGAAGACGGCCATGCAGCCGTTGCCGCTGCCGCACACCGGATCCTCGGGCACGCCGGCCGCGGGCATGAAGGCCCGCAGCTCGACCTGGGCACCGGCATGGCCGCCGACCTGAGGATCATGGGCGCCGAAGACGATCACGCCGCTGCCCGGTCCGCGCGCCGCGTCCTGGCGCGCCATCTCGGCGAAGTCCGGCCGCAGGGCCAGCACCGCGGCAGCATCGGCCATCTGGGCGACCAGCCAGCGCGGGCCGACGTCGATCACGCGCGGGCGCGGGCTGCGCAGCACGGGCTGGCCCAGCGCACGGTCCAGCGCGTCGAGCTGGCCGTCGTCGAGCGCGGTCTCGCGCGTGGGCGGCAGGGTGAAGGCGATGCGGCGCTGGCCATCGGCACCGGTGTCGATCTGCAGCGGCACCAGGCCGGCCGCGCATTGCTGCACCAGGGCCCCGTCACGCGGCTGCACGCGGCCGGCCTCCAGCAGCGCGTGCGCGGTGCCGATCGTCGGATGGCCGGCGAAGGGCAGCTCGCCGCCGGGGGTGAAGATGCGCAGCAGCCAGTCGGCGCCGGGCTCGGTGGCCGGCAGCACGAAGGTGGTCTCCGACAGGTTGGTCCAGGCGGCAATGCGCTGCATCTGGGCGGTGTCCAGGCCCTCGCCGTCGAGCACGACGGCGACCGGGTTGCCGAGGAAGGGACGGTCGGTGAAGACATCGACCTGCTGGAAGGCACGGTGGCGCATGGCGGTTTCGCGGTGGAGCAGCGGATGGGGCGCGGACCCGGCACGGGCCCGTCGCCGGAAGGACCGATTCTGGTCAGCCCGGCCGCCGGGCGACAGACACAGATGCGGCCCGGCACACGCAGCACAGCGGTCGGCGGGCCTTGAGGCCGGCCACCGCCGGCCTCAAGGCCCCGGCGCGTCGTCCTGCAGCCCCGACCAGCCGTTCTCGCCGAACAGCACGCGCGGGGCGCGCGGCTGGCGCCAGCCGGTGCGCATCAGCATCGGGGCCGGGTAGAAGTGGTCGACGGGGCTGATGCACAGCAGACCCAGCGGCTGGGCGCCGTCGGGCAAGTTCAGCAACCGCACCAGATCCTGCGGATCGAACAGCGAGACCCAGCCCAGGCCCAGGTGCTCGGCCCGCGCGGCCAGCCACAGGTTCTCGACCGCGGCCCCGGCCGAGCACCAGGCCATCTCGCGCGCCAGCGTGCGGCGGCCGAAGACCGTGCCGTCATCGGGCGCCAGCACCAGGGCCCAGAGCTCGGCGCACTCGCGCAGGCCCTCGACCTTGAGCGCCAGGAAGTCGTCGCCGCGCGGCCCCAGCACCGCGGCCGTGCGCAGACGCTCCGCGTCGACGCACTGCGCGAGCGCCGCGCGCAGCGCCGCATCGGTGATGCGCAGCACCCGCAGCGGCTGCATCAGGCCAACCGACGGCGCGGCCAGCACCGCCGCCTGCAGGCGCGCGATCACCGCCGGGGCCACCGTGCAGCCGGGGCGGAAGTGCCGCATGTCGCGGCGCAGCTGCATCAGCGCGTGCACGGCCTCGCGCTCGGCGTCGGTGAAGCGGCGGTCGGGGTCCGGCATGACGGGATCGGAGCGCGTCATCTCAGCCCAGCGGCAGCGCCGTCTTGTAGCGCACCTGCTTGAGCGCGAAGCTGGAGCGGATCTTCTCGACCTGCGGCATCGGCGACAGCTGTTCGAGGATGAAGCGCTCCAGCGCCGCCATGTCGGCCACGGCGACGCGGATCAGGTAGTCCGCATCGCCGGTCATCAGATAACACTCCATCACCTCGTCACGGGCGCAGATGCGGGCCTCGAAGGCTTCGAGCGCGGCGCGCGTCTGCTGCTTGAGGCTGATCGAGATGAAGACGTTCAGGTGCAGGCCCAGGCGCTGGGCATCCAGCAGCGCCACGTACTGGCGGATGACGCCGGAGGCCGTCAGCGCCTTGACGCGGGCCAGACAGGGCGAGGGCGAGAGGCCGACGCGGCGGGCCAGCTCGACATTGCTCAGGCTGCCATCGGCCTGCAGCTCGCGCAGGATGCGCAGGTCGAGGGTATCGAGCTCGGGGCGGGGCAGGTTCATCGACGGCGCGCGGTGAGACGGACGAGGCCGACCGCCCTCAGCGGCTGGCCACCATGCGCAGGCCGAGCGCGATGAACACGCCGCCGGCCACCCGGTCCAGCCAGGCCGCGGCCTGCGGCCGGCGTGCCAGCCAGGCCCCGATGCCGCCCGAGAACCAGCCCAGCAGCCCGAACAGCAGCGCCGCCTGCAGCGCGAACACCACACCCAACACCCCGAGCTGGGTGCTGACCGCGCCCTGCCCCGGCACGACGAACTGCGGCAGGAAGGACAGGAAGAACAGCACCACCTTGGGGTTGACGGCATTGGCCACCAGGCCGCGCAGGAAGGCCGCGCGGGCGGCGGCACCGGCCGCCCCATCGGAACGATCGGAAGGACCGGAAGGACCGGAAAGGGCATCCGCCGCCGCGCCCTGCACACCCGCCCCGGCCACCGGCGTCGCGGCGGCCACGCCCTGGCCGGCATGGCGGATGGCCTGCACCCCCAGCCACACCAGATAGCCGCCGCCGAGCCACTTCAGCGCGGTGAAAGCCAGTGGCGAGGCCGCCACCAGCGCGCTGACGCCGACCACCGCCAGCAGCGTGTGGCTCAGGCAGCCGGCCGCACACCCGAGACCGAAGGCGATGCCCTGCCGGCACCCGCGGGAGACGCCCATGCCCAGCACCATCAGGTTGTCGGGACCGGGCGTGGCCGTGATGAGGACGGCAGCGACGAGGAAGGACAGGAGTTGGGCGGCGTCGGGCATGGGGCGATGATAGGAGAGCCGGGCCCGGCCGCCCGCCCCGCCCGGGCCTCAGGCCGCCGGCGGCTCGCCGGGCAGGATCAGCAGCGCGCGCCGCGAGACCGGCAGCACGTGGGCGACGGCGGCCTGGTAGGCCGGATCGCCGTGGCAGGCCCGGGCGGCCTCCAGGCTGGGAAAGGCGACGGTCAACACGCGCGCATGGCCGTCGGGCTCGGCCAGCACGCGGGCGGCGTCCAGCACCTGCACGCGCGCCTGGTAGCGCTCGGCGATCGGTGCCCAGGCGGCGGCATAGCGGGCCTGGGCTGCGGCATCGCCGACCTCGCTGGCCAGGATCAGCCAGTAGGCGGGCGAGGTCTGCATGTCGGGTGCGGGCATGGGTGTGGATGGGGGCAATGAAGGACGGCCGGAGCGGGTGAGGCCGGTGGTGGCGGCGGCGAACATGAAAGTCCGCTCACATCCCGGAATAGACCGGCCCGCCGCCGCCCTCGGGCACGGTCCAGACGATGTTGCGACCCGGGTCCTTGATGTCGCAGGTCTTGCAGTGCAGGCAGTTCTGCGCGTTGATCTGCAGCCGGGATCCGCCCGTGTCGGTGGGCAGGAACTCGTAGACACCGGCCGGGCAGTAGCGGGCCTCGGGGCCGGCATGGCGGGCCAGGTTGACCTCCACCGGCGCGCGTGCGTCGCGCAGCACCAGATGGGCCGGCTGGTTCTCCTCATGATGGGTGCCACTGAGGAAGACCGAGCTCAGGCGGTCGAAGGTCAGCACGCCGTCGGGCCGCGGATAGTCGATGCGCGGCGCATCCGCCGCCGGGCGCAGGCGCTCGTGATCGGCGACGCGGCGGTGCAGCGTCCACGGCGGCTCGCGCAGGCCCAGGCGCGGCAGCAGCCACTGCTCGACGCCGGTCATCAGGCCGCCGATGCGGTTGCCCTGCTTGAACCACTGCTTGAAGTTCTTCGACTGCCGCAGCTCCGCATGCAGCCAGCTGCGCTCGAAGGCCTCCGGATAGGTGCTCAGCTCGTCATGGGCGCGGCCCTGGGTCAGCGCATCGGCCAGCGCCTCGGCGCACAGCATGCCGGTGGCGATCGCCGCATGGCTGCCCTTGATGCGGGCCGCGTTGAGCGTGCCGGCCTCGCAGCCGACCAGCGCGCCGCCGGGGAAGACCAGCCGCGGCAGGCTCAGGATGCCGCCGGCCGTGATGGCCCGCGCCCCGTAGCCGATGCGCCGCCCGCCCTCCAGATGGGCGCGGATGGCCGGATGGGTCTTCCAGCGCTGCATCTCCTCGAAGGGGCTGAGCCAGGGGTTGGTGTAGTCGAGCCCGACGACGAAACCGAGGGCCACCTGGCCGCCATCCAGGTGGTACAGGAAGCCGCCGCCGTAGGTCGCGTCGTCCATCGGCCAGCCGGCGGTGTGCACCACGCGGCCGGGCTGCACACGCTCGGGCGGCACCTCCCACAGCTCCTTGATGCCGAGCGCGTAGGTCTGGGGATCCCGCCCCTCATCCAGCCGGTAACGCTGGATCAGCTGCTGGCCCAGATGGCCGCGCGCGCCTTCGGCGAACACGGTGTAGCGGCCGTGCAGCGCCATGCCGAGCTGGAAGCCGGCGGTGGGCTGGCCGTCCTTGCCCAGGCCGCTGTGGCCGGTGGCCACGCCGCGGACCCGCCCCTGCTCGTCGTACAGGATCTCGGCGCCAGCGAAGCCCGGAAAGACCTCGACGCCGAGGGCCTCGGCCTGCTCGGCCAGCCACTTCACGACCGCGCCCAGGCGCACGATGTAGTTGCCGGGGTTGTGCAGGCAGTCGGGCACCAGCGCATCGGGCACGCGGCGCGCCCGGTCGGGGCTGAGCACCAGCACGTCGTCGCCGGTGACCGGCTGGCTCAGCGGCGCGCCGCGCTCGCGCCAGTCGGGCAGCAGCTCGGTCAGGGCCCGCGGGTCCATGACGGCGCCCGACAGCGTGTGCGCACCGGGCTCGGCGCCCTTCTCCAGCACCACCACCGAGGCCTCGGGGCGCAGCTGCTTCAGGCGGATCGCGGTGGCCAGGCCGGCGGGCCCGCCGCCGACGATGACCACGTCGTAGTCCATCGACTCGCGGGGGCCGTAGCGCTCCAGCAGAGCGTCCTGATCGTTCATGACATCTGAAAGCTGATGAGGGCCCAGACCAGCGGCCGGGCTCGGGATTCGATGGACAAGGGCCCCGGCAGGCCGGCCTCCAGCACCAGGCCCTGTTCGGCGCCGAAGGTGCCCCAGGCGGCGCCCGCAGGGCCGATGTCGGCCTCACCGGACAGCACCATCAGGATGGACGGCAGGGGCAGCCGCAGGCCGCTGGCCGGACCGTCGTCGACCTGCAGCAGCGGCGTGACGCGCGCGCGGTCGGCCATGACGTTGAGCAGGCGCGAGCCGCCCTGCGGCGGCTGCGCCAGGATGGGCAGCTCACCCGGATAGGCCGCGACGCTGCCGACCTGCGGGAAGGACCAGGACGCGCCCTGCGCGCCCAGCACCAGGCCCGGCCCGCGCAGCAGGACCGAGCGCCGCACCCGCCCCGGAAAGCAGGAGAAGGCGGCCGGCTCGGGCAGATCGGCGACGCTGACCCGCCACAGGTCATGGCCGTCGACCGCGTGCGGCCACACGGTGCGCGTGAGCCCGGCCCCGTTGCGCCAGGGCTCGGCCTGCAGCGCGTCGACCGCGAAGCGGCGCACGCCGGTCGGCAACTCGGCCGACACCTCGGCCCGCATCGCGGCCGGCATCACGCGCCGCGCGCCGGCAGGGCCTGGGCGAGCGCCGGCAGCACCTCGAACAGATCGCCGACCAGGCCGATGTCGGCATGGGCGAAGATCGGGGCGTCCGGGTCCTTGTTGATGGCCACGATCACCTTGGCATCCTTGATGCCGGCCACGTGCTGGATCGCGCCGGAGATGCCGGCGGCGATGTAGAGCTCCGGCGCCACCACCTTGCCGGTCTGGCCGACCTGCACCGAGTTCGGCGCGAAGCCCGCATCGACGGCCGCGCGCGAGGCCCCGACCGCGCCGCCCAGGCGGTCGGCCAGCGCCTCGACCAGGCGCATGTGCTCGGCGGCACCGACACCGCGTCCACCGGCGACCACCACGCGGGCACGGGTCAGATCGGGCCGGTCCTGGCCGGCGGTCTCGCGGCCGAGCAGGCGGCTGCGGCCATCGGGCTCGACCGGCGCCAGCGCCTCGATGTCGACCGGCGCGGCGCGGTCGGCCAGCGGCTCGAAGGCCGAGGCGCGCACCGTCAGGCACAACGCGCCCTCGACCTGCACGGTGGCCATCGCGCTGCCGGCGTAGATCGGCCGCACGACGCTGCGGCGCGAGGGAATGGCCGTGACGTCCGACAGATAGGCACGGCCGGTCAGCGCGGCCACGCGCGGCAGCGCCGCACGCGCCAGCATGCCGTGGGCCGCGACGACGGTGTCGTAGCGCTCGGCCAGCGCGGCGATGCGGCGCGCCAGGGTTTCGGCGTTGGGCGGCGCGGTCTCGGCGTGCAGCACGCGAGCCACCCCCTGCAGGCGCGCCGCCTGGGCGGCCACGGCCGCAGGCCCCTGCACCAGCGCATGCACCGGCTGGCCGAAGGCCTGGGCCGCCGCCACCACGCGGCCGGCCCCGGCATCAAGCACCTCGCCGTCGATCGGCAGCAGAACGAGCGTGAATGAAGTCATGACGTCTATCCTCAGGCGTTCATCAGGTGTTCATCAGGGGCAGCTGGCGCAGGCGCTCGACCAGCGCGGTCACGTCCGCCACGCGCACACCCGGCGCACGTGCCGGCGGCTCGCGCACCGCCACCACGCTGGCGCGCGGGGCCTCCAGCGCGCGCAGGCTGGCCGCCGCCTGCGTGAGCAGCGGCGCCTTCTTCGCCTTCATCATGTTGGGCAGCGAGATGGTGCGCGGATCGCACAGCCGCAGATCGACGCTGAGCACCGCCGGCAGCGGCAGCACCCACTGCTCCAGGCCGCCGTCGCCGTCACAGGCCAGCGTGCACTGGCCGCCCTCGATCGTCAGCCGGTTGACCGAGACGGCCTGCGGCCAGTCCAGCAGCGCGGCCAGCATCGGCCCGGCAGCGCCCAGATCGTCATCGATGGCCTGCTTGCCGCACAGCACCAGACCGATCTGCTCGCGCTCGACGAGCACGCTCAGCGCACGGGCGACGGCCAGCGGATCGGCCTCGGCGCCGTCGAGCGTCAGCAGCTGGGCCGCATCGGCGCCCATGGCCAGCGCGGTGCGCAGCACGTCCTGCGCCACCGGCTCGCCGAGCGTGACCACGGTCACCTTGGTGGCCACGCCCTGCTCGCGCAGGCGCACCGCCTGCTCGACGGCCACCTCGTCGAAGGGGTTCATCGACATCTTGACGCCAGCCGTGTCCACGCCACGGCCGTCGGACTTGACGCGGACCTTGACGTTGTAGTCCACGACACGCTTGACGGGTACCAGAATGTGCATGTCAGTTCTCGTCGGAAAGACTCTTGAACGATCGGAATCAGGAGACGGCGCCCAGGCCGTACTTGCCGGTCAGCAGCCGGCCGTTGCGGAAGCGCTCCAGCGCGTAGGGCGCCAGCGGCACGTCGGTCGGCAGGCCGAGCGCGCTCTGCGCCAGGATGGCGCCGACGCCCGGCGACAGCTTGAAGCCGTGGCCGGAGAAGCCGTAGCCCACCACCAGGCCCGGCACGTCGGGGATCGGCCCGAGCACCGGGTTCCAGTCCGGCGTGACGTCGTAGACGCCGGTCCAGGACGAGGCCAGGCCGGCCGTCTCGTAGGCCGGAAAGCGCTCGGCCACCTGGGCGCCGACCTCGACGACGTAGTCCATCGGGATGTCGCCCTGCTCGTTGTCGGGCTGGCTCAGGCGCTCGCCGACGATGCCCTCGCTGACCAGCATCTGGTTGCCGCCGTACGAGCGGCAGTACAGCATGCCGGCCGAGCCCAGGTCCTTGTAGACCGGCATCTGGAAGGTGTAAGCCGCGGCCTCGGCCTCCAGGGCCAGCACGGCGTGGCGCTCGGCCTCGACCGGGGTCGGGATGCCGGTCCAGCGCTCGATGTCACGGGCCCAGATGTTCTGCGTGCTGACCACGGTGCCGGCCTGGAAGCGGCCCTGCGCGGTCTGCACGCCGACGACGCGGCCGCCCTCGACCAGCAGCTGCTCGACGTCCACGCCCTCCAGGATGCGCACGCCCTGCCGGCGCGCGGCGCGGGCGAAGCTGGTGGCCACCAGGTAGGCATCGGCGAAGCCGGCCTCGGGCTCGTAGCCGATCAGCGCGGCGTCATCGAAGCGGGCGATCGGCAGGCGCTCGCGCGCCTGCTGCGCGTCGATCAGGTGCAGCTCGATGCCCATGTCGCGCTGCGCCTGCAGCGAGGCCCGCAGCGCCGCGAGCTTGTCGCCGTCCGGCGCGGCGATCAGGTAGCCGCACTTGACCAGGCCGGCGGAGGCCTCGTCGTCCTGCAGATAACCCGCGAAATCATTGAACACGCGCCAGCTGCGGCGGGCGAGCTCGACGTTCTCGGTGACCGAGTAGTGCGTGCGCAGGATGCCGCTGGACTGCGAGGTGGTGCCCGCGCCGATCTGCGTGCGGTCCAGCACCAGCACGCGGCCGGCACCGTGACGCGCCAGGTGGAAGGCGACCGAGCAGCCGATCACACCGGCGCCGATCACGATGACATCGTAGGTTTCCATGCTTGCGAACGAGCCGTTGGTTGGAATGCTTCGCAGCCTAGGGGCGGCCCTCGCGCAGCGCGACACGATCACGGACGTTGAAGCTATGGTTCAGGATCAACGCATGCCGCGGCCGCACGGCGAGGCCCCGATGAGGATGGCTGCCGCGTTCTGGTCTCTGGTACAGCCCGGTCCGGGTCCGGCCGGATCGCCCTTGCTGGAGAACACACGATGCATGCCCCCCATCCGACCGAGGACGTCCACCCCACCCATGTGCTGCGCCGCGGCCGGGCCCCGCTGCTGATCTCGATTCCGCACCTGGGCACCACGCTGCCCGAGGCGCTGCGCGACGACTACACGCCGCTGGCGCTGACGCTGACCGACACCGACTGGCACCTGGACCGGCTGTACGCGTTCGCCACGCAGCTCGATGCCACCGTCATCGCGGCACGCATCTCGCGCTACGTGATCGACCTGAACCGGCCGTCCAGCGGTGAGAGCCTGTACCCGGGCCAGGCCACCACCGGCCTGTGCCCGACCACCACCTTCGATGGCCAGCCGCTGTACCGGCCGGGACGCGAGCCCGGCGCCGACGAGATCGCGCGTCGCGTCGAGACCTGGTGGGCGCCCTATCACGCGGCGCTGGAGACCGAGCTGGCGCGCCTGCGCGGGCAGCACCCGGACGTGCTGCTGTGGGAGGCCCACTCGATCGCCAGCCACGTGCCGCGCCTGTTCGACGGCAAGCTGCCGGACCTGAACTTCGGCACCCACGGCGGCCTGGCCTGCGCGACGGCCCTGCTGGAGGCGGTGACCGCGCCGCTGCAGCGGCATCCGGCGCTCAGCTGGGTCGTCAACGGGCGCTTCAAGGGCGGCCACATCACGCGGCACCACGGCCAGCCGCAGCGCGGCATCCACGCGATCCAGCTGGAGATGTGCCAGTGCCTGTACATGGACGAGCAGCCGCCGTTCACCTACCAGGAGAAACGGGCGGCACCGGTGCAGCAGGCGCTGCAGGAGATGCTGCAGGCAGCGATGGGGCAGCTCGGGCAAGCGCGCTGAACGCATCACCGGCGGCCGGGCCGCCGGTGTGCGACCGCCGTCGCGCCCGGGGTGCGACGGCGACCGGGGATCACCAGCCGGGCCGCCCCGATCCCGGCACGCGGCATGTGGCCCGCGTGCCGGCCGCCCTCAGACCGCCGCCGCGTCCATCATCATCAGCTGCATGTTGCCGCCCGAGGCGCTGGCGTTGACGGCGATCTGGCGCTCGCGCACCAGCGGCGCCCAGGCATGGCGGCCCTGCGCATCGGGGTAGAGCACGCGGGTGTGCATCCCCAGCCAGGCCGCGGCCTCGGGCGGCAGGCCGGCCGCGCCGGTCAGCACCGCATCGACCGGCGCGGCCACCGCACCCGCCCGCACCCGATCGACCACCTGCACCGCCGACGCCCCCAGGGCCTCGACCAGCGCCGGGGCCGCGGGCGCGCCCGACCACAGCACCAGACGGTTGCCGCAGGCCAGCGCCAGCGCGGCCTGCTGCAGCAGCTCGGCGCGGCCCTCGGCCAGGCAGAGCACGCGGCCACAGGGCTCCAGCAGCAGCGTGTTCTCCTCGCCGGAGAGCGCCGGCAGCGACACCGGTGCCAGGCCGGTGGCCAGCGCCTTCAGCGCCTGCCAGCGCGGCACGTCGATGACGCCGGTCAGCAGCGGCGCCAGACGCTCCAGCCGGTCCAGGCGCTCGCGGCGCTGCTGGTCCTGCCAGGCGGCACGCGACTGCAGCCGGCCCTGCTGCACCACCGGGTACTGCGACAGACAGTCGCCCGCCGGCAGCGCGATGCGCCGGAACGGTCCGACGGCGAAAGGCAGGCCGTCGATGGCCTCGGCCAGGAACTCGCGCAGGAACAGCGGGCCGGTCTCGCTGGCGCCCCGGTCGGCCGGCGAGCGGGCCTCGACCTGCATGCCCGGCCGGCTGCCGTGCACGCCGCGGTTGACGCACACGGCACCGAAGCGGCCGATCGACAGCACCTCGCCGGCGGTCTCGAAGATGCGCGTGTGCAGGCCGAGGGTGGCCGGCATCAACTGGCCATCGAGGGCCTGCAGCAGCGCCGGCAGCGCTCCGGCCGACCAGCGCAGCACGTACAGCACCGGCCCCGTGCGGTCGGGGTCGATGAGGGCCAGGTCCTGCAGCCCGCGCAGCTCGACGATGGCCGGCTGCACCCAGGCGCCGCCGCTGCGGCCGCCGGGATGGCCGGTCAGGCGCCGGCCCGCACGCACGACACGGCAGCCGCGCTCCGCCAGGTGCTGCAGATGGCGCTCGACCGCCTCGCCCGCGGCCGCATCCGGCATCGGACCGATGTCGCTGGCCGGCAGCGAGGGATCGCCGAGCTGCCGCTCCTCCAGCATCGCACGCAGCATCTCGCCGATGCGATCGGCCACCACGTCCTGCAGGCACAGCAGCTTGAGCGCATCCACGCGCAGGCCGGCGCCATCGAAGGCGCCGGTGACCGCATCGGTGATCACCTGCTCGGGCAGCGCCGAGCTGTCGACGACCATCGCGTTGCAGGCCGAGGCGCGCACCAGCAGCCGCGTGCGGCGGCCCGCCAGCGCCGTGCGCAGCGTCGCGGCCACCGCCCGCGTGCCACCGAACAGCACCAGCGCGGTCTGCGGGTGCCGTGCCAGGGCGGCGCCCACGCGCTCGCCCGGGCCCTCGACCACCTGCAGCACGCCGTCGGGCAGGCCGGCCTCGCGCACGGCGGCCGCCAGCGCACGGGCACAGCGCACGGTGCCGCTGGCGGGCTTGAAGACCACCGGATTGCCGGTGAGCAGGGCGGCGGCGATCTGGGCCAGCGGCCAGGCCACGGCCGAGGTGGCCGGCCCCAGCAGCACGACCGGGCCGACCGGCGTCGCATCGAGAAACGCCGGCTCGGCCTGGATGCTGGCCAGATGCAGGCGACAGCCGTCGGCCGCCGCGCGCAGCTCGCGGCCGACCTCGGCCACCGTGATGCCGCGCTCGTGCACCAGCGCGTCGACCAGCGTCGGCGCGCCGGCCTCCAGCTGGCGGGCCAGCGCCTGCAGCACCTTCACGCGGGCGCCCAGCGGCCGGGCCGCCCAGGCCGCACCGGCCGCCACCGCGGCGGTCAGTGCCGCGTCGGGACTGGCCGCCGGCACCGCGGCCGGCATGGCCGTCGCCAGCGCCACGGCCGGGCGTCCGCCCGGCGGCACCGCGGCGGCCGCCTCGGCCACGCCTGCGCCATCGCCGTCGCCGTCGCCATCACCATCGCGCCAGCCCAGCAGCCGGCGCGGCAGCACCACCGCCGGATGGGGCCGCCCGCCGGTGCGGGCCGCGACCTCGACCGGATCGGCGACGATGTCGGCGATCGAGACGGCCGGATCGACCACCTGGTTGACGAAGGAGGTGTTGGCGCCGTTCTCCAGCAGGCGGCGCACCAGATAGGCCAGCAGCGTCTCGTGCGGGCCGACCGGCGCGTAGACGCGGCAGGCGCGGCCCATGCGGCCATCGCCGACGATCTGGTCGTAGACCGACTCGCCCATGCCGTGCAGGCACTGGAACTCGTAGTCCTTGCCCTCGCCCAGCGTGTGGACGGCGGCGATCGAGAACGCGTTGTGGGTGGCGAACTGCGGAAAGACCGCGTCCTGCGCGCCGAACAGGATCTTGGCGCAGGCCACGTAACTGACGTCCGAATGCACCTTGCGGGTGAACACCGGGAAGCCGGCTGTCCCCGTGCTCTGGCAGTGCTTGATCTCGGTGTCCCAGTAGGCGCCCTTGACCAGGCGCACGCAGATCTTGCGCTGCGTGCGGCGGGCCAGCGCGATCAGCCACTCGGCCACCGCGCGGGCGCGCTTCTGGTAGGCCTGCAGCGAGATGCCGAGGCCGTCCCAACCGGCCAGATCAGGCTCATGGGCCAGCCGGTGCAGCATCTCCAGCGTGAGCGGGAAGCGGGCGGCCTCCTCCTGGTCGAGGTGGAAGCCCATGCCCCAACGCCGGGCCTCGCGGGCCAGTTGCAGCAGCTTGGGGTACATCTCGGCCAGCACCCGCTCGCGCTGGGCGACCTCGTAGCGCGGATGCAGGCCGGTGAGCTTGACCGAGACGCCGGCCCCCAGCACCGGGCCGCGGCCCTGGGCGGCCTTGCCCACCGCCTCGATGGTGTGCGCATAGGCCTCGTGGTAGGCGTCCGCGTCCTTCAGCGTCAGCGCGGCCTCGCCCAGCATGTCGTAGGTGTAGCGGTAGCCGAGCTTCTCGCGGCCGGCGGCCAGCGTCAGCGCCTCCTCGATGGTCTGGCCGGTGACGAACTGCTTGCCCAGCAGCTTCATCGCGAAGGACACGCCAGCACGCACCACGCCCTCGCCGCCGCGCCGCAGCACGGTCGACAGTGCCGCGGCCAGCGAGGGCTCGTCGGCCGGCTTGAGCACCTTGCCCGTCAGCGCCAGGCCCCAGGCCGCCGCGTTGACGAACAGCGAGGGCGACTGCCCGATGTGCGAGCGCCAGTCCTGGTCGACGATCTTGTCGCGGATCAGCTTGTTGCGGGTCTCGGTGTCGGGCACGCGCAGCATGGCCTCGGCCAGGCACATCAGGGCCACGCCCTCGCGGCTGTCGAGCGTGAACTCCTGCGTCAGCAGGTCGACACCGCCGGCCTCCAGCCGCGCCTTGCGCACGCCCTCGGCCAGGCGCGTGGCCAGCGCGGTGGCCTGCGCCAGCTGGCGCGGCTCCAGCCGCGCGAGCGGCATCAGCTCGGCCATCACCGCCTGCTCGTCGCAGTCGTCGAAGGTGAAGATGCGCGCATGCAGGGCCTCCAGGTCGGACGCACCCGGGGCGTTGGGCCGGACGGACGGATCAGTCAACACGATGGACTCTCGATCAAGCAGGAAAGGGGGAAAGCCGCTCACGCGCCCTGGATGCCACGCAGCCGCTCGGAGCGACGGCGCAGGCCTTCCAGCGTGACCAGCAGCAGGGCGGAAATCAGCACCAGGGTGGTGGCCACGGCCAGGATGGTCGGGCTGAGCTGCTCGCGCACGCCGGACCACATCTCGCGCGGCACCGTGCGCTGGTCGGCGCCGGCCAGGAACAGCGCGACCACCACCTCGTCGAACGAGGTCGCGAACGCGAACAGCGCGCCCGAGATGACGCCCGGCGCGATCAGCGGCAGCTTGATGCGCCAGAACACGTACAGCGGCCCGGCGCCCAGGCTGCGGCCGGCGCGCGTCAGCGTCTCGTTGAAGCCGGCCAGCGTGGCACTGACGGTGACGACGATGAAGGGCACGCCGAGCGCGGCATGGGCCAGCACCAGGCCCGTCAGGCTGTTGACCAGGCCCAGCGGACTGAACGCGAAGTACACGCCGACGGCCGTGATGATGGCCGGCACGATCATCGGCGACAGCAGCAGGCCGCGCACGATGGCACCGCCTTTCAGGCGCGGATGCATCAGGCCGAGCGCCGCCGGCACCCCCAGCACCGTGGCCAGCAGCGTCGAGGCCACGCCGATGAACAGCGTGTTGCTCAGCGCCAGGCGCCACTCGTCACGCTCGATGAAGGTCTCGTACCAGCGCAGGCTGAAGCCGGGCATCGGGTAGGTGAAATAGGGCTCGCTGTTGAACGACAGCGGCATCACTACCAGCAAGGGCAGCAGCAGGAACACCAGCACCGCAACGGAGAAAGCGAGGTGCAGCCAGCGGCCGCAGGCCCCCCAGAAGGACACGTAGGCGGGAAATTTCATGTCGGCCTCTCAACCCAGCTTGACACCCGTGCCGCCGGTCAGGCGGACGAACAGGGCGTAGATCAGCATCACGCCGCCCAGCAGCAGGGTGGCGAGCGCGGCGGCCAGCCCCCAGTTGAGCGTGCTGTTGACGTGGTTGGCGATGTAGTAGCTGACCAGCTGGTCCTCGGCCCCGCCGAGCATGGCCGGCGTGATGTAGTAGCCCACGGCCAGGATGAAGGTCAGCAGGCCGCCGGCCGCCACGCCCGGCAGCGTGTGCGGGAAGTAGGCGCTGAAGAAGGCCCGCACCGGCCCGGCCCCCAGCGAGCGCGCCGCACGCATGTAGATCGGCGGCACGTTCTTCATCACGCTGTAGATCGACAGGATGGCGTAGGGCATCAGGATGTGCGTCATGGCGATCAGCACCCCGCCGCGCTGGTAGATCAGCGCCACGCTGCCCAGGCCCAGCGTGTTCAGCAGGCTGTTGAGGATGCCGTTGCTCTGCAGGATCACCATCCACGAGATCGAGCGCACCAGGAACGAGGTCCAGAACGGCAGCAGCACCAGGATCATCAGCACGTTGCTGATGCGCGTGGGCAGCGCGGCCAGGAACCAGGCCACCGGATAGCCGATCAGCACGCACAGCGCGGCCACCAGCAGGCTCAGGCCCACCGTGCGCACGAACACGCCGCGGTAGAGCTGTTCGGTCTCGGGCAGGGCCACCACGGCGCCGTGCGCATCGCGCGTCAGGTCGAAGGCCTTGACGTAGTACTCCAGCGTCCAGGGCGTGGCCGCGTACTTGATGCGCACCCAGGTCAGCGGCTGGTCCCAGCGGGCGTCGAGCGCCACGAAGCGCTCGCGCCAGGTCGCGCCCTCGGTGCGCTCCAGGCCGCGCGCGGTGCGCAGCACCAGGCTGCGCAGGCCGGGCTCCTCGAAGTTCAGGCGCATCGCCACCTTGCTGACGCCGTCGCTGCCCTGGCGGGCGCGCAGGTCGGCGGCGAAGGCCGCGTAGACCGCCTCGGGCGGCCGGGCCAGGACCGCCGGATCCCAGGCCTGCAGCGCCTGCGACAGCCCCGGCATCTCGTCGTGCACCACGGTGTCGCGCACGCTCTTGAGCAGCAGGTTGGCGATCGGCACGATGAAGGTGAAGGCCAGGAAGGCCAGCAGCGGCAGGATCAGCAGCCAGGCACGCAGCTGGCCCAGGCGCTCGGCGCGCCGCAGGCTGGCCTTCAGGCGCGAGATGTCCTGGGGCGCGTCGCGGGCCGGATCGGAAGGCACGACGGCGAGCATCGGCACGGGCATCGTCAACTCCTGACGGGCGGTGTTCATGGCAGCTCCTGGGCGGCGGCGGAAGGGGCGGGCATCAGTGCAGCGCGCGGCAGGCCTCGGCGCGCCAGCCCAGCTCGATCGCGTCGCCGACATGGATGCGCCGGCCCTCGCCGTCGTTGGCGAGCTTGACGATGAAGTCCTCGCGGCCGCAGACGCTGCACACCAGGCGCAGGTGGTCGCCGTAGTAGATGACGTCGGCCACGCGGGCGGTGAAGCGGTTCTCGCAGGTCGCGGCCTGGGCGCCGACCAGGATGCGTTCGGGGCGCATCAGCACCGTCACCTCGGCGCCGCCGCGCACCTGCGGGCCCAGCGCGGCGCGCACCGCCGTGCCATCGGCCAGCGCCACCTCGCAGGAGGCGCCGTAGACGGTGCGCACCGTGCCCTGCAGCGCGTTGGACTCGCCGATGAAGCGGCCGACGAAGGCGTTGTCCGGCGTCTCGTAGAGATCGGACGGCGCGGCCAGCTGCTGGATGCGCCCGTTGTTGAAGACGGCGATGCGGTCGGACATCGTCATCGCCTCATCCTGGTCGTGCGTGACGTAGACGATGGTCAGGCCGCTCTGCGCATGGATGCGCTTGATCTCGTACTGCATCTGCTCGCGCAGCTGCTTGTCGAGCGCGCCCAGCGGCTCGTCCATCAGCACCAGCGAGGGCTCGAACACCAGCGCCCGCGCCACCGCGATGCGCTGCTGCTGGCCGCCGGACAGCTGCCCCGGCATGCGGTCGGCGAACTTCTCCATCGTGACCATCGCCAGCGCGCGGCGCACCTTGGCGTCGATGTCGGCCTTGGGCACCTTGCGCACCTTCAGCGGGAAGGCCAGGTTCTCGCGCACCGACATGTTCGGAAACAGCGCATAACTCTGGAACACCATGCCGATGTTGCGGCGCTCGGGCGGGATGCGGTTGATCTCGCGGTCCTTGAGCAGGATCTGGCCGTGGGTGGCGGTCTCGAAGCCGGCCAGCATCATCAGGCAGGTGGTCTTGCCCGAGCCCGACGGGCCGAGCATGGTCAGGAACTCGCCCTCGCGGATGTCGAGGTTCAGGCTCTTGACCACCAGCGACTCGCCGTCGTAGGTCTTCTGCACGTCTCGAAAGGCAACGATGGGGGGCATGCGCGGGCGTCCGAATGCAAGAGGGGTGGAAGGCGGGCCCCTGCGAATGCGGGTCATCCAGGGCCACGGATGCCGGCAAGCGTACGGCGCGGCCCCGGACACGCCGGTGTCACGGACCCGCACTGATGCTCATCTTCAGCGGCGCTGATCCACCGGAATCGATGTGGTGCATCAAGGACTTGGCTACGGGACTATCCCCAAGTCGAGGCGTCCGCGCTCACCGATCCGGGGCGTGTCGATCAGGGCTGATCCGGATGGCGCGACCGCTTCCGGCCGCGCCTGAAACGACAAGGGCGGACCACTGGTCCGCCCTCGCTCACCCTCGGTGCGCCGGCATCAGCGCTGGCGCGGCGGGGCGTAGGTCTCCTTGACGACCCGCGGCGAGGTCCAGCGCACCAGGTTCATCCACGAGGCCGCCTTGTCGTTGGTGCCGCTGGCACGGCCGCCACCGAAGGGCTGCTGGCCGACGACGGCGCCGGTGGGCTTGTCGTTGACGTACAGGTTGCCGGCCGCGTGCACCAGCACGTCCTGCGCCTGCAGCAGGGCGGCCCGCTCGGTGCAGAAGATCGAGCCGGTCAGCGCGTAGTCGGAGGTGCTGTCGACGACGTGCAGCAGGTCCGACCAGTCGGCATCGGCATAGACGTGGACCGACAGCACGGGCCCGAACAGCTCCTCCTTCATCAGCGCGTGGCCCGGGTCATCGACCTGCAGCACGGTGGGATCGACGAAGTAGCCGACCTCGTCGCTGCAGCGGCCGCCGCTGATCACCTTGACACCCGGGTCGCCCTTGGCCGCCGCCAGGCGGCTGGCCAACTTGCGGAACGAGGTCTCGTCGATGACGGCGCCCATGTCGGTGGCCGCATCCGCCACGTCGCCCACGCGCCAGCCGGCCAGCAGATCGCACAGCGTGCCGCGCACCGCCGGCCACAGGCTGGCCGGCACGTAGGCGCGCGAGGCCGCGCTGCACTTCTGGCCCTGGTAGCCGAAGGCGCCCTTGAGCAGCGCCACCGCCACCTCCTCAGGATGGGCGGAACGGTGCACCAGCACGAAGTCCTTGCCACCGGTCTCGCCGACGATGCGCGGGAAGGTGCGGTACTGGTCGATGCCCGCGGCCGCCCGCTTCCACAGCGAGCGGAAGACCTCGGACGAGCCGGTGAAGTGCAGGCCGGCGAAGTCGCGCGAGCCGTAGACCGCATCGGTCACCATGCGCGCGTCGCCCGGCACGAAGTTGATGACGCCCGGCGGCAGGCCGGCCTCCTCCAGCGCCTCGAAGAAGAGGTGGTTGGCCCAGGCCGACTTCATCGACGGCTTCCACAGCACCACGTTGCCCATCAGCGCGGGCGCGCAGGTCAGGTTGGTGCCGATGGCGGTGAAGTTGAACGGCGAGACCGCGTAGACGAAGCCCTCCAGCGGCCGCCAGTCGGTGCGGTTCTGGGCCGAGGCCACGGTCAGCGGCTGCTCCTGCACCACGCGCTGGGCGCTGTGGGTGTTGAAGTGCAGGAAGTCGATCAGCTCGCAGGCACTGTCGGCCTCGGCCTCGTCCAGGATCTTGCTCTGGCCCAGCATGGTGGCCGCGTTGATGCGGTGGCGCATGCGGCCGCGGATGATGGCCGCGGCGCGGTGCATGATCGCGGCCCGGTCGGCGAAGTCCATGCGGGCCCAGTCGTGGGCGGCCTCCAGATTGCTCTGGATGGCCTCGGCCACCTGCGCGGCCGACGGCCGGTGGATGCGCGCCAGCACGCGGCTGCGGTCATGCGGCGCATGGACGGTCTCCACGTCGTCGGAGTAGATCTTGCGCCCGCCGATGACGGCCGGCACGTCGACCACCGTGCGGTCGGCCAGATGGCGCTCCAGCGCCTCGCGTGCGGCGCTGCCCGGCGCGTAGTCGCAGGTCGGTTCGTTGGCGGGGAAGGGAAAGATCGGACGGGAATTCATGCGGACCTCGGGACGGGAGAGGACGTTGCGGGTGACCGCCGGACCCGGATGCGACGGTGGCGGGCGTCGCCGCAGCCACCGCTCGAAATGGGGAGACGGATAAGATCAAGTCTGGCGTGGCGTCCGCCCGGCGCACCGCAGCATCAGTCCCCCCGATACAAAACACCAGCCTGGACGATGGGTGAGCCACCGGCCCCCCTGCGTGCGGCGACGATCCTGCCATGAGTGACGAAGCCACCAGCCAGTACCCCGACTGGAGCCTGCTCAGCGCCTGGGTGGCGGTCGTGGAATCCGAGTCCGTGTCGCAGGCCGCCCACCGGCTGGGCCTGTCGCAGGCCGCCGTCTCGATGCGCGTCAAGCTGCTGGAGACCAAGCTCGACACCGTGCTGCTGGACCGCGGCACCCGTCCGGCCAAGGTCACGCTGGCCGGCCAGCGCCTCTACGAGACCACCACCGAACTGCTGCGCAATGCCGACGAGCTGCTGGAGACGGTGCGCGGCATCAGCCGTGCGCGGCGCTCGGTGGTGCGCATCGGCTGTGTCGATTCGCTGGCGGCCACGGTCGGGCCGGTGCTCTACCGCGCGCTGTCCAGCACCACGCAGCAGGTGCGGCTGTGGTCGGGGCTGACACCGTCGCTGGTCACGCAGTTCGGCAACCGGCAGCTCGACGTCATCGTCACCACCGCCACCGCGGTGGACCAGACCGGGGTCTCGCACCTGCCGCTGTTCTCCGAGCAGTACCTGCTGGCCGTGCCGGCGAACTTCGACGTCAGCCCGGCCAGCTCCTTGAGCGATCTGGGCGGCCGCCTGCCGCTGATCCGCTACAGCGCGCGCTCGTCGATCGGCGAGCAGGTCGACCGCTTCCTGACCCAGCACGGTGACCACCTGGAGCGCACCTGCGAGTTCGACACCACGGACCCGATGCTCAGCCTGGTGGCCGCCGGCATCGGCTTCGCGATCACCACGCCGATGTGCGTCTGGCAGTCACGCCACTTCGTGCCACAGCTGCGGCTGCTGCCGCTGGACGTGCTGCGCTCGCGCGGGCGGCCCTACGGCCACTTCGGCCGCACCTTCTTCCTCAGCTGCCGCGAGGGCGAGCTCGGCCGCGTGCCCAAGGAGATCGAGGGGCTGCTGCGGGTGGCGATGGCCGGCCCGGTGAGCGCGGAGATGGTGGCGACGCTGGGCATCCCGCGCGACATGCTGTGGACCCACGAGGGCCCGCGCGATCCGGCGGCCTGAAGCGCCCGGGACGCCGCACGGCCTTGCATCGCAGCGCCTGAACTTGAGCATCACGCCGGCTTGTCACACGGGCGACACCGCGCACCCGCCCTAGGCTTGCAGCACCCGAGGCCAGACCCGGTCGCCGCAGTCGATCCGACCACGGCGACGCGCGGCGACCGGGGCGCGCACCACCCGTGACGCGCCCCGGCCGGCACCCCTGGCCCCGGCCCACTCTGACAGTCCGGCACCCGGTACGGCGCCGGTTTCGCAGTCCAAGGATCGAGGGTCGAGATGAATCGCAAGTTCTTCATCGCAGCGCTGGCTGCTGCGTCGCTGACGACACCGGCCCTGGCGGCCGAACTCAGCTTCACCAGCTGGGGAGGGGCCTACCAGGAAGTGCAGGAGAAGACGGCCGTCAAGCCGTTCGGCGCCAAGGAGAAGGTCAACGTCAAGTCCAGCACCTACAACGGCGGCATCGCCCAGATCCGCGCCCAGGTGCAGACCGGCAGCGTGAGCTGGGACGTGGTCGACATCCAGCTGGCCGACGCAATCCGCGCCTGCGACGAAGGCCTGCTGGAGAAGATCAGCCCGGCCGACCTGGCCGCGGGCAAGGACGGCTCGGCCCCGGCGCAGGACTTCATGCCCAACAGCCTGAACGACTGCATGGCCGGCCTGGCCGTCTGGTCGACCGTGCTGTCCTACGACAAGACCAAGGTGGGCGCGCAGGCGCCGACCAAGGTCGCCGACTTCTTCGACCTGAAGAAGTACCCGGGCAAGCGGGCGCTTCGCAAGTCGCCCGAAGGCGCGATGGAGTGGGCGCTGGTGGCCGACGGCGTCAAGCCGGCCGAGGTCTACAAGGTGCTGGGCACGCCGGCCGGCGTCGCCCGGGCGTTCAAGAAGCTCGACACCATCAAGGCGTCGATCGTCTGGTGGGAGGCCGGTGCGCAGCCACCGCAGCTGCTGGCCGATGGCGAGGTGGTGATGACCAGCGCCTATGCCAACCGCATCTACGACTCGATCGCGGTCTACAAGAAGCCCTTCGACTTCATCTGGGACGCCCAGCTCACCAATGTCGAGGGTTATGCGATCGTCAAGGGCAGCCGCAACCTGAAGGAGGCCAAGGCCTTCGTGCGCTTCGCCACCGAGGCGACGCAGCAGGCCGCCCTCGGCTCGCTGACCGGCATGGGTCCGGTGCGCAAGTCGGCGGCCGGTCTGGTCGATCCCAAGGTCCAGCCCTACATGCCGACCAACCCGAAGAACCTGGCCGGCGCGCTCGGCGTGGACTTCGCGTTCTGGGCCGACCACGGCGATGACCTGAACCAGAAGTTCGCGGCCTGGCTCGGCCAGAAGTGACGGCCTGACGCCCGGGGCCCCGCGCCCTCGGCACGCCGGCCCGCGGGCCGGCCATCCCTCCGCACACACCGGAAGTCTTCACCATGCAGTTCCTTCCCACGACCTGCGGCGCGCTGCTGCTCGCCGCCCTGCTGCCCTGCGCGCAGGCCCAATCCACCGTCACCGTCTCCGGCACGATCGACATCGGCGTCTACAAGGATGCCGGCAAGCACTGGAACGTCGGCCCGATCAGCCGCAGCCACCTGAAGTTCAGCGGCAGCGAGGATCTGGGCAGCGGCCTGAGCGCCACCTTCGCCCTCAGCCACCGCTTCAACTCCGACGACGGCAGCACCGAGAGCGCCAGCAAGCCCTTCTGGCACGGCGAGGCGACGGTCGGCCTCAAGGGCGCGTTCGGCTCGCTGCAGCTGGGCCGCCGGCTGGACGTCATCTCGAACAACGACTGGGCCTTCGACCCCTGGTACAACTTCGACCGCCTGGCCTCGCCGGCCTGGGACCTGTGGCACTACAACTTCCCGTCGGACCCCAAGGGCAACGGCGGCTCGGCCGAGTACGGACGCCTGAACAACGGCATCTTCTACGACTCGCCCAGCTTCAACGGCCTGACGCTGCACCTGAGCGGCTCGCCGGAGGAGCGCACCGGTGACACCGACAAGGCCCTGAGCGCCGGCGTGCAGTACAAGGGCGCGGGCTTCGGCGCCTTCGTCGCCCACGGCAAGAACAGCGCCGGCCACACCGACACCTTCATCGGCCTGAACACCCGCGTGGCCGGCATCGGCCTGATGGGCGCCTACGACGTCAGCAAGGCCGGCGCCTCGAAGGCCAAGGCCACGACGCTGGGCGCCAGCTACGGCATCGGCGCCACCACGCTGCAGGCCGGCTGGGGCCAGGTCGACGTCGACGGCAGCAAGGCCGAGAAGATGGTGTCGGTCGGCGCGTCCCACGCGCTGTCCAAGCGCACCAGCGTCTATGGCGACCTGGCGCACAAGACCTACCCGGGCGATTCGGCGACGGTCTACGGCGTGGGCATCAACCACAGCTTCTGACGCCAGGCACGGCCCGGGCCTGCCCCGGGCCGGCGCGCCGCCGGCCGCATCCGCAACCCGAGATCCCTGACCTGCGCCCCGCGAGGGCGCCCCGCACCGATGACCTTCAAACGCATGCTGCAGGCCGTGGAAACGCATTCGGGCATCCCGATGCGCGTGATCACCGGTGGCGTCCCCCACATCCCGGGCCACAGCGTCTACGAGCAGATGAAGTGGCTCGAAGCCCATGACGACGGCCTGCGCAAGCTGATGCTGCGCGAGCCGCGCGGCTATCCGGCCCTGTGCTGCAACCTGGTGGTGCCGGCCAAGCACCCGGACGCGGCGGCCGGCTACATCATCATGGAACAGGTCGAGTACCCGCTGATGAGCGGCGGCAACACGATCGCCGTGGCCACCGCGCTGCTGGAGACCGGCATGATCGCGATGCAGGAGCCGGTCACCGAGTTCCAGCTGGAGGCCCCGGCCGGCCTGATCGGCATCCGTGCCCAGTGCGAGCGGGGCAAGGTGACGCAGGTCACCTTCCGCAACGTGCCGGCCTTCGCCGTGCACCTGGAGCGCACCATCGACGTGCCCCACCTCGGCAAGGTCACGGTCGATGTCGCCTGGGGCGGCATGTTCTACGTCATCGCCGACGTGCGCCAGTTCCCGCACCTGCGCCTGGTGCCCGAGCAGGGCCACGAGATCGCCCGCATCTCGGCGCTGATCCTCAAGGCCGCGCAGGATCAGCTGCCGGTCTCGCACCCTGACTATCCGGGTTACGGCATCACCATCGCCCAGCTCTCCGGGCCGACCGACAACCCGGCGGCCGACTGGAAGAACGCCGTCACCATGGCCAGCGGCGAGATCGACTTCGAGCGGCCCGAGACCTGGACCGGCGCCCTCGACCGCTGCCCCTGCGGCACCGGCACCTGCGCCAAGATGGCCACGCTGCATGCCAAGGGCCAGCTGGCCCTCGACCAGGACTTCCGCCACGAGGGCGTGCTGGGCATCGTCTACACCGGCCGCCTGCTGGAGACCACGGCCATCGGCACCCATCCGGCCGTGGTGCCGACGATCTCGGGCCGCGCCTGGATCTCGGGCTTCAGCTCGCACGTGCTCGATCCGGAGGATCCCTTCCCCGAAGGCTTCCGCATCGGCGACATCTGGGCCTGAGGCCCACGCGCCGCCGCCCGCCCCCTGACGCCCGACCACAGGACACCCGGCATGCGACTGACCCACGACGAAGCCCTCGATCTCGCCACCGCGGCCGCCCGCGCCGCCGGTGCGGGCGAGGCCACCGCCCGCGCACTGGCCGAGGCCACGGTGGCCGCGGAATGGGCTGGCAGCCGCGCCGTCGGCTTCGCCCACCTGCCCGACTACCTGGACGGTCTGCGCAGCGGCCGCATCGACGGCCACGCCGCCCCGGAGATCTCGTTTCCGGCACCGGCGGCCGTGCGGGTGGACGTGCGACGGGGCATCGCCCAGCGCGGCTTCGACGAGGCCTTCGACGCCTTCGTCGAACGCACCCGCAGCGGTGGCGTCGCCGTGCTGACCCTGCACGACAGCTACACCGTGGGCGAGCTCGGCTACTACACGCGCCGGCTGGCGCAGCAGGGCCTGGTGGCCCTGGCCGCCTGCAACGCCACGGCCCAGGTCACCACGCTGGAGAGCGGCCGGCCGGTGTTCGGCACCAACCCGCTGTCCTTCGCCGCACCGACCACCGGCGCGCGGCCCTTCGTCATCGACCAGGCCAGCAGCGCCACCGCCTTCGTGCGCCTGCGCCAGGCCGCGGCCGAAGGCGCGGCCATCCCCGAGGGCTGGGCCGTCGACGCCCGCGGCGAGCCCACCACCAGCGCGCTGGCCGCGCTGTCGGGCCTGCTGCTGCCCTTCGGCGGCGCCCGCGGCGCCCACATCGCGATGATCGTCGAGATCCTGGGCGCGGGCCTGACCGGCGGCCACTGGTCGATCGACGCGCCGCACTATGCCGAGGGCACGACCTCACCGGCCGTCGGCCTGTTCGTCACCGCCTTCGACCCCGAGCGCCTGGTGCCCGGCTTCGCGGCCCGGCTGACGGCCCAGATCGAGCGCCTGGCCGCCCTCGGCGTGCGCATCCCGGGCAGCCATCTGGACATCACCGCGCTCGACATCCCGGAGGCGCTGGTCGCGGCGCTGCGGGCCGGCGCCTGAGGCCGGCCGCGGCCACGGTGCGGCGCCCGCCGCACCGGCATGACGTCGGTCACCCCACGGACACCGGCACACGCGCTTCACGGCGGCCCCCGATAATGCCGCCCGTGATGCCCCGCCCCACCCCCTCCCCCCGGCCGCGCCGCCTCGGTGTGGCCGCGGCCCTGGCCGTGGCCCTGACGCTGGTCGGCGGCTGCGGCACGACGTCGTCGTCCGGCAACCTCAAGGTCTACCAGCAGGAGCAGTTCGAGCCCGGCGAGACCTTCTCGCGGATGTTCGACGCCTCGGTCAGCCAGACCTGCGAGGCCGCGCGGCGCGCGCTGCTCAGCCAGGGCTACATCGTCACCGTGCTGCGGCCGGACGCGATCAACGGCAGCAAGAACTTCCAGCCCGGCGGTGAGGCCCACGTGCAGATCACCTTCAACATCGTCTGCACCGACGATGGCAACCAGGGCAAGCTGTCCTCGGCCTACGTCAGCGCGACGCAGGACCGCTACACGCTCAAGAAGAGCCCGAACTCGGCCAGCGTCGGTGTCTCGGCCATCGGCTCGCTGTCGATTCCCTTCGCCTCGACCGACGATTCGCTGGTCAAGGTCGCCAGCGAGACCATCCCCGCCGGCGTCTTCTACGACCGCTTCTTCGCGCTGATGGCCAGCCATCTGAAGGAGTTGCAGATGGATGCGGCGGTGGATTGAGGGCGGGCCAGGCCCCGGCGGTCCGGGCCCCGCAGGCCCGGCGTCAGGCGGCCGGCCGCGCGCGGCGGCGGATCCAGTCGCGGGCCAGGGCGTCGACGGCCTCCTCGGGCGCGGCGCTGAAGGCCAGGCCCGGCGCCTCGACGAACTCGATGCGGGTCAGGCCCACCCCACCGAGCGCCGCCCGCAGATAGGGGCGGAAGAAGTCCGGCTGGGCCGGCGGATCGCGGAACATGGCGCCGCCGGAGGTCACGGCCACCAGCACCGGCCGGTCGGCCAGCAGGCCGATCTTGCCCTCGGCGGTGAGGGCGAAGGTGACGTCGCGGCGCACCACCCAGTCGATCCAGTTCTTGAGCACCGCCGGGATGCCGAAGTTGTGGACCGGCGCCGAGATCAGCAGCACGTCGGACGCGGCCAGCTCCTCACACAGCGCGTCGGACAGCGCCAACTGCTCGCCGTAGCGGGCCCGGGCCTGCGCGATCGGCAGGATCAGCGAGCCCGCATAGGCGGCCGACAGCGCGGGCAGGGGCTCGACGCCGAGGGCGCGCAGGCGCACCTGCACCGGCGCCGTGGTCTCGGCCTGGAGCGCGGCCGACAGATGACGGCCCAGGCGGCTGCTGCAGGCCTCGGGGCGCGGGCTGCATTCGAGATGGAGAATCTGGACGGGTTTCATCAAGCGTTCGAACAGGGTGAGGACTGCGGAGGACGGCAGTCTGGTCGCCGCCCGCCGGACGCGACAGACACAGTTTTCGAAGAACGCACTGGTCCATCCGCTGCTGGACATCCGACCCGATGGCTTCCGTCCCCCCCGACAGACCGGCGACCTCGCGGCCGCTCGATGCGCCGGCCCGCACGCCGCTGCAGGCGCAGATCGTCGCGCGCTTCACCGCCCTGATCACCAGCGGACGCCTGCCGGCGGGCGCGCGCGTGCCCTCGCTGCGCACGCTGGCCACGGAGCTGGGCGTGGCCCGCGGCACGGTGCAGGCGGCCTACGACCGGCTGGTGGGCGAAGGCCTGCTGGAGGCGCGCGGGCCGGCGGGCACCTTCGTCGCCGCCGTGACGACCGGCTCCGCCCCCGCCAGGACCCAGGCCCTGCGGGCGAGCCCGTCGGCGGCCCCGGACGCGGATCCGCTGCTCGACCTCGACGCCCCGCATCCGCCCGCGCTGCGCATGGGCCTGCCCGCGCTGGACGCCTTTCCCCGCAAGCTGTGGAGCCGGCTGGTGGGCCGCCAGGCCCGCGCCATGGGCACGGCCGCGCTGCTCAAGCCGGAGCCGGCCGGCCTGCCGCGCCTGCGCGAGGCGATCGCGGTGCACCTGCACCGCGCACGCGGGGTGGCGGCGCAGGCCGGGCAGGTGTTCATCGTGCCGGGCTACGAGGCCGGACTGGCGCTGACGGTGGCCGCCCTGCTGCGCGCCGGCGACACCGCCGTGGTGGAGTGCCCGGGCTTTCCGCCGACCCCGCGCCTGCTCGGCCGGCTGGGGCTGCAGGTGGTGCACGCGCCGGTGGACGGCGAAGGGCTGCAGGTCGGGCCGGTGCGGCAGCAGGCGCCCGGGGCCCGGCTGGTGGTGGTCACGCCCACCCACCAGAGCCCGGGCGGCATGGCGCTGACGCTGGCGCGCCGCCGGGCGCTGCTGGACTGGGCGGCGCACGACGGCCCCTGGATCGTCGAGGACGACTACGACGGCGAATACCACTTCCGCGGACCGCCGCTGCCGGCCCTCAAGAGCCTGGACCGCGACGGCCGCGTCATCCATGCCGGCACCTTCAGCAAGGTGCTGTTCCCGGGGCTGCGCCTGGCCTACGTGGTGGTGCCACCGGCCTGCGTGCCCGCCTTCGAGGCCGCGGCCCGCACGACGGCCCACGGCGGCTGCCCGTCGCTGACACAGGCGGTGGTCGCCGACTTCATCGAGCAGGGCCACCTCGGCCGCCACGTGCGCCGGATGCGCACGCTCTACGCCCAGCGCCGCGCCTGGCTGGCCGAGGCCCTCGCCCCCCTCGCCCCGCGGGGCGTGCGCACGGTGCTGGGCGACGGCGGCATGCACCTGCTGATCGAGCTGCCCGCCGGCAGCGATGACCGGGCCTGCGCCCGCCGTGCCCAGGCCGCGGGCCTGGGGGTGCTGCCGCTGTCGGCCTGGCGCGGCCAGGGCACGGGGCCGCCGGCACTGCTGGCCGGCTTCACCAACATCACCTCGGCGACGGTGGCGCGGCAGCTGGTGGAGGGGCTGGGGGTGGCGATCGGCTGAGCCGCAGCGGCTCAAGCCCGGCCCAGGAAGTCATCGCCGAACCGGTCCCCCGCCTGCCGCCGGAAGGCCGTCGGCGTCATGCCCTTGAGGCGCATGAAGTGCCGGTTGAAGTTGGCCACGTTGTTGAAGCCCACGGCCAGACAGATGCCGGCCACGTACTGGTCGGTCTCGGCCAGCAGGCGCGCGGCCTGCTCGATGCGCAGGCGCACGACGAAGTCGATGAAGGCGTTGCCGGTGACCTGACGGAAGCGCTTGGAGAAGTACTTGGCGCTCATGCCGAAGCGCCCGGCGGCGTCCTGCAGCGACAGGTCATCGAAGGCGTGGCGGGCGACGAAGGCGATCATCTCCGAGGCCTGGCGGGTGCCGGCATCGGCCTGGCCCTGGACGGCGGCGGCCGACAGCAGGCGATGGTCGGTGCAGCGGCCCAGCTCGGCCAGCCAGCCCAGGAAGAGCGCGACACGCTGCAGCCCGTGGCTGGCGCGGATGGCCTCGAAGCGGGCCTCGGCCTGGGCCGCCAGGCCGAAGAACTCGATGCCGTGGCGGGCCCGATCGAGCATCGGGAAGATCTCCTCGACGGCATCCAGCGCGCGCGCCGCCTCGCGCAGCGGCTCGTCACGGAACTGCAGCACGCGGTGGATGGGGGCGTCGATGCCGCCGGGCGGCAGGTCGTCGACCAGCCAGTTGTGCGGCAGCCCGGGTCCGCACAGCACCAGGTGGCCGGGCTCGTAGGCGCCGACGTGGTCACCGACGAAGGCCCGGCCGCGGGTGGCGACGATCAGGTGCAGCTCGTACTCGGGGTGGTAGTGCCAGCGGTTGAGCAGCGTCGGGAAGCCGTGGGCCAGGCAGCGCACGATGCCGCAGGTCGAGGTCGGCTCGAAACCGGGGAAGAGCGCCCGCTCGGCATCGTTCTCCAGCGCCGGCGCGTGGGTGCGCCGGCGCGGCCGCACCGCGGCGGGCACGGCACCAGGCCGGGCGTCGCGCACCGGGTCGCCCGGCACCGCGTCAGCGGCCATGGGGCCGCGGCCGTCAGGCCTCACCGTCCGCGCCGGCCCCGCAGGCCCGCGCATAGGGACGCAGGGCGGCCTGCACCTTGTCCAGCAGCAGCGCCCGGGCCGCGAGGGCGATCAGCCCCTGACGATGGGCGTCATACTGCTGCGGCAGGTACTGGCTGACGAGGTTCTCGGGCATGTCGCGGCCCTCCAGGTTGGCCAGCAGCCGCGCCTGGGCGGCGGCGATGGCGGGCTTGCCCCAGTAATATCGCACGCGGTCGCTGTAGCTGAAGGCCCGCAGCACCTGCTGCTGCGGCGCATCGCCGGCGTAGTAGCGCGCCCAGTCGTCCGGCGCCAGCAGCATGTCACGCTCGACGCTCAGGCGCAGCTGGCTGCACAGGGCCGGCGGCAGCAGTTCCCGCTCGATCAGCTCCAGCGCGTACAGCGCCTCGCGCAGCGCGAAGGTCAGCCCCGGGCCCACCTTCAGGATGGCGAAGCCGTCGCGCACCAGGCGGGCGAGTGCCGCCGGCGTCTGGTAGTCGGTCGAATGGGCCTCGAACACATGCGCGCCCAGATCCGGCAGGCAGGCCGAGAGCGCCTGCGCGGCTTCGGGCCGGTAGTCGATGATGCGGGTGTGGTCGAACTCCACGCCGGGCTGCACCACCAGCGCGATGACGCGCGGCCAGGCGGCGTCCAGTCCGCGCGCCGTCCAGGCAGTGCGGTGCAGGTCCAGCGTGCGGCGGGCGGAGGCCGGCGTGGTGACCTGCAGGTGGTCCAGCGACTCCGCGGCACCGCCGGGCACCGGCACCTCGGTGCCGACGACGTAGACGCAACGGCCCGGCGCCACCCGCTCGGCCGCGGCGCACAGGCGGGCCGCCCGCTCGGCGATCACCGTGTCGGGCACCACGGGCGGGTCGTCCGCGCAGGCCATGCTGGCGTCCAGGTGCAGCTTGGTGAAGCCGGCCTCGGCATAGGCCTGCACCATGGCGTCGGCCAGGGCCATGGCCTCGGCGGCGGGGCGGTCGCGCCAGGGATTGGGCCCCAGGTGGTCGCCGCCGAGGATCAGGCGCTCGACCGGAAAGCCCACCGCCCCGGCGATGCCACGCACGAAGCCGACGAAATCGGCCGGTTGCAGGCCGGTGTAGCCGCCCTGCGGGTTGACCTGGTTGCAGGTGGCCTCGATCAGCGCCGGACCGCCGTCGGCCAGCGCCTGGCGCAGCGCCGCCTCGATGACCAGCGGATGGGCGGAACAGACCGACCAGATGCCGCGCGCACGCCCGCTGGCGCGGCGCTGGATGAGATCGGACCAGAAGGCATCGGCGCTCATGGGCGGCACTCCTGAGGGGCGGCCGCGGGGGCCGGCACGCGGCCCAGCAGGGCCGCCAGTTCGGTGAAGGTCGATGCGCCCTCCATCGGGCCGCGCCGGGTGACGGCGCGCGCGCCCGCCGCATTCGCCCAGCGCAGCGCCTCTTCGGGCGGATGGCCGAGCAGTCGGCAGGCCACGTAGGCGCCGCCGAAGCAGTCGCCGGCGCCGGTCGGGTCGATCTCCTCGACCGCCAGCGGCGCGACATCGCTGCGGCCACCCGCGTGGATGCAACTGGCGCCCGCCGCGCCGCGCTTGATCACCACCTCGCGCACGCCCAGCGCCTGCAGGCGCTGCAGTGCGGTGGCCTCGTCCTCGGCATCGACCAGCAGCGTCAGCTCATCGCCGCTGGGCAGGAAGATGTCGGTCTGGGCCAGTACCTGGCGCAGCGCCGCCTTCAGGCCGGCTCGCGCGAGCATCTCCTGGCGCAGGTTGGGATCGAAGGACACCGTGCCGCCGGCCGCGCGCACCTGGGCGACGGCGCGCAGCGCGGCCTCGACGATGCCGGGCGCGAACAGCGACGAGCCCATCACGTGCAGATGGGTGCAGCCCTGCAGCGCCTGCGGGCTCAGCTGGGCCGCCCCCAGCCGGCCGCTGGCACTGTCGGCGATGTGGAAGACGAAGTCCCGGCCCCCATCGCCGCGGTAGGTGACGAAGGCCGCGCCGGTGGTCGCGTCGGGCAGCACGGCCACGGCCGAGACATCGACGCCGTCGGCCGCCAGGCGCGCGGTGACCAGGCGACCGAAGGCATCATCGCCGACGCAGCCGACGAGGGCCGCCGGCACGCCCAGCCGGGCGACCTGGTCGATGAAGATGGCCGGGGCGCCGCTCGGATAGGGGCCGAGCAGCACGCCGGGCGCGCCCAGGCTCTGGCCGACGTCGCGGGCCATGATCTCGACGACGATCTCGCCGAGGGTGAGGATGCGTGGCATGGGTGTCTGGCTCCGGCCGCGGTCAGCTCATCCAGTTGCCGCCGTCGACATTGAGCGTCTGGGCGGTGATGTAGCGGGATTCTTCGCTGGCCAGGAAGACCGCGGCGCCGTCCAGATCGGCCGGGTCGCCCATGCGGCCCAGTGGCACGGCCATCCCCACCTGGCGCTTCTTCTCGCCGAGGGCCAGCCCCTCATGTCGCGCGAACAGTGCGTCGACCTGGGTCCACATCGGCGTGTCGATCACGCCCGGCGCGATGCCGTTGACGCGGATGCCGTGCGGCGCCATCGCCAGCGCCGCGCTCTGGGTGTAGCTGATGACGGCGGCCTTGGTGGCGCAGTAGTGGGCCACCAGCGCCTCGCCCCGGCGGCCGGCCTGCGAGGCCATGTTGATGACACGGCCCTTCACGCCATCGGCCACCATCTGGCGCAGCACGGCCTGCATGACGAAGAACAGGCCCCTCACGTTGACGTCGAAGACCCGGTCGTAGTCCTCGCGCGTCTGCTCCAGCAGCGGACCGGCGGTGAAGGTGGCGGCGTTGTTGAACAGCACGGTCACGGCGCCGAAGCGCGCACGGGCCGCGACCACCAGCGCGTCGATGCTGTCCTGACGGGTGACATCGGTGGGCAGGTAGTGCAGCTGCGCGGGGTACTGCGCCAGCAGGGCCTGCAGACCGGCAGAGGGCTGGCGGCCCAGATCCGCCGCGCTACAGCACGCGCCTTCACGCAGATAGGCGGCCAGCACCGACAGGCCGATGCCACCGGCCACGCCGGTCAGCAGCGCATGGTGGCCGCGCAGGCGGTCGAAGGAAGGGGCCGCCGGAACGGCGGCAGGGCTCAGATCGGACATGGGGCGGGTCCTGTGGGCAAGGGGATGGGACAGGGGATCAGTGGACGGTCCGCACGGTGCGGCCGGCCGCATCGAACCAGTGCGCCTGGGCCAGGTCGACGCTCAGCGACACGGCATCGCCGGCATGCCAGGCGCAGCGCGCGCTCTGGCGGGCGACCAGCGCGGCGCCATCGACGGTGCGGGCATAGATCAGCGTCTCGGCGCCCAGCGCCTCGACCAGCTCGATGCGGGCCTCGACCGGATGCAGGCCGGGGGCGACGACGGACACCGCTTCGGGGCGCAGGCCCATCGCGCCGTCGCGGGCCGCGGCCGGAGCCTGCGGGCGCCAGACGGCGGCCCACTGGTCGGCCGCCACCACGTTCATCTGCGGCGAGCCGATGAACTGGGCGACGAACTGGTTGGCCGGGCGGTCATAGAGCTCCAGCGGCGAGCCCACCTGCTCGATCTGACCGTCACGCAGCACGACGATGCGGTCGGCCAGCGTCATCGCCTCGACCTGGTCGTGGGTGACGTAGATCGTGGTGGCGCCCAGCTCGCGGTGCAGCTTGGCGATCTCGACCCGGGTCTGGCCGCGCAGCGCGGCATCCAGGTTGGACAGCGGTTCGTCGAACAGGAAGACCTTGGGCGCCCGCACGATGGCGCGGCCGATGGCCACCCGCTGGCGCTGGCCGCCGGACAGGGCCCGCGGCGTGCGCTCCAGGTAGCTGCCGAGGTTGAGGATGGACGCGGCGCGCTCGACCTTCTGCCGCACGATGGCCGGGTCCTCCTTGGCCAGCTGCAGCGCGAAGCTCATGTTCTGGTGGACGCTCATGTGCGGGTACAGCGCATAGCTCTGGAACACCATCGCCAGATCGCGCTTGGACGACGGCGCCTGGGTGATGTCGCGTGCATCGAGCACCAACGAGCCGCCGTCGGTCGACTCCAGCCCCGCGATCAGCCGCAGCAGCGTGGACTTGCCGCAGCCCGACGGCCCGACGAAGACGACGAACTCGCCGCGCTCGATCGTCAGGTCCACGCCCTTGATCGCACGGTGGCCACCGAAGAACTTCTCGATACCCTTTAGTTGAAGGTAAGCCATGATGAAAACCTCTTGAATTCAGACATTGCCGACAGTCACGTACCCGTCGCGCAGCCACCGACCGAAGCCAGCGACCGCCGCGGAACCGGCTCTGCCGGGCCGCCAGCGGTGCCCCCTTGAGGGGGCGCGCGAAGCGCGTAGGGGGGAGGGCCTGATCCTTGGCGCGCGAAGCGCGTAGGGGGAGGGCTACTTCACCGCACCGAACGTGAGTCCCTGCACCAGCTGCTTCTGGCTGAACCAGCCGAAGACGACGATGGGGGCGATGGCCAGCAGCGAGGCCGCCGACAGCCGGGCCCAGAACAGGCCCTCGGGGCTCGAATAGGTGGCGATCAGCGTGGTCAACGTGCCGGCATGGGCACTGCTCAGGTTCAGGCTCCAGAAGGCCTCGTTCCAGCTGAGCACCAGGCAGAGCAGGCTGGTCGAGGCCAGACTGCCCATCGACAGCGGCAGCAGCACGCGGCGCGCCTCCTGCCACAGCGTGGCGCCGTCCATGCGCGCGGCCTCCAGGATCTCCGGCGGGATCTCGCGCAGACCGGCATACAGCATCCACACCATGATCGGCAGGTTGCTGAGCGTGAAGACGATGACCAGGCCGGTGCGCGTGTCCAGCAGACCCGAGGACTGGGCCAGCACATAGACCGGCACCAGCGCGCCGACGGCCGGCATCATCTTGGTCGACAGCATCCACATCAGCACGTCCTGGGTCCGGCGGCTGCGGAAGAAGGCCATCGCGTAGGCGGCGGGGGCGGCGATCAGCAGGCCCAGCAGCGTCGAGGCCACGCTGGTGATCACCGAGTTGCGTGCATACAGCAGGTAGTCGCTGCGCACGTGGATCTCGTGGAAGTTCTCCAGCGTGGGGGGAAACAGCAGCACCGGCGGCACCGCGATCGCCTGCAGCTCGGTCTTGAAGGCCGTCAGCAGCATCCAGCCCAGCGGGAAGAACAGCAGCAGGGCCACCGCCCAGGCGGCCAGCGTGCGCACGGCGTGCAGCACGATCAGGGTTCGGGACAGGGTCATGATCGTCTCGCCTCAGCGCTCCAGGCTGTTGCCGGCCATGCGGATCAGGAAGACCGCCGCGATGTTGGCCAGCACCACCGCGAACAGCGCTCCGGCCGAGGCCACGCCGGCATCGAACTTCAGCAAGGCCTGCTTGAAGATCAGGTAGGCCACGTTGGTGCTGGCATCACCCGGCCCGCCGCCGGTGGTGGTGTGGATCTCGGCGAACACGCTCAGCAGGAAGATCATCTCGATCATCACCACCACCGTGATCGGCCGTGCCAGGTGCGGCAGCACCAGGTGGCGCTGCTGCTGCAGCCAGCGGGCACCGTCCATGCGCGCGGCCTCCATCTGCTCGCGATCCAGGCTCTGCAGCGCGGTCATCAGGATCAGCGTGGCGAAGGGCAACCACTGCCAGCTCACCATCACCACGACCGAGGCCAGCGGATGGTCGGTCAGCCAGTCGACCGGGGCGGCACCGAAGGCCTGCCACACCTGGGCCAGCACGCCGTAGATCGGATTCATCATCATGTTCTTCCACAGCAGCGCGTTGACCGTGGGCATGACGAAGAAGGGCGAGATCAGCAGCACGCGCACGATGCCGCGGCCGGCGAACGGCTCGTGGGTCAGCAAGGCGATCGCGGTGCCACCGACGACGGTGATCCCGATCACGCTGCCCAGCAGCAGCAGGGTGTTGAGCACCGCCGTGGTGAACGACGGATCGGTGGCGAAGTAGAGGAAGTTCTCCAGACCGACGAACGCACGCTGGTCGGGCTGCAGGAGGTTGAACTGGATGACGCTGAAGTACAGCGTCATGCACAGTGGCACGATCATCCACAGGAAGAGCGTGACCACCGCGGGCGCCATGAGCGCACGGGGAAGCAGACGGGTCATCGGAGGATCACGCAGGCGAGTGCGTGCAGCAGGCAAGCGGCGGCTCGACCGGCGGCTGCGGGCCGCCGGTGCCCGCAGCCCGATTCATCAGCGGGTGTAGCCGGCCTTCTTCATCTCGCGCTCGGCCAGGCGCTGGCCGGCCTTCAGCGCATCGGCCACACGGGTCTTGCCGGCCAGGGCCGCGCTGATCTGCTGGCCGACCTCGGTGCCGATGGCCTGGAACTCGGGAATCGCCGCGAACTGCACGCCCTGGTACGGCGACTTGGGCAGCGTGGCATCCCTGACGTCGACCGCCTCGATCGCCTTGAGCTCCATCGCGCCGAACTTCGACACCTTCTGGAACTCCGGATAGGCGTAGGTGGACTTGCGGTTGCCGGTGGGCACCACGATCCAGCCGTCGGTCTCGGCCACCAGCTTCACGTAGTCCTTGGACGTGGCCCAGTTGATGAACTTCTGCGCCGCGGCCTCCTTCTTCGTGCTGGAGGGGATCGCCAGCCCCCAGGACCACGAGAAGCCCGCGCCCTTGTGGGTGACGGCGATCGGTGCGCGCACGAAGGCGATCGTGTCGGCCACCTTGCTGAACTTCGGATCCGACAGCGAGCCGGCCGCGCTGGTGGCGTCGATCCACATGCCGCACTTGCCGGCCGACATGAGGGTCAGGTTCTCGTTGAAGCCGTTGGCCGAGGCTCCGGGCGGGCCGTACTTCTTCATCAGATCGACATAGAAGCCGATGGCGTCATGCCAGGGCTTGCTGTCGACCTGCGGCTTCCAGCCCATGTCGAACCACTGGCCGCCGTGCACGTTGACCAGCGTGGTCAGGAAGGCCATGTTCTCGCCCCAGCTCGGCTTGCCACGCAGGCAGATCCCGTAGAGGCCCTTGGCCGGGTCATGCACCTTGGCCGCGAAGTGCGCGATGTCCTGGTAGGTGGGCTGCTCGGGCAGCGTGATGCCGGCGGCCTTGGCCAGATCACTGCGGTACATGGTGAACGAGCTCTCGCCGTAGAACGGCGCCGAGTACAGCTTGCCCTCGTGCGACATGCCGCCACGGATGCCGGGCAGCAGGTCGTCGATGTCGTAGGCGGCATCCGGCTGGAAGGGCTTGAGCCAGCCGCGCTTGGCCCACAGCGGGGTCTCGTACATGCCGATCGTCATGATGTCGAACTGGCCACCCTGGGTGGCGATGTCCGTCGTCAGACGCTGACGCAGCACCGTCTCCTCCAGCGTCACCCACTTCACCTTGATCTCGGGGTTGGCCTTCTCGAAGACCGGGGTGAGCTTCTGCATCTCGATCATCTGCCGGTTGTTCACCGTGGCGATGACGATCTCGGTGGCGGCCTGTGCGGCGCCGCAGGACAGCAACGCGCAAACACAGGCGATCGCGGTAGGGCGATTCATGGATGTCTCCTGGAAATGTCGGATCCGATGCGGGTCTCATCGGTGAGACGGAATTCTGTGGAGCGCCCTGTCGCGGGCCGATCGGTCCTCGCCGTTTGCTTGTACTTTTTCGCCGCGGCCGCCCGGGGGTTTCCACGGGGCAGACGGATGCCCTGCCGGTCCGCGGAAGATTCAGCCGTCGATCTCCGGATTCACGGCACGTCATTCCGAACCACCTCCAACAGACCAGCACATCCAGCTGAATCTGCCGCACGCAGCGGCCTAGAGTGGTCGCTCAGGAGCCCCCGCCATGACCGACCTGTCCACCCCCCTGACCCCGCCCGATCCCGCCCCGCACCGCCTGCCCGACAGCGATCCGCAGGAGACCGCCGAATGGCGCGATGCGCTGGCCTCGCTGTGCGCGGCGGCCGGGCCGCAGCGCGTGCGCGAGCTGCTGGACCTGCTGGCCGCCGAGGCGCGCGGCCCGGCCATCGGCTGGCAGCCGGCGCTCGGCAGCCCCTACGTCAACACCATCCCGGTCGGGCAGCAGCCGCCGTTTCCGGGCGATCTGGCGCTGGAGGAGCGCCTGGCCTCGCTGATGCGCTGGAACGCGCTGGCGATGGTGGTGCGGGCCAACCAGGCGCATGGCGAGCTGGGCGGCCACATCGCCAGTTATGCGAGTGCGGCCGATCTGTTCGAGGTCGGCTTCAACCACTTCTTCCGCGGCGGGCCGGCACCGCGCAGCGATCTGGTGTTCTACCAGCCGCACTCGGCGCCCGGGGTCTATGCCCGCGCCTTCCTCGAAGGCCGGCTGAGCGAGGCCGATCTGGCCCACTACCGGCAGGAGCTGGCCGGCCCGCGCCAGGGCGCGCGCGGCCTGTCCAGCTATCCGCATCCCTGGCTGATGCCGGACTTCTGGCAGTTCCCGACCGGCTCGATGGGGCTGGGGCCGATCAGCTCGATCTACCAGGCGCGCTTCATGCGTTATCTGCAGCACCGCGGGTTGCTGCAGACGGCCGGGCGCCGGGTCTGGGGCGTGTTCGGCGACGGCGAGATGGACGAGCCCGAGAGCATGAGCGCGCTGACCCTGGCCGCGCGCGAGGGCCTGGACAACCTGGTGTGGGTGGTCAACTGCAATCTGCAGCGGCTGGACGGCCCGGTGCGCGGCAACGGCCGCATCATCGACGAGCTGGAGACGCTGTTCGCCGGTGCGGGCTGGCGGGTGATCAAGCTGGTCTGGGGCTCGGACTGGGACGGGCTGTTCGCACGCGACACCACCGACGCGCTGGCCCGGGCCTTCGCCCGCACCGTCGATGGCCAGCTGCAGACCTTTGCCGCCAAGGATGGACGTTACAACCGCCAGCACTTCTTCGGCCAGGATCCGGCGCTGGCCGCCCTCGTCGAGGGCCTGAGCGACGAGCAGATCGACCGCCTCAAGCGCGGCGGCCATGATCTGGTCAAGATCCACGCCGCCTACCACGCGGCCATCCACACCCGCGGCCAGCCGGTGGTGATCCTGGCGCAGACCAAGAAGGGCTACGGCATGGGCCAGGCCGGCCAGGGCCGCATGACCACGCACCAGCAGAAGAAGCTCGAACGCGAGGACCTGCTGGCCTTCCGTGACCGCTTCGCGCTGCCGCTGAGCGACGAGCAGGCCGCGGGCCTGGCCTTCCTGCGCCCGGAAGCCGACAGCCCCGAGATGCGCCATCTGCACGCGCGCCGTGCCGCCCTCGGCGGCAGCGTGCCGCAGCGCGCGGCCGGCACCGAGCGCCTGCCCGTGCCGCCGCTGGCCGGCTACGGCCAGTTCGCCACCGCGGCCGAGGGCAAGGTGATGAGCACCACCATGGCCTTCGTGCGCCTGCTGACCGGCTTGCTGAAGGACCCGGTGCTGGGCCCGCGCATCGTGCCCATCGTGGCCGACGAGGCGCGCACCTTCGGCATGGCCAACCTGTTCCGCCAGATCGGCATCTACGCCTTCAACGGCCAGCACTACGAGCCCGAGGACATCGGCTCGATGATGAGCTACCGCGAGGCCACCGACGGCCAGATCCTGGAGGAAGGCATCAGCGAGGCCGGTGCCATCAGCAGCTGGACGGCCGCGGCCACCAGCCACGCGGTGCACGGGCTGCCGATGCTGCCGTTCTACATCTACTACGCGATGTTCGGCTTCCAGCGCATCGGCGACCTGATCTGGGCCGCCGCCGACCAGCGCGCCCGCGGCTTCCTGCTGGGCGCGACTGCCGGGCGCACCACGCTCGGCGGCGAGGGCCTGCAGCACCAGGACGGCTCCAGCCTGCTGCAGGCCGCGGCCGTGCCCAACTGCCGCGCCTGGGACCCTTGCTTCGCCGGTGAGGTGGCCGTCATCCTCGACCATGGCATGCGCCAGATGCTGGAGGACCAGGAGGACGTCTTCCACTACCTGACGCTGGTCAACGAGAGCCACGAGCACCCCAGCCTGCCGGCGGGCTGCGAGGCCGATCTGGTGCGTGGGCTCTACCGCTGGGCGGCCTACGGGCCTGACGCCGATCCTGAGGCGCGTGAGACTATGGCCGCGCAGGCGCCCCGCGTGCGCCTCGTCGGCAGCGGGGCCATCCTGCGTGAGGTGATCGCCGCCGGCCAGGAGCTGGCCGCGCACTGGGGCGTGACGGCCGAGGTCTGGAGCGCCACCAGCCATGCCGAGCTCGACCGCGACGCCCGCGAGACCGAGCGCTGGAACCGCCTGCACCCGGCGGCCGAGCCGCGCCGCAGCCACCTCGCGCGCTGCCTGGACGGCGACGCCCCGGTGATCGCCGCCAGCGACTACGTGCGCGCCTGGCCGCAGCTCAGCGGCGTGCACCTGCGCGCGCCCTTCACCGCCCTCGGCACCGACGGCTTCGGCCGCAGCGACACCCGCGCCGAGCTGCGCCGCTTCTTCGAGGTCGACCGCGGCCACATCGTGCTGGCGGCACTGACCGCGCTGCGCGCGCGTGGTCAGGCCCGCGCCGAGGACTGCGCCGCGGCCATCGCCCGCCACGGCATCACGGCGGAGGCGCCGGCGGCCTGGACCGTCTGAGGACGCGCTGCGGCGCGCGGCCTCAGGACACCTCGTCGCCCACCGCGGCGGCCGGCGCCCGGCGCTTCTGGTTGCGCAGCCGGGTGCTGCCGCGGCTGGCCCGCAGCGCCGGCTCGGCCACCGGCTGCTGGCGGGCGAAGTGCTCGCGCAGCTTGGCGCCCTCGGTCAGGTTGTGGGCCTCGGCCAGCTCGGCGGCCCGCGCGGCGTCACCGGCCAGCACAGCCTCGGCCAGCGGGCGGTGCTGCTCCAGGATGGCGGCCGGGCTCTCGACCAGCGCATCGCTGGAGCCGATGCACAGGCGGATCTGGCGCTCGATGGTCTCGTACTGCGTCCGCAGCCGGCCGTTGCCGCACTGGTCGATCAGCGCCTTGTGCAGCGCGAAGTCGGCCTGCGCGATGCGGGCCGCCTGCCCCTGGGCGCAGGCCTGCACCAGCGCCTCGAAAGCCACGCCGAAGCGCTGGCGGCGCTGGGCCTGCGGATGGACGGCCAGCACGCCGGCGGCCAGCCGCTCCAGCGCCGAACGCAGGCTGTAGAGCTCCCACACATCGTCGGCACTCAGCGCGACGACGGTCCAGCCCGTGTAGGGGATGAGCACGGTCAGCCCCTCCTGCAGCAGCTGGTGCAGCGCCGCGCGCACCGTCGCCCGAGAGAGGTCCATCTCGGCGGCCAGCTGGGTCTCGGTGATGCGGCTGCCCGGCGCGATCCGGCCCTCCACGATCGCGTCGCGCAGGGCATCGGCAGCCTGCGCTTCGATCGGCTTCTTGCTGACGGGAGCGATTCCCAGCGACGTCATCCAGTTCTCTCCTGTGCGCACCGACCCCGCGGCGCGGTACGGATTCTGACGGACGCGCCCCGACGGCCTGACCATCATTGTCGACGATTCTGCAAAAGACCCCTGGACATAATTGTCGACAATCGGCGAAGATGACGGCGCGCCAGGACCTTCGTCCCACCGCAGCGCGACGCCGCCCCGGTGGCGTCACCGAATCACCGATCGGCCTGCAGGGCATGCGCGCCCTGTCCGCGGCCGCAGACGCGCCCACCCGATGACCATCGAACAGACGCTGAGCCAGCTCGGCATCGACCTGCCCCGTCCGCCCGTGCCGGGCGGCAACTTCGTGCCGGCCCGCATCGTCGGCCCCTTCCTCTACATCTCCGGTCAGGTGCCGGCCATCAATGGCCAGGACTTCCACACCGGCAAGGTGGGCGCCGGCATCACGCTGGAGCAGGCACAGGACGCCGCACGCCTGTGCGCGATCAACATCCTGGCGCAGGCCAAGGCGGCACTCGGCGGCGATCTGCAGCGCCTGCGCTCGTGCATCCGCCTGGGCGGCTTCGTCAACGCGGCCCCTGACTTTGACCAGCATCCGAAGGTGATCAACGGCGCGTCCGACCTGATCGGCCAGGTGATGGGCGAGGCCGGCCGCCATGTGCGCGTGGCCGTGGGCTGCAACTCGCTGCCGCGCAACCTGGCCGTCGAGATCGAGGCCCTGTTCGAGATCGACCCGGCCGCCTGAGCGGCCGCACGCGCCTCGGCCCCTGACCGGAGTCCCCTCATGAAGAAGATACGCAACGCCCCGCAGATCATCGACGCCGGCCACGCCGCCTCGCGCCAGCTGGTGCTCGACATCGCTGACGCCACGCTGCAGCGGCTGGACAGCTACGAACGCATCAAGAGCATCATGCGGCTGGAAGGCGATGTGCTGCACATCGGCCAGCGCCACTGGAACCTGCGCGAGAAGCGCAACATCTACCTGTTTGGCGCCGGCAAGGCCTGCAACCACATGGCCATGGCGGTGGACCATGTGCTGGGTGACCGGCTCACGCGCGGCATCGCCATCGTCAAGGTCCCTGAGGCGTCTGACCGCTTCAACAAGACCGAGGTCTTTGTGGGCGGCCATCCGCTGCCCAATGCAGAAGGCCACCGCGCCTCGCAGGAGATCATCCGCGTGGTCGAGCAGGCGGGGCCTGAAGACCTGTTCATCGTGGTCATCAGCGGCGGCAGCTCGGCGCTGATGTCTTGCCCGCGCGAGGGCATCACGCTGCAGGACGAGATTGACGCCACCGATGTGCTGCTGAAATCCGGCGCCGGCATCTACGAGGTGAACGCGGTGCGCCGTCACATCTCGGCGCTGAACGGCGGCATGCTGGCCCAGCGCATCCAGGATGTGGGCGCCGAGCTGATCGGCATCGGCATCAGCGACGCGGTGGCCACGCCGGCCACCGGCGACATCGGTGTGCCGTACACAGCCTACAAGAGCACGCCCATCGGCCCCGATGCCACCACGCTGGACGACGCCCGCGCGGTGATCGTCAACTTCAACCTGGCCGACCGGCTGCCCCAGCGCGTGGTGAGCTACCTGCGCAACGCCGGCCCAGAGGCCGAGACGCCCAAGGCCTTTCCCAACAACACCTACTTCCTGCTGAACACGCTGCCCGATTCGTGCAGCTATGCCAAGCAGGCCTGTGAGGCGCTGGGCCTGCCGGCGCTGGTGCTCACGTCCTTCCTGGAAGGTGAGAGCCGCGATGCGGGCACCTTCATGGCCTCACTGGCGCGCGAGATCCAGGCCTACGGCAACCCGATCAAGCCGCCCTGCGTGCTGCTGAGCGCGGGCGAGGTCACCACGCTGATCGAGGACAACGCCGTCATCAAGGGCCATGGCGGCCCCGGCCAGGAGATGGCGGCCAGCTTTGCCATTGCTGCGGCCAAGGCGCCGGGCGCCTGCCTGCTGTCCATCGACAGCGAGGGCACCGACGGCACCACCCGCGTGGCCGGTGGCATCACCGATTCCACCAGCCTGAAGGCCGCCACCGCCAAGGGCATCAACCTGCACCAGGCGCTGCGCGAGCACAGCTGCTTCGAGGCGCTGGACGCCATAGGCGCCACGGTGTTCACCGGCAACACGGGCACCAACCTGTGTGACCTGAACATCCTTTATGTCCCAGCCCTCGTGCCGGTGCTGGAAGGGGCCGCCAAGTGAGCACGCCCACGCAGAACGACGCCATCGTCTCGGTGCGCGCCCAGCAGATCATTGACTGCAAGTGCCGCCCGGCGGTGGAGGTGGTGGTGCGCACCGCCAGCGGCGCGGTGGGCCGCGGTGCGGCGCCCACCGGCACCTCGGTGGGCATGCACGAGGCCTATGTGCTGCGCGATGGCGACCCCAGCAGCTACCAGGGCCTGAGCGTTCACAAGGCCGTGCGCCATGTGAACGAGGACATCGCCCAGGCCATCACTGGCCTGAACGTGTTTGACCAGCGCGGCATTGACCAGCGCATGATCGAGCTGGACGGCACGCCCGACAAGCGCCGCCTGGGTGGCAACGCGATCTACTCGGCATCCATCGCGGTGTTTCGCGCGGCGGCCGATGCGCGGCGCATCCCGCTGTATGAGCACCTGGCCGGCGGCCCCATCGCCACCGTGCCGGTGCCGTGCTTCAACGTCATCAACGGCGGCAAGTACGCGGGCCACACGCAGGCGTTCAATGAATTCCTGATCGTGCCCTATGGCACCGACACCGTGGACCACGCGGTGGAAATGGCCGTGGCCATCTTCCACAAGCTCAGTGAGGTGATCACCGCCCACACCGGCAAGAAGCCCGAGGTGGCCAGCTCGTATGGCTATGCCGCGCCGTCGGATGACCCCGAGGTGTTGCTGGACCTGATGCAGCGCGCCATCGATCAATGCGGCCTGAGCGGACGCGTCGCTTTCGCGTTGGACTGCGCATCGAGTGAGTTCTACGACGCCGCCACGCGCACCTACCTGCTCAAGGGCCAGCGCGTCAGCAGCGCCCAGCTGATCGACTACGCGCGCCAGCTGACCGAGAAGTACCCCATGGTCTTCATCGAAGACCTGCTGGATGAGAACGACTGGGACGGCTACCAGACCGCGGTCAAGGCCATCCCGCGCACGCTGATCCTGGGCGATGACCTCACGGTCACGAAGCTGGCCTTCCTGGAGAAGGCGCACACGATGAAGGCCGTGCACGGCTTCGTGCTCAAGCCCAACCAGGTGGGCACCATCACCGAGGCGCTGGACGCCTACGCCTTTGCAAACAGCCACCAGTTGATCGCCGTGCCCTCGGGCCGCTCAGGCGGCGTGGTGGACGACGTGGTGATGGACCTCTCGGTGGGCCTGCAGGTGCCGTTCCAGAAGAACGGCGCGCCGCGCTCGGGCGAGCGCATCGAGAAGCTCAATTTCCTGATGCGCGCCAGCGCGCAGTACCCCGGCTGCCGGCTCCACGACATCCGGCCGCTGTTGCGCTTTGCCTGAGGGCTGCGCGGCACGGATCCCACGACCCCAACATCACGACCGAGGACCCCAGACCATGAGCACCAAGATCGATTTCACCTACCTGTCCGAGCCCGACATGATTGCCGCCGGCGTGATGGACGCCGCCCGCTGCGTCGAGGTGTGCGAGGAAACCTTCAGCCTGCTGGGCAAGGGCGACTACCTGATGGGCGGCGCCAACCACAACAGCCACGGCATGAACATCGTGTTCCCCAAGGAAACGAAGTTCCCCAACATGCCGGTGGCCGGCCCCGACCGCCGCTTTGCCGCCATGCCCGGCTACCTGGGCGGCCGCTTCGATGTGTGCGGCAACAAGTGGTACGGGTCGAACCACGGCAACATCCCGAAGGGCCTGCCGCGCTCCATCCTGACCATGATGCTCAACGACAAGGACACCGGCGCGCCGCTGGCCCTGATGTCGGCCAACCTGCTGAGCGCGGCGCGCACCGGCGCCGTGCCGGGTGCCGCGGCCAAGCACCTGGCCAACAAGAACTCCAAGACCCTGTCGGTGGTGGGCTGCGGCCCGATCAACAAGGCCTGTTTCGAGGCCATCATCACGCAGCTGCCGGCCATCGAGAAGGTGGTGTGCCTGGCGTTGCACCAGGAGCAGGCCGACGCCTTTGCTGACTGGGTCCGGGACAGCCACGGCATTGCCGCCATCGGCACGGTCGATGCCGAAGCGGCTTTCCGCGACATGGATGTCATCACCCTCTGCGTGTCGCGCGGCAAGCCGCTGACCTTCAAGGACGAGTGGATCAAGCCCGGCGCCACGCTGCTGGTGTCGGGCCCGGTGCAGCCCGAGGACGCGTTCCTCACCAACTGCCGCATCGTCTACGACCACACGCCGCTGCACGAGAACTACGTGGAAGACGCCATCGCCTCCGGCAACAAGGACGGCTACTACAGCAGCGTGATCGGCGGTCCGCTCTATCGCCTGATTGACGCGGGCAAGCTGCCGGCGCTGAAGGACTCCACCGGCCTGGGCGACGTGGTCAACGGCGTGAAGCAAGGCCGCACCAGCCCCAGCGACCGCGTGATCTTCATCGCCTGCGGCATGTCGGTGTTCGACATCAGCTGGGGCTTCGAGGTGCTGCAGACCGCCCGCGAGAAGGGCATCGGCCAGAGCCTGAACCTCTGGGACCAGCCCGCGCAAGGCTGACACACCATGACGATGGAACAACTCCCCGCCGCCGATGCGCTGTCGTACGTGGGCCAAGACGCCGACAGCGCCTGGTCCACCTACCTCAAGCAGGTGGACCGGGTCACACCGTACCTGGGCCACCTGTCGAAGTGGATCGACTCGCTCAAGCGCCCCAAGCGCACGCTGATCGTCGACGTGCCGATCGAGATGGACGATGGCAGCGTGCGGCACTTCGAGGGCTATCGCGTGCAGCACAGCCTGTCGCGCGGGCCGGGTAAGGGCGGCATCCGCTTTCATCCGCAGGTCACGCTCGACGAGGTGATGGCGCTGTCGGCCTGGATGACGATCAAGACCGCCGCCGTGGGCCTGCCCTTCGGCGGCGCCAAGGGCGGCATCCGCGTCGATCCCAAGCAGTTGTCGCAGGGCGAGCTGGAGCGCATGACCCGCCGCTACACCAGCGAGATCGGCGTCATCATCGGGCCACAGCGCGACATCCCGGCGCCGGACGTGAACACCAACGGGCAGATCATGGCCTGGATGATGGACACCTACTCGATGAACACCGGCGCCACCGCCACCGGCGTGGTCACCGGCAAGCCGGTGCATCTGGGTGGCAGCCTGGGCCGCGTCAAGGCCACCGGCCGCGGCGTGTTCGTCACCGGCACCGAGGCCGCGCGCCGCATCGGCCTGGACATCGTAGGCGCCCGCGTGGCCGTGCAGGGTTTGGGCAATGTGGGCGGCACGGCGGCCGAGCTGTTCACGCATGCCGGCAGCGTGGTGGTGGCCGTGCAAGACCACACCGGCACGGTGTTTGCGCCCGAGGGCTTCAACATCGAGCAGGCCCTGGCCATCGTGCAGCGTGAAGGGGGCATCGCCGGCTACGCCAAGCTGCCGGGCGCCGAGCGGGTGGACAACGAGCGCTTCTGGGACGCCGATGTCGACATCCTGATCCCGGCCGCCCTGGAAGGCCAGATCGACGAGGCCCGCGCCCGCCGCATCCGCGCCAAGCTGGTGCTGGAAGGCGCCAACGGCCCCACGCTGTCAGGTGCAGACGACGTGCTGGCCGAGCGCGGCGTGATGGTGGTGCCCGACGTGATCTGCAACGCCGGCGGCGTGACCGTGAGCTACTTCGAGTGGGTGCAGGACTTCTCCAGCTTCTTCTGGACCGAGGACGAGATCAACGCCCGCCTGGAAAAGATCATGCGCGAAGCCTTCGTGCACATCTGGAACACGGCAGCCCAGCACCGGGTCAGCCTGCGCACCGCCACCTTCATCGTGGCGTGTGAGCGCATCCTGATGGCGCGGGCGGAGCGGGGGATCTATCCCTGAGTGAGGCCGGGGCTGAGCGGCGGTCAGGATATTATCGCCAAGGGCGATAATATGTCTTTATCGCTGATGGCGATCAAATCAAGATATCGCCAAAGCCGATACGATGCATGTGTCGTGCATTGGCGATCGTGCCACTCTGCCGCCCCAGCCATGAAGCAACTGCTCTCCGTGCCCAGCCAGGTGGGCCAGGTCCTTCGCGCTACGCGCAAAGCCGCCAAGCTCAGCCAGAAGGATCTGGCCGCCCGGCTGGGCCTCAGCCAGAACCGCCTGTCCGAGTTGGAGACCGATCCGGGCACGATGCGGGTTGACCAGCTTCTGGCCGTTCTGGCCGCGCTGGGTATGGAATTGCAGGTGCAGCCGCGGGGCGGCGAGCAGGCGGCCCGCGGTGATGGTGCTGGCGGGGCGGAGGGCTCGCCGACCACTGACAAGCAGGAGTGGTGAGCATGGGCCGCCCCACTCGCACCCGTGCACTCTCCGTCTGGGCCAACGGTGAGCGGGTGGGTACCTGGACGCTGCCCGCGCGCGGTGACATGGCGTTCGTCTATGACGCGCAGTGGATGGCCTCCGATGCCGGGCGGCCCTTGTCGCTGTCGCTGCCCTTCACGGGCGCACAGGCCTTGCGCGGTGCTCCGGTCAGTCACTACTTCGAGAACCTGCTGCCCGACAGCGAACCGATCCGCAGGCGCCTGGCCACCCGGTTCAAGACCGACACGCTGGAGGCCTTCGACCTGCTGCAGGCCGTCGGCCGCGATTGCGTGGGTGCCATCCAGCTCCTGGGGGCTGACGAGTCGCCGATCAACGTGCAGCGCATCGAGGGCGCGGCGCTGACCGAGAACGAGGTGGAGGCGTTGCTGCTGCTGGCAACCGGCCAGGGCGCAGGCCCAGGCACGCCCCCGGGGATGGACGATGACGACAACTTCCGCCTCTCGCTGGCCGGTGCGCAGGAAAAGACGGCGCTGCTGTGGCACCAGGGCCAGTGGATGCGCCCCCACGGCGCCACGCCCACCACGCACATCCTGAAGCTGCCCATGGGGCTCATCGGCGCGCGCCAGGCTGATTTCGGCTCCTCGGTGGAAAACGAGTGGCTGTGCATGGAGCTGCTGCGCGAGCTGGGCCTGCCGGTGGCCCGGACCGCCATGCTGCAGTTCGGCGGGCAGAAGGTGCTCGCGGTCGAGCGCTTCGACCGGCAGTTGCACTCGTCCGGCACCTGGCTGCTGCGGCTTCCGCAGGAGGACTTCTGCCAGGCCACCGGCACGGCGCCGCACCGCAAGTACGAATCGGATGGCGGGCCCGGCATCGCCGACATCACCCGGGTGCTCGCCGGCTCGGTGAATGCGGAGGCCGACCTCAAGACCTTTCTCAAGTCGCAGCTGCTGTTCTGGATGATGGCGGCCCCGGACGGCCACGCCAAGAACTTCAGCCTGCGCATCCTGCCGCGCGGCCGTTACGCGCTCACGCCGCTGTACGACGTGATGTCGATCTGGCCCGTGGAAGGCAAGGGCGCCGCTCAGTTCTCCTGGCACAAGGCCAGGCTGGCCATGGCGCTGCACGGCAAGAACCGGCATGACCGGTTCAAGGACGTCCAGCGCCGCCACTTCAACGCCACAGCTGCCCGGTTCTTCCAGCGCGACAGTGCGGAGGATGTCATCGAGGACGTGCTGAACAGCCTGGAGCACGCCATCACCGCCGTCACCGCCCGACTGCCTGCCGGCTATCCGGAACGGGTGGCGACGACCGTCTTCAAGGGGCTGCGGCGGACGGCGCAGTTGCTGGGTCAGACGGCCTGATCCGCCCCGGCCTGCCACGCGGACGCACACGGCGGGCAGGTCGGGCCGTGGTGATGGACCCGTGGCATCAGAGCGGCATCACCATGTCGTGCCATGCCATGCCGCCGTGATCGGAGTCGGAGGGCTTCACATAACGGAAGCCTTGGCGGGCATACAGCCCGACGTGACGCTCCTTGCACATCAGGTGGATGGTCTTCTTTCCAGCCTGCCGCATCTGGGCGACGAAGTGCCGCATCAACGTGCCGGCATGGCCTCGCCCCTGGAAGGCCGGATCGATGACGACCGACATGATGACGACGTTCGGCGCCGCGGGATCGTGCCCGACGAGCTCCTTGAACGCCTCGTCGGACAGGACAACGGTGTCCGCACATCCGCTGTTGATGAAGCCGATGACCCGGCCATCCAGCTCCATCACCAGGAAGCCCGCCGGATACTCGGCAATGCGTTTGCGGATCTTGGGCAAGGTGGCGGCCTCATCGCCCTCGTAGGCCGTGCTTTCGATCTCGAAGCAGCGCTCGGCATCCTGGGGTACGGCAAGGCGATGGATCGGATCGGGCATCGTCGAGAGGCGCCAGGGCGCCCGGTGAGTGGTGAACGGGCGCATGCTACGCAACGCGCGCCATGCATATCGTGCATTTGCTTCATTGCATACTGCACACCATGCACGCCCATCTTCGCCGGCTGGACCTCAATCTTCTCCTGGTGTTCGAGGCCCTCCACCGGTGTGGGAGCGTGGTCACCGCGGCCGCGGACCTGTCGATGAGTGCCTCCGCGTTCAGTCATGCGCTGACACGGCTGCGTGGCGCCTTGAGCGACGAGTTGTTCGTCCGGGATGGAAGTGTGATGCGCCCGACGGCACGGGCCGAGGCGCTGGCCGCCGGCATTGCGCAAGCCTTGCAGCTGCTGACCGACCACATCGGCGATGCGAGAACGTTCGACCCGGGCTCCTCGGCCCAGACCTTTGTCTTCGCGGCCACCGACTTCACCAGCTTCGCCCTGTTGCCAGAGCTGATCGCCCGGGTGGAGCGACTGGCGCCCGGGGTCAGGCTCCAGGTCCTCCCGTCGCTGAGCGGCAACGCGCTGGATGACCTGGCGGCCGGCGCCCATTTTTTCCTGGGGTTCTCGGACGATGGGGAGCTGCCGTCGGCCGGTGTGGCCTGCCTGACGGGCCCTGTCGCCGACTATGTCGTCGCCGCGAGAAGGGGGCATCCCCGGATCGGCGCCAGGCTGGACCTGGAGACGTATCTTCGGGAACGGCATGTCGTCGTCCGGCCCTGGAAAGGCACGCGCAGCGTCATCGATACGGCCTTGGCCACCCGGGCATTGACGCGCGACGTCGCGGTTGAACTGCCCAGCGTGATGGCCGCCCCGTTCATCGTCGGCCACTCCGACCTGCTCATCACCTTGCCTCGTCTGGCCGCGATGCGCCTGGCGGACTCAGCCCGCGTGGATCTCCACGAGCTGCCGATCACCTCACCGACCTACACCCCGACCGCGTGCTTCCACAGCAGGCACATGAATGCAGGGTGGCATCGCTGGATGCGTGAGCTCTTGAGAGCGGTGCTCAGCGGCGAAGCCGCTCCGCTCGCGCGATCACGCCCAAGATCGACGAAATGAGGGGCGTGGCCACCCGCCGGACGCGCGGCGCCGGGCGGCCGCACCTGGTATGGGGATGGCGCGCCCCGCCCCATCCGCGATCGCGTCAGCGCGAGAACTCCTCCAACGTGAACCCGTGCGCATACGGCTGCGTGTCGTCCACGTAGTGCTCGCCACGGCCGGTGATCCACGCACGGCCTTCCACGCTGGGCAGCACGGCGTCCAGACCGCTCTTCAGGCGCGTCACGTCTTCCACGCGGCCGATGAAGAAGCTGTCGATGATGCTCTCGTGCTTGAAGATCTCGCCGGGCTTCAGCAGGCCGCGCGCATGGCGCTGGGCCACGCGGGCCGAGGTGCCGGTACCGCAGGGTGAGCGGTCGACGATCTGGTCGCCCGAGATGACCACGCCGCGGGCATGCGAGTCGGCCGCCGTGGGCTTGCCGGACCACATGCAGTGCTTGACGCCGCGGATCTTGGCGTTGTCGGGATGCACCACGTCCAGCGTCTCGTTGACGATGCGCTGCACGGTGCGGCCCATGTCCAGCAGCTGGGCGGTGCTGAAGTGCTCGGCGCCGGGGAAGTTCTCCTGCACCTCGACGATGGGGTAGAAGTTGCCGCCGTAGGCGATGTCGACCACCAGACGGCCCAGTTGAGGGTGCTGCAGTTCGAAGTCCCTGTGCAGCAGGAAGCTGGGCACGTTGGTGAAGCGCACTGATGTCACGCGCTTGGCCGTCTGGGTGTAGCGGGCCACCACCTGGCCGGCGGGCACGTCCACCACCACGGTGCCGGGCGTGCGGGGCTGGACCAGGCCGCTCTCGATGGCGAAGGTGACCGAGCCGATGGTGGCATGGCCGCACATCGGCAGGTTGCCGGTGGTCTCCCAGAACAGCAGGGCGAAGTCGGCGTTGTCGTTCAGCGGCGGGTACAGCATGGTGCCCGACATCTGGCCGTGGCCCCTCGGTTCGAGCGCCAGGGAGCGTCGCATCCAGTCGAACTGTTCGGTGAAATGCAGGCGCCGGTCGTTCAGGGTCTCGCCGACCAGATCGGGCGCGCCGCCGATCACCATGCGCACCGGCATGCCTTCGGTGTGGCCCTCGATGCAGGAGAAGGTGAATTCAGCCATGGATGTCGTGGAAACGTTGCGATGGAAGGCGTGGCGGGCGCAGAACCTGTCTGCGCCCGCGCGGGCTGCATGCGAGATGCCTGACCCGAGGAATCAGCGTCTTACTGGGTCTGCTTCAGCGACAGCTTGACCGCGGCCTTCACCAGGCGATCGACCTCGCCGCTCTTGAGCTGATCGGCCAGATAGGCGTTGAACTGGGCGACATCGGCCTCGGGCTGCTCCTTGCGCACGCCGAAGGCGATCCACTGCGGCGCCAGCTTGGGCTCCGGGTTCATCGCGACCGCCCAGTCCGGCTGGGCAGCCAGCAGCAGGGCGTTGGTGCCGGTGTCGTCCGCCAGCAGGTCCGCGCGCTTGGACATCAGGGCCAGACGGGTCTCGTCGAAGCCCGGCAGGCGCATGATGGTCGCGTTCTTCAGTGCCGCGGTCGCCGACTTGTCCTGCACCGTGCCCGACATCACCGCCACCGTGACGCCCGGCTTGTCGATGTCGGCCAGGCTCTTGGGCACGGTCTTGAACTTCGGGTTCTTCTTGTTGTAGACGAAGTTGACGCTGTACTCGACTGCGCCCTGCGAGAACGAGATCGCCTTGCGGCGCTCGGGCGTGTCGTTCAGCGACAGCGACAGGTCCCACTTGTTGGACTGCAGGCCGGCGACGATGTTGTCCCAGGTGGTGTTGACGAACTCGACCTTGACCTTCAGCACCTTCTCGCCGAAGTTGCGGCACAGGTCGGCGAACAGGCCGTCGTGGGAATCGGTCTTGGGATCGTGGATGGTCCAGGGCGGCGAGGCGGCGAAGCCACAGCGCAGGACGCCGGCCTTGCGCACGTCCTGCCAGGTGGTGGCGTTCTGGGCCTGGACCTGGGTGGCCATCAGCAGGGTGGTGACGGTGGCAGCGCCGAGGATGGCGCGTTGCATGAACTTCGAAACTGCGGACATTGATCGAACCTCAATGGAATGTTTTCAAGACAAGCACTTCATCTGACCATCGGTGCGCACCGGTCGGCGCCCACCGCTTCCACGCCGGAGCCCTGCGCTACCGGTCTGATCCCCTCCTCTGCACGATGCCCCTCCCCGCCGGTGCGCCGGCATGTTGAAGATCAATCCGGTTGCGAGGCATAGGCCAGGTAGGCCGAACGCGCCAGCCAGCCACAGTCGATGGGCAGGACCACGCCGGTGATGGCGGCGGCCTGGTCCGAGCACAGGAAGGCGATGGCGGCGGCCACCTCGGCCGGCTGCACGAAGCGCGGCAGCGCCGACTGGCGGTAGACCGCCTGCGGATCACGCTGGCCGCTGTCGATGCGGGCCTGCATGGCCGGCGTCAGCGTGTAGCCCGGGGCCACGGCATTGACGCGCACGCCCTGGGCGCCGCATTCGGCGGCCATCACCTCGGTCAGCGTCTTCACGCCGACCTTCGACAGGGCGTAGCCGATCTGCGCCGAGGCGCGGAAGGTGGTCAGCGAGCACAGGTTGACGATGGCGCCGCGGCCGGCCTCGCACATGGCCCGGCCGATGGCCTTGGACATCAGCAGCGTGCCACGCACATTGACCTCGTAGAGCCGGTCAACCTCCTTCACGTCGGCCTGCAGCACGCGCACCGCGTTCTGCAGGATGCCGCCGGAGTTGACCAGGATGTCGGGCGTGCCGTGGCACGTCAGCACCTCGGCCACGAAGGCCTCCACGGCGGCTTCCTGTGACACGTCGACGCGGTGGAAATGGGCGCTGACGCCCGAACTGCGGAGCTCGGCCTCGATGGCCGTGCCCCGTTCGTCATTGAGGTCGACGATGACCACGGCGCAGCCGTCGCCGGCCAGGCGGCGCACCGCGGCTTCGCCGATGCCGCTGGCGCCGCCCGTGACCACGGCCAGGCGTGGGGTGTTGCTCATGATGTTCCTTGCAGTGGGGCCGCCCGCTCTGGCGCGGCCGTCCGGTGATCCGCTCAGGCCGCCAGTTGCTGGCGGCGGCGGGCCGTGGCCTCGCGGTCGATGCGGCCATCGGCCGCCATCACCACACCGTGCCGGGCCTGGGCGAAGGCGGCGCTGACCTTGCCGTTGCGCAGGTCACCTTCCAGCAGGTCCAGGTCGCGTTCCAGCGGCTGGCCGTAGCCGCCGCCGCCGGCCTGCTCGTGGCGGATGACGGCGCCGCGCTCCAGGTTCATCGTGAACTTGCTGGGCGCCACGGTGGCCTCGGCCGCGGGGTTCAGCACGTTGCGCGACGGCGCACCGTTCTGGCCGCCGAACAGGCCATAGGGCGCGTGGTCGGCGCGGTCAGAGCGCACCTGGGCCACCACGTTGTCGGCCAGCAGCTTGTACTGGCGCACCAGGCCCATGCCGCCGCGGTAGCGGCCGGCGCCGCCCGAGTCGTTGCGGAAGCCGTACTCCTCCATCAGGATGGGGTAGCGCGCCTCCAGCGTCTCGATGGGCATGTTGGACATGTTCTGCGACGGGTTGGTCACGCCTTCCACGCCGTCCTTGTTGGCGCGGCCGCCCCAGCAGCCGTTGATCATGTCCACCAGGATGAAGGGCTCGCTGGCGCCGGGCGCATAGCCGCTGAGCGCGATCACGGTGTTGCCGCCTTCGCCGGCCGCCATCACCTTGTCGGGCGTGATCTTGGACAGCGCGCCGAACACGCAGTCCACCACGCGGTAGCCGGTGAGTGCGCGGGCCGCCACCGGGGCCGGCAAACGCGGGTTCAGGATGGAGCCTTCGGGCGCGGTGATGTCGATGCAGCGGTAGACGCCGGCGTTGTTGGGCACATCGGCCTGCAGCACGCAGCGCACGCTGAGGTAGGTGGCCGACTTCACGAACGACAGCGTGGAGTTGATGGCGCCCTTGACCTGCGGCGACGAGCCGACGAAGTCCACGCTCAGCTGGTCACCCTTGACGGTGATGGCGCACTGGATGGGGATGGGCTCGGGGCTGAAGCCGTCGTTGTCGATGTAGTCGGTGAAGCTGTAGGTGCCATCGGGCCAGGCGGCGATGGCCTGGCGGGTCAGGCGCTCGCCGTAGTCCAGCAGCTCGTCGAAGTACAGGTGCAGGTCCTGCTCGCCATAGCGCTTGATCAGGCGCAGCAGCTCGCGCTCGCCGATGTTGCAGGTGGCCAGCTGCGCATCCAGGTCGCCCAGCACCAGGTCGGGCAGGCGCACGTTCTTGCGGATGATGTTGATCAGCGTCTCGTTGGGCTCGCCGCGGCTGTAGAGCTTGGTGGGCGGAATGCGCAGGCCTTCCTGGAAGATCTCGGTCGAGTCGGCGGCGTTGGAGCCCGGCACGCGGCCGCCCACGTCGCAATGGTGGGCGATGACCACCGAGAAGCCCTGCAGCCGCTCTTCATGGAAGATGGGCTTGAACATGAAGATGTCCGGCAGGTGCATGCCGCCTTCGTACGGATCGTTCAGGATGATCACGTCGCCCGGGCGGCAGCCGGCGGCGTATTGGCTGATGATCACGTCGATGGCATCGGGCACGGCGCCCAGGTGCAGGGCCACGGTCTTGGCCTGGGCCAGGATGCGGCCCTTGGCGTCGCACATGGTGACCGAGTAGTCGAGCACGTCACGGATGATGGGCGAGCGCGCGGTGCGCATCACCGCGAAGGCCATGTCGTCGACGATGGTGTCGAGGGCGTTCTTCACCACCGCGAAGGTGATGGGATCGACGGTGCGTTGGGTCATGGGATCAGCTCCGGGAATCTCAGGCGGTGGTGGCGGTCGAGGTGGCAATCACGCAGCCCAGCGCATCGGCGCTGACGCGCCAGCCCGGCGGGATCACGATGGTGGTGTCGGTGCTCTCCAGGATCACCGGGCCGTTCATCTCGTTGTCCAGCAGGGCACGCGAGATCACCGGCGTGTCCACCCAGCCGCTCTGGCGGTTGAAGTACACGCGGCGCGTGCCGCGCTGGTGCTGGGCGGTCTTGGCGGCGGTGCTGCGGATGTCCTTGAAGTCCAGCGTCTTGGTGGCGATGCCGCGGGCCAGCAGGCGCAGGTTGGCGCACTCCACCGCATCCTGGGATGCGTAGCCGTACATCGCGGTGTAGGCCGCGACAAAGCCTTGGCGCAGCGCCTCCTTGGCCGAGGCGTCCACCACCTCGGGCAGGCGCACGGGGATCTCGTAGTCCTGGCCCTTGAAGCGCATGTCCAGGTGGAACTGGTACTCGATGCGGTCGGCCGAATAGCCTTCGTCGGCCAGCGCGGCGCGGGCGTCCTCGCGCATGGCTTGCACCTTGGCCGACAGCGCGGCCACGTCCAGCGTGTCCAGCAGGTCCAGCGAGGGGCGCACGAAGTAGCGCTCCACCGCGCCGGCCAGCATGCCCATGGCGGTGAACACGCCCGGTGCGGCCGGGAACACCACGCGCTTCATGTCGAGTGCGCGGGCCAGGTCACAGGCATGCACCGGGCCTGAGCCGCCAAAGGCCACCAGGGTGAAGTCGCGCGGGTCCACGCCACGTTCCACCGTCACGGCCTTGATGGTGCGGGCCATGTTGACGTTGACGATCTCGCGGATGCCGACGGCGGCTTCCTCGATGCCGATCTTCAGCGGCCGGGCCAACTGGGCATCGATGGCGGCGCGGGCGGCGTCGATCTTGAGTTCCATGGTGCCGCCGGCCAGCTTCTGCGGCAGGAAGCCCAGCACGGCGTTGGCATCGGTCACCGTGGGGCGCTCGCCGCCGATGCCGTAGCACACCGGGCCGGGGAAGGCGCCAGCCGAGACCGGGCCCACATTGAGCAGGCCGCCGGCGTCCAGCCAGGCGATGGAGCCGGCGCCGCTGCCGACCTCGGCCACGTCCACCGTGGGCACGCGCATCATGTAGCCGCCGGCCTTGATGAAGCGGCTGGGCGTGGAGATGCCGGCGCGGAACTCGTACTCGTTGGTGCGGGCCAGCTGGCCCTCATGGATCAGCGAGGCCGAGGCCGTGGTGCCGCCCATGTCGAACACCACCAGTTCCTTGTCGTTCTGCGCCTCGCCCAGGCGGCCGGCACCGACCACGCCTGCCGAGCGACCTGAGGAGATGAAGAACACCGGCACGTCCTGCGCCATGCGGGCGCTCGACAGGCCGCCGTTGGAGTTGCTCACCAGCAGCGGCGCCTGCACGCCAATGCTCTTGAGGCCCGACTCCAGGCGGGTCAGGTAGGTGCGCAGGGCGGGCAGCACATAGGCATTGACCACGGTGGTGGAGGTGCGCTCGTATTCGCGCATCTCGGGCAGCACCTGGATCGACGCGGTGACGCTGATCTCGGGGAAGGCCTCTTCAAAGGCCTTCAGCGCGGCCGCCTCATTGGCGCCGTTCTTGTACGAGTTCAGGAAGCAGATGGCCACAGATTCGATGCCCTCGGCGCGGAAGAACTCGCCGGCCTTCAGCACCTCGTCAATCGGGGTGGGCACGAGCACCTCGCCGTCGGCCTTCACGCGCTCGTTGATCTCGATGCGGTAGCGGCGCTCGGCCAGCGGCACGGGCTTGTCCCAGGTGAGATCGAACATCGACGGCGTGCGCACGCGGCCGATCTCCAGCACGTCTCGGAAGCCCTGGGTGGTGAGCAGGCCGCACTTGGCGCCCACCTTCTGCAGCATGGTGTTCGAGCCCACCGTGGTGCCGTGCAGCACCTCGGCCACATCGGCCGTGGTCAGGCCGGCCATGTCGAGGATGCGCTGCACGCCGGTGAGCACGGCCTCCTCCGGGGCGGCCGGGGTCGACGAGACCTTGGTGAAGCTGACCTGACCGCGGTCGTCGAGCAGAACGAGGTCGGTGAAGGTGCCGCCGATGTCGACGCCAATGCGCGCGCTTGCCATGTGTGTGTTCCGTTCAGTGAGTCGCCGTGCGACTTCGGTCGATTGACAGGCCCATCCCGGGAGCGAGAGCTGGCCCGGCCCGGCTCGCACATCCCGTGCGCCGCGCCTCCGCAGATCTGCATCCGGTCCACCCGGACCTGTTCTTGCCGATCAGCCTGCACATATTGTCGACAAACGAACGACCAAGTCAACAGGCCATCGATTCGGGGTTCTCCCTTGCTGCAAGGGTTTTTTGGCTGCATCCAACGAATCCGTACAGGAGCCATGGTCACTCTTCTTGACCGTGAACGCACGATGCCCATAAGCTTGTCGACATTGAGTCGACCCTATCGGTCGGCGACTCCGGCCCACACCGGGCCAGCCCCTTCACCCCCAGCCCCGCACCCCGCCATGCCCATCATCCAGGTCCAGATGCTGACCGGCCGCAGCCACGCCCAGAAGCAGGAGCTCTCCGACGTCCTGACCCGCGAGACCGCGCGGATCACCCGCTGCGCGGCCGAGGACATCCAGATCGTCATCACCGAGGTGCCGCGTGCCAACTGGGCCCTCGGCGGCAAGCTGGGCGAGCCGGCCGCACAACCGGCGGGCTGACACCCCGCGCCCCCGAGGCGCAGACCAGGATCCGCGTCGCCCAAGACAAACGGCCCGCCACCCCTTGCAGGGTGGCGGGCCGTCGGCATGAGGATCACCGCGGGAGGGCCGCGGCGCCGGGTCCGGCGCTGCGCGTCAGCGCTCGCGTGAGCCCGGCGAGTAGGTGAGCGGAATGCCTGCGGTGATGTTGCGGTCCAGGAACTCCATGAAGCGCCCCTTGAACTGCTCGGCATGCTCGTGGGCGAAGCGCTCTGCGCGATCGGCATCGCGCATCTCGATGGCGCGCACGATCTCGGTGTGGTCGCTGGCCATCTCCTGGACATTGACGTCAGGCTCGCTCGCCTTGTACTCGAAGTGCAGGTGCAGCATGCGGCGCCCCTCCTCCAGCAGGCGGCGGTAGAGCTCCTCGAAATAGGCGTTGCGTCCGGTGCGCGCGATGGTCATGTGGAACTCGTAGTTCATCTCGATCATCGGCAGGCTGTCACCGGTCTTCAGGCTGGTGGCGATGCCGCGCTCATAGGCCTTCTGCGCCTCCCGGATGCGCACCAGATCGTCCTGCGTGCGGTGCAGGGCGGCCAGGCGCGTGGTCACCCGCTGCAGCAGATCGAGGGCATCGAGGAATTCGGGCACCCGCGCGAAGTCCATCGGCGCGACCATCGTGGTGCGGTTGGCCAGCGTGGTGATCAGGCCCTCGGCCGACAGGCGCGCCAGCGCCTCGCGGATCGGCGAGCGCGACATGTCGAAGCGCTCGGCCAGGCCGGCCTCGTCCAGCGCCGCACCGGGCGGCAGCTTCATCGTCAGGATCTCGTTCCTGAGCACCACGTAGACGCGCGTCGCGCTGGTCTCCCTGACCTTGTCCTGACCACTGTCCTCTGCTGCCGGCTTCGCCATGCCTGTTCCCTTGTTGACGGATGACGTGTGCGCACCGGACCGCCCTGTCGGCCGGAATGAGCGGAGGGGCTCGGACAGGGCTTCCTGCATGCGACAACGATGTCGACATTATGCCGATCATCTGCCGTATGCAGCCCGGAATCACCCGCTCTGGTGCACCGGATGGCGCAGCGGGCCTCATCGTGGCGCACGGCCGCACCAGACCGGCGCCGACCCGCCTGGATCAGGCTCGCAGCGTCGGTTTTCAGGGAAAGCGAGCATGGGAAGAGGCGGCAACGCGCATTGCAGGATGGGCGGCAATCTTCAATAATGGATTCTGTCGACAAAATGTCGAGCTTGGCCCGAAGATTGCGAACAGCCGGTCAGCGAAGCGCACGGTGCCCCGTCCGCCCGCCACACCGACCCGGTCCACGCCACGGCCCGGCCTCCCGTGATCGGCCCCCTGCGGTGCCCATGCCCGCGCGCCGCCCCTGACCCTTCCACCGAGTGCATGCGCCGCGCCGTCAGGGCGCGACGCACACCCCCCGGTGAGGGCCCGGCGTCGACGCGGTGCAGGAGCCCCCGTCAGGCGCAGGTCACCGCGATCGACCGGTTCTCAGCCCAGGAAACATCCGCCATGTCCTCTCGCCTCAGCATTGCCCCCGTGACGCCTCTCAGTACGGCGGCCGCCGCGCCCGCCCCTGGCGACTTCGTCCAGTTCCGCGACGTGGTGAAGTCCTACGGTGAGCACATCGTCGTGATGGACCGGCTGAGCCTGGACATGCGCGCCGACGACCGCCTGGTGATGATCGGCCCCAGCGGCAGCGGCAAGAGCTCGCTGCTGCGCGTGATGATGGGCCTGGAGAGCATCCAGGGCGGCCACATCAGCTTCCAGGGCAAGCCCTACATCTCGCCCGAGGGCCAGGGTGGCAAGCAGATCGATGCGCCGCTGCAGAAGCAGATCGGCATGGTGTTCCAGCACTACACGCTGTTTCCGCACCTGTCGGTGCTGGGCAACCTGATCCTGGCGCCGATGAAGGTGCGCGGCCTGGGCAAGGCCGAGGCCACCGAGCGTGCCCGCATGTACCTGGCGCGCCTGGGGCTGGAAAACAAGCTGCACGCCTGGCCCAGCCAGCTCTCGGGTGGCCAGAAGCAGCGCGTGGCGATCGCCCGTGCCCTCATGCTGGAGCCCAGCCTGATGCTGTTCGACGAGGTGACCTCGGCGCTCGACCCCGAGATGGTGATCGAGGTGCAGAACGTGATGCTGCAGCTGGCCGAACAGAAGATGGCCATGATCATCGTCACCCACGACATGCACTTCGCCCGCGACATCGCCACACGGGTGGTGTTCTGCACCGCCGGCAAGGTGGTCGAGCAGGGACCACCGGCCCAGATCTTCAAGTGCCCGAAGGAAGCGCGCACCCGCGAGTTCCTGGAAAAGGTCCTCCATCTCGACTGAGGCGCATGTCATGAGCTACACCTTCGACTTCAGCTTCCTCGAGAACAGCGCGCCCCGGCTGCTGGAAGGCCTCGGCGTCACCCTCCAGCTGGCGGTGGCCGCCAACGTGATGGGCCTGGTCCTGGGCTTCCTGCTGTGCCTGGCGGTGATGAGCCCGTGGGCCCTGCTGCGCTGGCCGGCGCAGCTGTTCATCGAGTTCTTCCGCTGCACACCGGCGCTGCTGCAGATCGTCTGGTTCTTCTACTGCATCCCGATGGTGTTCGATGTCTTCATCGACCCCATCCCGCTGGGCGTGCTGGCGCTCGGCCTGAACCTGACGGCCTTCAACGCCGAAGCGTACCGGGCCGGCGTGCAGGCGGTCCCCCGCGAACATCTGGATGCCAGCACGGCGCTCGGACTCAAGCCCTGGCAACGCACCCTGCACGTGGTGCTGCCGCAGGCGCTGCGCAACGCCACGCCGGTGCTGATGACCAACGGCATCGGCACGCTGCAGCAGAGCGCGCTGGTGGCCATCGTCGCCATTGCCGACCTGATGTACGTCGCCAAGACCCTGGCCACCGAGGCCTACCGCCCGCTGGAGACCTACTCGGTCGTGGCGCTCATCTACTTCGCGGTGTCGCTGCCGATCGCACGCATCGCCCATCTCGTCGAGCGTCGCCAGGACGCGGCGATGACACGCTGAGGAGCGCCCACCATGCACGTCGATTTCTCGGCCGTCATCCCCTACTGGTTCGTCCTGCTCAAGGGCCTGGGACTGACCCTGGCCTTCACCCTCAGCTGCGCGGTGCTCGGCAGCCTGGCGGGCTTCGTGCTGAGCCTGCTGCGACAGTCGCCCAAGGGCTGGCTGCGCACGGCCACCACGGCCTATGTCGAGTTCTTCCGCGGCACGCCGCTGCTGATCCAGCTGTTCTGGGTGTACTTCTGCTTTCCGGCGGTGTTCGACATCCAGGTCTCGCCCTACGCCTCGGTGGTGCTGGCGCTGGTGCTCTACATGGCGGCCATCACCTGCGAGACCTTCCGTGGCTCGATGAAGTCGATCTCGTCCGACCAGCACGACGCCTGCGTGGCGCTCGGCCTGTCGCCGCACGTGAAGATGCTGCACGTGATCTTCCCGCAGGCGCTGCTGCGCTCGGTCCCGCCGCTGCTGTCGAACTGCGTGAGCCTGTTCAAGGAGAGCTCGCTGATCTCGGCGGTCGGTGTGGCCGACCTGATGTTCGTCGGCCAGAGCATCTCCAACAGCACGGCCAAGCCGCTGGAGTTCCTGACCACGGTGGGCCTGATCTATTTCCTGATCGCCTTCCCGCTGACACGTGGGGTCACCCTGATCGAGTCGCGCTACCTGAAGCGCTATGCCTGTTGAGGCACGCCGTCGCCCTGATCCTGGCGACCCCTCGGATGGAATGTCTGGAGTCTTGAGATGAATGCAGTCCTGCGTGATCCCGGCACGGGATTTCCCGTGACGCAAACCCGCCAGCGGATGCTGGTGATCGGCGGCGGCATCGTCGGCACCTGCTGCGCGCTGTCGCTGCAGCGCGCCGGCCATGCGGTGGTGATGATCGATCCGGCCGAGCCCGGCGACAGCACGGCCAAGTGGAGCTGCGGCCAGATCTCGGTGGGCGAGATCATCCCGCTGTCCAAGCCCGCCATCATCCAGGCCGCGCCCGGCTGGCTGATGGACCAGACCGGCCCGCTGGCCATGCGCGTGGGCGCGCTGCCCGGCATCCTGCCGTGGTTCCTGCGCTTCGCCTCGAACGCACGCAAGCCGCGCATCCACGAGATCTCGGCCGCGCTGGCCTCGCTGACGCGCCATGTGTTCGCCGACTACGCGCCGCTGATCGAAGCCGCCGGCGACAGCCGCCTGATCGGTCAACGCCCCGTGCTGCACCTCTTCGGCAGCGCCGAGGCCGTCGCGCGTGAACACGCGTACATCGCGCGCCGCCGCGAGCTGGGATTCGCCAGCGAGCCGGTGGGGGCGGCCGAGATCGCCGAGCTGGAGCCCGCGCTGGCCGGCCGCTTCCAGCACGGCCTGCTGCTGCCCCAGTGGCGCTTCGTCAGCGACACCGAAGGCTTCATCCAGGCGATGACCCGCTGCTTCGAGGCGGCCGGCGGCCAGCGCGTGCGCGGCGACGTGCACCAGATCCTGGAGGACGGCGGCCGCGCCAGCGGTGTGCGCCTGAGCGGTGGCGCCACCTTCTCGGCCGATCAGCTGGTGCTGGCGGCGGGCGCCGGTGCCCGCCGCTTCTTCCGCCAACTGGGCCTGAACGTGCCGCTGCAGGGCGTGGCCGGCTACCAGGCGCTGCTGCCCGATCCAGGCGTGGACATCCGCCACTCGGTGATCCACGCCCAGGGCGGCTTCTGCTTCACGCCGATGTCACGCGGCCTGCAGATCGGCGGCACGATCGAGTTCGCCGGCCACGATGCCGAGCCCAACTTCAAGCGTGCGGAGATCATCCTGGCCAAGGCCAAGGCCCTGCTGCCGCAGCTCAACACCCGGGGCGTGGAGTTCGGCGTCGGCCACCGTCCGCTGCTGCCCGACACCAAGCCCATCATCGACCGCTGCCGCCGCCTGCCCAACGTGCTGCTGGCCGTCGGCCACGGCCAGCTCGGCCTGACGCTGGGCGCGACCACCGGCCGGCTGATCACCGAGCTGGCCACGCACGGCGGCGCCACCCAGGACATCTCGGCCTTCAGCGCCTACCGGTACTGAGCGCCAGACGCGAACCACGAACCCCGAATCAAAGGAAGGCGACTCATGCGTTGGAACAAGACCCTGCAGCTGGTGGGCGTGCATTGCGAGGGCGAGATCGGCAAGGTCATCACCGGTGGCGTGCTCGACATCCCCGGCAAGACCATGCTCGACAAGATGAACCACCTCAACGAGGTGGACGACAGCCTGCGCCGCCTGGTCACGCTGGAGCCGCGCGGCTGCCTGCAGATGTCGGTCAACCTGGTGCTGGCCCCCACCCGGCCCGAGGCCGACGCCGGCTTCATCGTGCTGCAGTCCGACCGCGCGCATCCGATGTCGGGCAGCAACTCGATCTGCGTGGTCACCGCATTGCTGGAGTTGGGCATGGTGAAGATGAAGGAACCCGAGACCACCGTGGTGCTGGACACCCCGGCGGGCCTGGTGACCGCGCGCGCCACCTGCAAGGACGGCCGCTGCACGGGCGTGTCGCTGGACATGGTGCCGGCCTTCGTCGAAGCGCTGGACGTTCCCATCCAGACGCCGAAGCACGGCGAGATCAAGGTCGACATCGCCTTCGGCGGCGTCTACTACGCCCTGGTCGATGTGGACCAGGTGGGCCTGAGCATCGCCCCTGAGAACGCGCGCCAGCTGGCCGATCTGGGCGTCCAACTGCGCAGCCTGGTCAACGATCAGGTCAGGCTGAACCACCCCACCCAACCGGCACTCAACCAGCTGGCCTACGTGATGTTCCGCAACCGGCTGGACGGCAGCACCGTGCAGACCTGCACCACGCTGCCGCCCGGCCGCGTGGACCGCTCGCCCTGCGGCACCGGCAGCGCGGCCAACCTGGCCACGCTGGCCGCGCGCAACCTGGTGGAGACCGGCAGCAAGCTGACCTCGCGCTCCACCATCGGCAGCGAGTTCGCGGTGGAGATGCTGGGCCGCACCACCGTGGGTGACCGGCCGGCCGTGCTGCCGCGCATCACCGGCCGCGCCTGGATCTACAGCATCGAGCAGATGGGCGTCGACCCCGACGATCCGCTGGCCGGCGGCTTCATGCTCAGCGACACCTGGGGCGAAGGCCGCTGACCCTGGCCCGGCGGCCTTCGCGCCGCCCCCCTCCTCAGCCACACCCAACCCCGCTGGTCGTGGGCTCGCCATGGGCCCACGCGGGCGGAGCTCACCCTGCAACCCTTGCGAACCCCATGATCACCGGCAAGACAGGCGTCTTCTTCATGGTGGCGGACCCGATCTTCCAGGTCCGCACCCCCGAGATCTTCAACACGGTGCTGCCGCTGTGCGGCGTCGACGCGGTGATGGTGCCGCTGCACGTCACGCCGGACAACCTGGTGGAGACGGTGCGCGCCGTCTTCAAGTCGCCCAGCACACGCGGCATGGTGCTGTCGATCCCGCACAAGGCTGCCGCAGCCGAACTGGTGGACGTGTGCTCCAAGCGCGCCCGCACCGCCAACGCCGTCAACGCCATCCGCCGCAACGCCTCAGGTCAGCTGGAAGGCGAGATGTTCGACGGCTTCGGCTTCGCCCAGTCGATGGACCGCTACCGGCTGCCCTACCGCGGCCGCCGCGTGCTGCTGATCGGCGCGGGCGGTGCGGCCTGCGCGATCGCCACCGCCCTGGCCGAGGGCGAAGCCGCGCACCTGGGCATCTTCGACATCGACGGCACCCGCAGCCACCTGCTGGCCCAGGCCATCCACCTGCACTACGGCCTGTCCACCCAGGCGCAGGCCGACAACGACCCCACCGGCTTCGACGTCGTCATCAACTGCTCGCCGATGGGCCTGCGGCTCGATGACCCGGTGCCGGTGCCCGTCGACAAGCTGGCGCCCGGCATGGTGGTGGCCGACATCCTGATGAAGAACATGCCCACGCCGCTGTTGCGTTCGGCCATGGTCCAGGGCCTGCCGGTGCTGCCGGGCTTCGACATGCTGATCCTGCAGACCCCGTTGTTCCTCGATTATTTCGGCCTGACCGAAGTGGCGGACGTCCTGCGCCGCGACGACTCGGCGGTGCGCGACATGCTGTTCCCCGAAGCGCTGCGCCACCTCGTCACGGACGCCCGCTGAGCACCGCGGCCACCCGTCCAGCCCTGCCCTGCCCCACCCTCCGAACGACGATCGATCCCATGTCCTTCGACCTTTCCCGGTTCGCCATCAACCAGATCACCACGCCCACGTGGTCGATGCCCGAGGCGATCGACGGCTATGCCCGCCAGGGCGTGCGCGGCATCGCCGTCTGGCGCCATTTCATGGAGGCCTATGGCGTGGCCAACACCCGCCGCCACCTGCGCGAGGCGGGCCTGTTCGTGCCCTCGCTGTGCACCAGCGAATGGCTGAACGTGTCGGTCAACGCCAGCCTGCAGGCCGCCATCGACACCAACAAGCGCCTGCTGGACGCCGCCGCCGAGATCGGGGCCGGCTGCCTGATGATGGTGGTGGGCGGCATGCCGCCGGACAGCAAGGACATCGCCGGCCAACGGGCCCGTGTGCGCGAGGCGCTGTTCGCGCTGCTGCCACACGCACGTCAGGTGGGCGTGAAGCTGGGCCTGGAGCCGCTGCACCCGATGTATGCCGGCGACCGCAGCGTGCTGAACTCGATCAAGGTCGCCAACGACCTGTGCGACGAACTGGGCGACGGCGCCGGCCTGGTGCCCGACGTCTACCACTGCTGGTGGGATCCGGTGTTCGAGGCCGAGCTGCGCCGCGCCGGCCCAGACCGCATCCTGAGCTTCCACTACTGCGACTGGCTGGCAAACACCCGCAACCTGCGCGACCGCGGCATGCCGGGCGACGGCGTGGTCGACATCCCGCGCATCCGCGGCTGGCTGGACGACATCGGCTACACGGGCCCGTTCGAGCTGGAGATCTTCTCCGAGCTGGACTGGTGGCAGCGCCCGCCCGAGGAGACGGTGCGCGTGGCGATCGAGCGTTGCGGGCCGTACGTGCAGCCGCTGGGCGCACGCTGAGACGTCGTCGCGGATCGCCCCCGCGGCCGCGCTCAGACCTCGACCAGGCTCCGCCGCCGCTGGGACGGGGCCTCCCCGTAGCGGCGCCGGTGGTAGCGGCTGAACGCGCTGGCCGACCGGAAGCCGGTCCGCCAGGCCACGTCCAGAAGGCTCAGGTCCGTGCGTGGCAACAGGGCCTGCAGCCGCCGGCCCCGCAGACGCTCGACCACGTCGGCAAATGCCAGACCTGAGGCGTCGAGCTGCCGGCGCAAGGTCCAGCGGGACAGCCCCAGGGCCTGGGCCACCGCACGCTGCAGCGCCGCGGCATCGTCGACCTCCGCAGCGTCCGATCCGCCGGTGTCGCCCGGCCACAGGCCGTCAGGGGCATCCCAGCGCGCGGCCAGCACCTGCTCCACCCGCGCCGCGAGGTCGTCGCACACCGGCTGCATCAGCAGCTGCCGCAGCCGGGCGGACAGGTGGGCCCGGCTGCGCTCGGCCAGCCAGGGATTGCTGGGCGCGGCGGCCAGCCGCAGCGCCGGCCCGCGCACGATCAGCCGGTGCACGTCGGCCTGGCCGCTGCACCGCACCGGCATCTGCAGCTGATGCTGGGCGGCCAGCCGGTGCCGCGACAGCCCGATGTCGGCGATCTCGGCCTGCAGTCTCAAGGCGCCGGTCCCGGCCGCGGTCTGGTGTTCCCGCAACAGCTCGCGCAGCATGGCGAAGTTGGCCATCACGCTCTGCCGGGCCGCTGCGCCCGCACACACGGGGCGGTAGGTGACCACCAGCTGGTCGGGCTGCTCGTGCAGCTCGACCGCATCGATGCTGCCGATCAGGGGCCGGAACATCACCCATTCCCGCACGGCACGGGCCGCGTCCGGCTCGTTGAACCACAGGGCCGCGAGGTCGGGCCAGTAGCGCGCGAGCCCGTCCCGGTCGATCGGTGCGCGGTCGATCTCGGCCGGATCGATCAACGGCAGCAGGGTGCGCAGCCGCTCATGGCGATCGAGGCCGAGGCGCAGCCCGTCCTGGCTCAGCTCATGGGCGCTCAGGCCGCTGCGGCGCTGGAACTCGGCCACCGGCATGCCCTGGCCGGTCAGGACGTCACGCAGCACGCGGCCGAGCACCACCGAGACCGACGGCGGTGCATCGGAAGAGAAACAAGACATGAGCGCAGGATTAACGAATCCTCATGCTCGTTCATCCCGTGTTAACCCTGAAGAGCGCCGCTTCTGCTCCCGCAGGTCAAGTCCGTGCTCCGGCCGGCACGACGCCGGTGGGCGCTCCTGGGCAGGATGCGCCTGCATCGGCTGCCGGCGTCACGGTAGCTGACGGACAGACACAGGAGATGACCCATGCCCACCCTCGCCCATCCCGGACCCACGCGCCGACACCCCGTGCGCACGGCGCGCCCCGCCATGCAGCCCCTGCGCCGCACCGCCCTCGCGGGGCTGCTGCTGGGTGTGACACCGTGGCTGGGTGCCTGCATCAGCGACGATGACGCGCCGCGCCAGGCCACGCTGGGCCGCGACAGCCTGCCGCTGATCAGCCAGGACGGCTACCAGTTCAAGGACTTCAACCGCAACGGCCGCCTGGAACCCTTCGAGGACTGGCGCCAGAGCGCCGACGCACGGGCCGCCGACCTGACCGCGCGCATGACGCTGGCCGAGAAGGCCGGGACGATGATGCATGGCACGCTCATCCTGGACGGCAGCGGTGCGGCCATCGATCTGGCCGCGACCGGTGCCTTGCTGACCGGCAACCAGGTCACCACCTTCATCACCCGGATGAGCGCGGACGCGGCGACGCTGGCCACCCAGCACAACCGCTTGCAGGCCCTGGCCGAGACCACGCGGCTGGCGGTCCCGGTGTCGATCAGCACCGATCCGCGCAACCACTTCCAGTACACCGTCGGCCAGAGCGTGTCGGCCGGTGGCTTCAGCCAGTGGCCGGAAGCGCTCGGCCTGGCCGCCATCGACGATGCCGAGCTGACCCGCAACTTCGGCGACATCGCACGGCAGGAATACCGTGCCGTCGGCCTGCACATCGCGCTGTCGCCGATGGCCGATCTGGCCACCGAGCCCCGCTGGGGCCGGGTCTTCGGCACCTTCGGTGAGGATGTGGACGTGGTCAGCCGACAGGTCCAGGCCTATGTGCGGGGCTTCCAGGGGCGCGGTGACGGCCTCGGGGCCGAGGGCGTGGTCGCCGTCGTCAAGCACTGGGGGGGCTACGGCGCGGCCAAGGATGGCTGGGACAGCCACAACCCCTACGGCAAGCTGATGACCTTTCCGGGCGCCAACCTGGCCAACCACCTGAGGGCCTTCGACGGCGCCTTCGCGGCCGGCGTGGGCTCGGTGATGCCGACCTACTCGATGCCCGACGGCGTGGTGACGGTCGAAGGCGTGACGCTGGAGAACGTCGGTGGCGGCTTCAACAAGCCGCTGCTGACCGATCTGCTGCGCACGCGACGCGGCTACGACGGCGTGATCCTCAGCGACTGGGGCATCACGTCGGACTGCAGCGGCCCCTGCGTGGACGGCGCCCCCGCCGGCGTGAGCCCCTTCGCGTTCTGGTCCTCGTTCGGCACGTCCTGGGGCGTGGAGACGCTCAGCCGGCGCGCCCGCTTCGTCAAGGCCGTGGACGCCGGCATGGACCAGTTCGGCGGCACGGAGGAGAGCGGCTTTCTGGTGGAGGCCGTGCAGGCCGGTGAACTGACGCAGGCCCGGCTCGACGTGTCGGTGCGCCGCATCCTGCTGCAGAAGTTCCGCCAGGGCCTGTTCGAGAACCCTTATGTCGACGTGCAGACGGCCAGCACCGTGGCGGCCACCAGCGCCCATCACGCGCAGGCCCTGGAAGCCCAGCGCCGCTCCATCGTGCTGCTGCAGAACCGCAACCAGCGCCTGCCGCTGGCCGCCAGCGTGCGCAAGGTCTGGCTGCACGGCATCAGCGCCGACGTGGCGAGCAGCTACGGCTACACGGTGGTGGCCACGCCCGCCGAGGCCGACGTGGCCCTGGTGCGCACCGCCACGCCCTACGAGGTGCTGCACCCGGGCCACGTCTTCGGCCTGCTGCAGCACGAGGGCACGCTGGCCTTCGCCGACGGCCAGACGGACGTCGAGGTGATCAAGGCCGCGGCCGCGGTGGTGCCCACCATCGTCACCGTCTACATGGACCGGCCGGCCGTGCTGACGACGTTGGTCGACCGCGTGGACGCCCTGCTGGCCAACTTCGGCGTCAGTGACACCGCCCTGTTCGACGTGCTGACCGGCCGGGCCAGCCCGCGCGGCAAGCTGCCGGTCGAGCTGCCGCGCTCGATGGAGGCCGTGGCCGCGCAGAAGTCCGATCTGCCGCACGACTCGGCGCAGCCGCTGTTCCCGTTCGGCCACGGGCTGGGCTACTGAGCACCCCCCGGGGCGGGCCGCGCGGCCTCATCCCCCGCGTCGGCCGTGCCCGTGGACGGCATGCAGCGGGCCGTGGCGCTCATGGCCGCACCCCGCCGCTGCGCCGGCCGAAGCCGGCCCGGGTGCCAGGGCCGGATCGACCGCGGCCACCGACCCGGTCGCGGCGGCGGCCGGCAGGGCCTCGCTCAACCCCGCCAGGATGCCGCAATGCGCCGCATCGCTGGCCTGGCCGCAGCGCTGGCGCAGCGCGGTCAGCTGGGCCTGGAGCTGGCGCAGTTCGTCGATGCGCCGGCTGACGTGGCCGATGTGGGCGTCCAGCACCGCATTGGCCTCGGCGCAATCGGCGGCGGGCGCGTCGCGCACGCGCAGCAGCACGCGGATCTCGTCGAGCGACATGTCCAGGCCGCGGCAGTGGCGGATGAACTGCAGGCGCTCCAGATGCGGGGCCTCGTACAGGCGGAAGTTGCCCTCGCTGCGGGCGGGTGCGGGCAGCAGGCCCTCGCGTTCGTAGTAGCGGATGGTCTCCACCGGGGTGGCGGAGGCCGCGGCCAGGGCGCCGATCTTCATGGGGTGCGGGCTCGCTGCGGGGTCGGGATGGGGGCAGTCTAGGCGGCGCACCGCGGTGCTGTCGGTGACCTGCGGGGCTTGACCCTGTAGCCACTTCAGGGATTGCAATGGCGGCATCGCCCTTCCGGCGACCTCACCGCCCACGAGACCCTGCCCATGCGCCGCGCCTTCCCGATCCCTGTCGTCTCTGCTCCGCCGGCACCGCCCGCCGGCCCGGCACCGTCTGCGGCGGCCGAATCCGTCGAGGCCAGCGATGCCGTGGAGGCCTGCTGCGGCCACGATCACGCGCATCTTCATCTTCGCCCAATCGACGCCAATGCCGTTGATCATCCCCCGTCAGCCGCCGATGGGCCGGGAACGTCAGCCGCGGTCATGGGCCGCGCTGCGTCTGCCGGAGCGGTCCGGACCCGGCTGCCGCTGCAGATCCCGGCCATGGACTGCATGGTCGAGGAGGGGCAGATCCGGCGCCTGCTGCAGCCGCTGCCCGGCATCGGCCGCCTGCGCTTCGACCTGCCGGCGCGCCGGCTCGACGTCGATGCGCCGGCATCGGCGCACGCGACCATCCTGTCGGTCCTCACCGGCGCCGGCTTCCAGGTGCAGGTGCTGGATGCCGGCCACGCGCCGACGGACCACCCCGGCGCGGCGGCCTCGGCCTTGCCCTCCTCCGGCTGCGGCTGCCACGGCCATGACGACGATGGGCATGGGCATGGGCACGACCACGGTCATGCCCACCCCGCCCACGCCCATCACGACCACGACGCAGCCCACCCCCACGGCGAGGCCGTTGCGCCCGCCCCGGCCACCCTGCCCCTGGACGCCGCCGCCATCGCCCGGCGCGATCGCCGTGCCTGGCAGCAGGCCCTGGCCGCCCTCGTCATCGCCGCCGGGGCCGAGCTGCTGCACCTGCTGACGCCCGAGACCCTGCCCTGGCGCGCGGCCGGCATGGCGGTGGCCGCGCTGGCCATCGGCCTGTCGGGGCTGGCGGTCTTCGCCAAGGGGCTGCGGGCGCTGCGCCACGGCCGCCTGGACATCAGCGCGCTGATGAGCGTGGCTGTCACCGGCGCCTTCCTGATCGGCCAGTGGCCCGAGGCCGCGATGGTGATGGCGCTCTACACGCTGGCCGAGCTGATCGAGGCGCGCTCGGTCACACGGGCCCGCCAGGCCATCCAGGGCCTGCTGGACCTGGCACCGCCGCAGGCCGAGGTGCGCCAGGCCGACGGCCGCTGGCAGACCCAGCCGGCCGCCAGCGTGGCGCGCGGCGCCCGCGTGCGCGTGCGGCCGGGCGAGCGCCTGGCGCTCGACGGCCGGGTGGTGGCCGGGCGCAGCGCGGTCGACCAGTCGCCGGTCACCGGCGAGAGCATCCCCGTCGACAAGACCGTGGGCGACGAGGTCTGGGCCGGCACCATCAACCAGCAGGGCACGCTGGAGTTCGAGGTCGGTTGCGCGGCCGACGAGACGGTGCTGGCGCGCATCGTCCAGGTGGTCGAGGACGCGCAGTCGCGCCAGGCGCCGATCCAGCGCTTCATCGACCGCTTTGCCGCGCGCTACACGCCGGCCGTCTTCGTGCTGGCGCTGGGGGTGGCCCTGGGCGGGCCGCTGCTGGCCGGCCTGAGCCCGTTGCAGGCCGTCTACAAGGCCCTGGTGCTGCTGGTCATCGCCTGCCCCTGCGCGCTGGTGCTGTCGACGCCGGTGACGGTGGTCAGCGCGCTGGCGGCCGCCGCCCGCCGCGGCATCCTGGTCAAGGGCGGCGAGTTCCTGGAGCAGGCCCGGCACCTGCGGTGCGTGGCGCTGGACAAGACCGGCACGCTGACGACCGGCCGGCCGCAGCTGGTGGGTGTGGCGACGGACGCGGCGCCGGTGCTGGCCATCGCCCGCGCGCTGGCCGCCCGCTCCGACCATCCGGTCTCGCGCGCAATCGCGCAGGGCCTGGCCGCGCGGGGCGGGGCGACGGCGCCGCCGGTCGACATCGAGGTCGAGGACTTCCGCGCCGAGCCGGGGCGGGGGGTCGAGGGCCGCGTCGGCGGCCGGCTCTGGCGGCTGGGGCAGCTGGGCTGGGGGACGCCACAGGCAGCGGTGGAGGTGGAGGAACAGCAGCCGCACACGCAGGCACCGCCGGCCGCTGACCCGGCTGGCGGGCCGCAGGAGGCCATCTGGGTCGAGCGTTACCGCACCTGGCAGGCCGAAGGCCGCAGCCTGACCGTGCTGGCGGCCGACGGCCGGGTGCAGGCCGTGCTGGCGGTGGCCGACACCGTGCGGCCGGACAGCCGCCAGGCCGTGGCCGAGCTGGCCGCGCTCGGCATCCGCACCGTGATGCTGACCGGCGACCAGGCCGCCAGCGCCCAGGCCGTGGCGCGCGAGGTCGGCATCGACGACGTGCGCGCCGGCCTCATGCCGCAGGACAAGCTGCAGGCCGTGCAGGCGCTGCAGGCCCGGGCGCCGACGGCCATGGTCGGCGACGGCATCAACGACGGCCCGGCGCTGAGCGCGGCCGCACTCGGCTTCGGCATGGCCGGCGGCGGCACCGATCTGGCGATGGAGGCCGCCGACGTGCTGGTGATGAACGACGACCTGCGCCAGGTCGCACGCACGGTGCGGCTGTCGCGGCGCCTGCACGCGGTGCTGTGGCAGAACATCGCGCTGGCGCTCGGCATCAAGGCCGTCTTCCTGGGCCTGGCGCTGGCCGACCAGGCCACGATGTGGATGGCCGTCTTCGCCGACATGGGCGCCAGCCTGCTGGTGGTGGCCAACGGCCTGCGCCTGTTGCGGGGCGCGGATGCGGTGCCGGGCCAGAGTAGGGGCTCGGCCCGCTGAGGGCGGGGCTCAGCGGCTGCGCCGCAGCGCGAACTCCAGCAGCTGCACGTCGGTCACCGGATCGGGCCAGAACTCGGTCGCCAGCCACTTGTGGAAGGAACCGATGGCGATGCGGCTGCGCAGCCCGCTCTTGTGCCAGCTGCGGGCCACGGGTGCCGGCAGCTCGTGGGCACGCTCGTCGGTGAAGCGCTGCATCAGCACCTGACGACGCGCCTCGTCCACCGCATCGAAGCGCTCACGCGCCTCCTGGGCACGGCTGGTCTCCCAGTCGTCGCGCAGGCGGCGCAGCTTCTCCTGGAACGGGATCTCCTCGGCGACAGCGACCGGCTCAGCGGATGCGCCCGCCACGGTGCCGGGATAGGAACCCTGAGCCGTAGCCGGCCGCGCAGAGGATCCATCCGGAATCTGCGTGGATGAGCCTGTGCCAGCAGCCTGACTTGCCATCTGAGGTGCATGGGACGGCCGTACGGAGGTCGTCTGTGCCATCGTCGCCGATGCACCACCGGAAGACGCCGCCTGGCCGCCCTGCCCCGCATAGCCCTTGCGCAGCGCGTCACGCAGATAGGCCGGAGGCGACTCCAGCGGTGACTGGCCGGTGTTGCGCATGCGGGCCTCCACATGCTCGACGGCCGCGCGCAGCGCACCCTCGTCGGTCGATGCATACAGGTCCTGCGCATCGGTGCGCCGCAGGCCGAGGGCCACGATGCGCTCGACCAGCTGCAGGTCGAAGACATTGCGGTTGCCCTGCTCCATGCCGGCCAGCGAGGCCTGGGCCTTCGGGACGACGCGGAACTGCAGCTGCTCGACCTTGCGCCCGCGCTTGTGCTCGACCACCTCCATGCTGAAGCCGTCGTTGAGCGTGTCGAGCTCGACCAGTGCCTTCTTGATCACGTCGCGCCGCAGGATGCGGTAGTCGACCGTCTCGATGTCGCTGCGGCCGGTCAGCACGGAGGCCCACCACACCAGGTCCTCGCGCATCGTCAGCCGGCCCGGTGAGGTCAGGTAGCGGTTGCCCAGCTCGTAGAGCACGGAGGCCGCATAGGTGCGCATCTGCGCGCTGATCTCGAGAAACACCTTGGTGTAGTGCGCGGGCTTGACCAGACGCTCGCGGATGGCCTCCGGATAGGACCAGGTGATGGTGCAGGGCACGCCCCGCCCGCGCTCATGGATCTGTACCGTGCCCAACAACTGGGTCGAGGTCCATTGGCGCTGCTCGCCGATGCTGGTGTGCCACTCGATGGTGGTGGCCTGCATGTCCCGGATGTGGGTCTTGAGCAGTTCGGTGTTGTTGGAGGTGAAGCGCGCGTCGCCGATCAGCTCCGACAGGTTGATCGTGTAGCTGGGCTGTTCGACGCCGTTGCGCTGTGCGTGATACAGCAGTGCGTTGTAGATGCGGCGTGACAGCAACGTCAGCTTGCCCCGTTTGGGGCGGATCGCGATGGCCTCGTTCGCCTTGGAGACGGTCTGGTCCTCGCGGCGGGGGTCGCGCAGGTCCCGCGGCTCGAAGGCGGCCAGACCGTGGGGGTTGGCGCGTCCGGCCTCCGGCATGAGGCCGTGGGCGGGAGTCTGGGCTGGCGCGTCGGAGGGGTCATCGACAGGCGCGGCGGCCGGAGCGGCCTTGCGGGTGCGGGTCGGCCGGCTCACGGCGATGGCAATCGGGGAGGTGGATGGCCTCACACGATAGGGGCCGACGGTGAAACGGTCAACTCACCGTTCGCTGCCGATGGTGCGCAGGCCTGTGGACGCATCGTCGGCGCCACACCGGTGCGCCATCACCGCGCATGGTCTGTGCGGGTCCCGGAGAGGATTTGGGGATGTGTTTGTTCATCGACGACCGCGCGCGGTTGAAGAGTTGAAAGGAACACTTGAGGATGTTGAATAGTTGAACGGCCCGAAAGTCCAGTTCTGACAAGGGTTTGATCTCGTTTTCCGGAGTGGATATGGGTTGCCGGGTGAGCGGATTTGGGGATCTCCGTGTGTGGACATGGGGTTCTGGAGCCGTTGTGCGGAGAGCTTTTGGGGTTCTCTGTGAGAGGATTTGGGGATGATGTGAGTGGATTTGGGGATCCTGGTCGATCGCGCGCGATCCGCGGCGTCGAACGGGAGCTCAACTGGAGGTCTTTTGGGGTTCTGGCGGGCGTCGTCAGGGCGCTCGGGACAAAGGATGGCGGACCTGCAGCCGCTGGCGCCCGATCTGGCCGGTGCCTGATGCGAGGGCTCGACCGTGGATCCCCAAAATCTCTCCACATTGAACTGCACTTTTCCTGTCTGATTCGATGCTTGACGGTAGACTCGACGAGAACCGTCTAATCGTCGTTCATCGACGTTTTTCAAGATGCCACCGTCCTCGAAGAAAACCGTTGGCAACCCGGTTGCCATGTCCGCGCCGGCTGCCACGCCTCCCGCCCCTGTTCCCGCTACGACCGCGGCGGCTCCGGATCCGGCCGATTCGGCCATCGACATGCAGCGCATCCTCGGCCTGGCCACCAAGGCCGGCAGCATGGTCGAGCAGATCCGCGGTCGCCTGCTCGCGCCAGAGGCGCGCAAGCTGGCGCCGATGTTCAGCACGGCCCAGGTCGCTGCGCTGTGCGGCGTCGACAAGGCCCATGTCAACTATCGCGTCACCAAGGGGGATCTGCCGGTCGGGCAACTGACGCCCAGCGGCGGCAAGCGCGAGTTCACGCTGGCCGAGACCCGTCAGTGGGCTCGCACCTACCGTCACGAGCGCATGCGCCCGGCCGACCAGCGCGCGATCTGCGTGGCGGTGGCCAATTTCAAGGGCGGTGTCTCCAAGACGACCAGTGCCATGGTGCTGGCCCAGGGCCTGAGCATGCGTGGCCACCGCGTGCTGGCCATCGACATCGATCCGCAGGGCTCGTTGACCACGCTGCACGGCCTCCTGCCCGAGGCCGAGGTGAGCGAGGAGATGACCATCTCGCTGATCTGCCAGGGCACCAGCGACGACATCACGCCGGCCATCCGCTCCACCTACTGGGACGGTCTGGATCTGGTGGCGGCCGCCCCCTTCCTGTTCGGTGCCGAGTTCGCGCTGCCGGCGCGCCAGATGAACAACCCGCAGGCCCGTTTCTGGGACGTGTTGAATCAGGCGATGGAGCCGATCCGCGACTTCTACGACGTCATCATCATGGACACGCCGCCGTCGCTGTCCTATGTGACGATCAACGGGCTGTGGGCGGCCGATGGTCTGGTGGTGCCGGTGCCGCCGTCCGGCCTGGATTTCGCCAGTTCGGCTCAGTTCTGGTCGTTGCTCGCGGATCTGGGCAGCAACCTCGATCATCAGGATGCGGCAGCGGGCATGCGCAAGACCTTCGACTTCCTGCACATCCTGCTCAGCCGGGTCGACCATGTCGATGCCGCTGCGCCGGCGGTGCGGCAGTGGATCCAGGCCACCTATGGCGAATATGTGCTGCCGGTCGAGATTCCGAAGACCACGGTGACCAGCAACAAGGCCGCCGAGTTCGCCACCGTGTACGACGTCCAGAAGTACGACGGCTCGGCCAAGACCTACAAGCGGGCGGTCGACGCCTACGACCGTTTCGTCGACCTGGTCGAGGAATCGATCGTCGAGACCTGGCGCAAGCGCGTGGCCGCCGGCGGTTGATCGCCGGTCGGGGCAGGCCACTGCTGGCAACCGGGTTGCCAGACGCGGTCTCCCCCAGCAAGAGGAGCAAGAGATGAGCATCAAGAACAAGCTGCTGGCGATGACCGGCGATCTGACGGCCACGCCCGTCAACCTGCCTCCGGCGGCGGCGCCCGCGGCGGGCTTCGTCGCGCCGCCGGCCGCGCTGGCCGAGCCCGCCCGCTTCGCCCCCGCCATGCCCGGCGGCTCACCGGCACCACGGACCGGCCCGGGCCAGATGGCCCAGTTCCGCAACCAGATGCTGGCCGCCGAAGGCGAGCTGGGCAAGTTGCGTGAGCGCCTGCGCGAGCACGAGGGCGCGCTGCCCACCCGCAAGCTCGACCCGGCGACCATCCACCCCGGCCACTGGGCCAATCGCCACGATGCCGCCTTCCGCAGCGCGGCATTCGAGAGCCTGAAGCAGGACATCGCCCAGGCCGGCGGCAACGTGCAGCCCATCCTGGTGCGCCCGCACCCGATCGAGCCGGGGCAGTACGAGGTGGTCTTCGGTCATCGTCGCCATCGCGCCTGTCTGGAGCTGGGCATCGCGGTGACGGCGGTCATCGATTCCGGGCCGATGAGCGACGCGGACGTTTTCGCGGCGATGGACCGCGAGAACCGCGAGCGTGCCGATCTGTCGCCCTTCGAGCAAGGCCAGATGTACCGCCGTGCGCTGGACGAGAGCCTTTATCCGTCGAACCGGCGGCTGGCCGAGGCGCTCGGCGTCTCGCACACCTGGGTCTCCAATGTGCTGGCGGTGGCCGACCTGCCACAGCCCATCGTCGAGTGCTTCGCCTCGCCGCTGGAGATCCAGCATCGCCATGCACGGCAGATCAACCAGGCGCTGGAGCGCGACCGCAAGGGCGTGCTCAAGCGAGCCGAGAAGCTGCGCCAGGCCAGCCGCACCTTGTCCGCGTCGGCGGTGGTGGGCGCGTTGCTGGCACCGCCGACGGCCGCCGCCGTCATCGGCACCTCGATCGGCGGGCCGCTGGAGCTCGACGGCCGCAGCGTCGGCCGCTGGAGTCAGGCCGTCACCGGTGCGCTGAGCATCGAGCTCAAGCCGGGTGTCGTCGGCACGGTGGACGGCGGACTCATCGCGCAGGCGCTGGTCCGTGCGCTGCAGCAAGTGGGTGAGGACACCTCGGCGGCCTGATGCCGGATCGGCGAGGGCTGGCGTGGACCCGGGGAGGCCGGGCGCCAGACTCGGCTTGAAGCGTGAGCTGGCGGATCCTCGGTGATCCGCGGTGCTGCCTCGGTGGTGCCTCGGTGGTGCGGTGTGGCCGACAGCCAGGGTGATGGTCGAGGCTGTTGCTGTTGCTGTTGCTGTGGGTGTGCCGGGTTCCTCCGGCCGTGGAGTCGCTCGGCGCGAGCTTCCGATCCCGCGGCCCAGAGGTATCCCCAGGGGGTCGCTGTCTACGCGCCAGCCCACGTTCTTGTCCGTCTGTAGGCCGTGCTTCCGAACCTGTGTGCTGTGCCCGCGGTTTGACGGGTTCATCCGCCGGGGCATGTCGTTCACGGGGACGGCCTTCGCGGTCGGTGTGCGATCGGAATGGTCGTCGGTTGTGCTGAGTCGGCCCTCTGTTCATCCAGCAGTGGTGGATCTCGTTTCGTGAGCCGTTTCTGTTGCTTGCGTGCTAGGTGCGACGCCGCGATGCATCGAGGTCGCAGATCGTCTGCGACAGGGGGCTGGAGTGAGTACCGATCCTGTGGCAACCCGGTTGCCAGAGCGCCCTTGCGGCTGAACGGCTGATGTTTTGGCGGGGTGGGGCTGAAGGTTCTTGGCAAGGACCAGCAGGCGCGTGCCTTGGACTGGGTCTGATCAGGTCAGCTTGGCCAGGTCCGTCGTTGAGCACATTCGGCCTGCTTCTGCCAGCGTGGCGCAGACGCTCTGCTGCTCGGTTCGCTCAGTACGGGCCGCGCTCGATCTCGATGGACGTCGGTGGTGCGTCCGCGGATGGACGGTTCACAACGTTCGGCGGTCGAATCACGGGGTTCGGTGGCAACCGGGTTGCCAACGGGGAACGTCTCGTCTGAGAGGGTGATGAGACCATCGTCACTTGGTGCAGAGGTGGCAACCGGGTTGCCAGAACCTGATTCTTGCTCCGGACGACCTGGGCGCGATGACTGCGTCCGCAGCGCTGTGGTCCGGATCTATGGGCGGCTGTCCAGGTACAGATGCGGCCGCTTGGCAGTCCCTGCGTGCAAGAGGCGTCGTGTCTGCATTTGCATCGGCTGGGCTACCCCCGGCAGCGATGGCGTGACGCTGCACCGGAGGTGCCGGCAGTCTTCCTGGCAACCCGGTTGCCAGTGGCGCAGGGAGAACCCGCTCGATGCACAGCGATGAGCTCGCAGGGTGCTTCGCCATCGTGGCAACCGGGTTGCCACGGTTCGGCATGCATCGCTTGCGATGGCCTGAAGGTGACCTCTGCGACTGCCGAAGCTAGTGGGAAATCTCTTCCCGCAGCAAGCACTTATGGTCGCGGACCACGGACCACGGACCACGGACCACGGACCACGGACCACGTGGGCAACACCTTCTGCGGAACCGGGCAAACACTGTCATCCCGACCATGCCTGCGGGACACGACACAGGCCGCTAGGCGTCGTCAGCCAACAATTGCTGAGATCTGATCCCTCAGGGGATGCCCGATTCCTCGGCGAGGATTCCTGACCAGCTACGCCCATTCGTCGTGCCGTTTAACTTCCCACGCTTAAACGACGGATCGCACGGACGCCAGGCGACAGCTGCAGGGCAACACGGAGCGAGAGATCGCGCCGATCCCTGGAGCGCGTTCCGTGGCAGGCACTGGTTGGCTCATCGCTGTGACTGAATCCGTCAGTGCCCGTGCTCCCGCTTCACAAAGTAGCAGGCGTGCCGCAGTCGCCACATCTCGATCCGAGCCACGTACGCATGCAGATGGCGGCGTTCTCTGGGGCGGATCAGCTGGCAAGGCCTTGTCCAGTCAAAAGAAATTCAAGGGCGCTTGCCATCGGGCCGCCTCGGGCAGAAGGCGAGAGCGGTTCTGGTGCTGCACATCAAGAGCGCCCGAACAGGCGGCGCTCTCCGCCTATCCGGCTGGTGCCGGCGAGCTTTTGGTCGAAGCGAAGCCATGTTGAATCGGCCAGGATGCAACGTTCGTTGAGCTTTGCATCGTCATGTCCCCCGGTCGGCCCGCCCCGAATCCCGACAACAGGCCGATGCCTCATCTCCAGCGCGAGGAAGAAGACGACGGCCGAGATCCGCAGCGAAGCTGCGACATCCTTCTGCGGCCATCGGTGGACGCTCCGCCGATGGATGCCGCCATCCACGTCGCCACACGACCGGTGTGTGCCATTGCCATTGGCAATGGCCGGCCGCCAAGCCATCCATCATCCGGTTCAACGTCCCCGGACTGGCAACCCGGTTGCCAGCGTCCCATTCCCTCGTGACGCAGCAAGCATCCCCCAGGGCTGGAACACCTCGATTAGACGGTTTCAGCCCCTGATGACCCGAGCCTCACGCCGGTCAACAGTTTCGGAAGACCGCAGGCAGTCAATCCAGCCCTCGGCAAAGGTCAGCGAACGGAGGGCCACCCTCCGATCACGCCACAGAAGATTCCCAAATCCCCTCCAACGCCCGCGATAAACCCCAAATCCACTCACATTTCAGGGCAAGGGCCGGTCCGGCGCCCGCTCTGAACGGTGGAAAGCGCGTGCCAGAGGCCGCAAACGCCCGATTCAGAACCCCAAATCCCCTCACACATCGTGCATCCACCGAGGGGAACGCCAGAAAAACAGGCACATCGGGAGATGCCACGGACATCCCCAAATCCCCTCACATTGGCCGATCCGTCACGGGGAACGCTCGGTGATCGGCCCCGCGGCTTGCTCCGCACCGCGCAGCCAGTGCGTGGAGGCGCGCAGAAAGCGCACCGGATCGGGCGCGCCCGGCCGTCCGGCCGCCTGGCGTGCCACGTCGCGGAAGAAGCGCTTGAGCGCCTGGTACAAGGCCGAGCGCTCCAGGGCGCCGTGGCGGTCGGATTGCCCGGTGTCGTCCTGCGCGTACCCGTCCTCGCTGTCGAAGCGGGGGGCGGGGGCGATGCCCGCATCGCGGCGGGCACGTGGTGGTGGCCGTTTGAGAATGCCGATCAGTGGCCGCCAGTCGTCCAGCACGGTCTCGTCGCGGTGGGGGCCGGCGAGCGCCTGTGGCGAGCGCACCACCGGCTCGGGCAGGCCCTGCACGCGCAACTGGGCCGGCTCGTAGCCCAGGCCGCCAGCGTCCATGTCGCGGTGGTGGCGGTGCACCAGGGCCAGCACCTCGGCGCTGATCGGCACCCGGCGCTGGCGCGCCGGCATGCTCACCGTGTTCGCCGTGGCCCGCCGCGCGCCGATCAGCAGCCAGCATCCGCCTGCCGGTGCTCCGGGGCCGGGCTGCAGGTCCTGCAGCCGTGCCACGGCCAGTTCGGACAGGCGCAGGCCCGCGGGCCCGGCCAGCGCCAGCAGCAGGGCCAGGCGCGTGCGCCAGGGCGAGTCGGGACGCTCCTGCAGCACCTGGTGGATGAAGGCCCAGTCGCGCGCATCCAGGCTGCGGCTGTCGTCGCTGCGGGCCGGGGGCAGTGCGTCGGATCCGGCCGGCTGCAGGTCGAGCGGCCGTGCCAGCAGGCCGGTGCCGTGCAGATGGGCCAGCAGGCTGGACAGCGCGACGCGTTCCTGACGTTGGCTGGCCGGGCTCAGCGGCCCGCGGAAGGGGCGCCAGTCGGCATGCTCACGCGGCCGTTGTCGGGCTTGGATCCAGCCCGGATCCGGCGCGGCGATGAAGGCGAGCCAGGCGTCCAGATCGGCCTGCTGCAGGCGCGCCAGGGGGATGCGACGCCGTTGCAGGCACCAGCGCATCAGCCGGTCCGCGCTGCGGCTGTAGTCGCGCAGCGTCGGGCCGCTGTAGCGGCTCAGCCAGGCCTGGACGGATGCATGGGCGGGGTCCAGGCGCGGGCTGATCGTGGGGTCGAACACGGCGCGCGTGGTGGCCGCCACGCCCGTCGCCCCCACCCCGACCGCACCCTCGAAAGACGCCTGCATTCCACGCGCCGCATCGGCCCTGACCGTGCCCGCCGAGCCTCGCGCAGCGCGATCGGTCACGGCCGCGCACCTGCTCCCCAAGCCCGCCAGCTCCGCGTCGGCCAGCCAGCGGCCCAGCGTCCGGGCCCGTGCGATGCCCAGCCCGGTGACGGGCCGATGCCAGTGCACGCCGTGCCGGTGGATGTGGCGTGTCAGATCACCCAATGTGCGGATACCGGCGCGCCGCAGCGTGCGGCACAGCGCCGGTACCAGCCAGCGCGACGTCGTGTCCGTGGCCTGTGGCGCCTGGGCCAGCCTTGTTTCGAGCCGTGCGACGGCGCTCTGGGCCTGCAGACGCTCCTGCTGGCGGGTGCCGGGGATCTGGCCCGGCGCGACGCCCAGCGCCTCGTCCTGCTGCAGCAGCCGGGTGATGGCAGTGGTCGTGGCCTGCAACTCGGCCAGGCTGACGCCGGAGGTGCCCTTCGTCGTGATCGGCGGGCTGCGCACCTCGCCGCGCGTCAGGGCGTCGGCATGCAGCTCCTGCCACTCCTGTTCGCTGTAGAAGTCGTCGTCGATGCCGGCTTCGTCGCACACGCTGAGGCGCCAGTCCTCGTAGGACAGGACCGGTGAGCCGGGCGCCGCGGTGTCGGCCTCTGGTGCGGGCGATGCGGCGCGGGGCGCGCTCTGCGGCGCCGTGCCGCTCATCCGGCCCGTCAGCCAGGGTTTCAAGGCTCGTGCAAGGCGCTCGGCATCGCCGTCGGCTGCAGCGGATGGCGGGCGGGCACCGTCATGGGCGAGCACCTGCACCAGCTGCTGCAAGCGGTGCCGGTAGTAGCGCAGGTCCTGTGGTCCGCCGGTGAACGCCATGTAGAGCTGCCATGCCCGCTCCAGCGAGATGCCGTCCAGCAGGGCGCGCAGAAAGGCGAAGTGATGCCGCCCCAGCTGTCCGCTGGCGTGCATCACCTGCGTCGAGCGGCCCGGCGGGCGCCCGCGTGGTGCCGATGACGCGGGTTCAGGCTTGTTTTCGGCGTTCTGGGGCGGTGTGTGGGGCCTGGACGCAAGCATGATGGGCAAAGGCGAAGGGTCGGCCAGCACCCAGGGGGTCGAACTGCATGCCAGCGCCTGAACTCTATCGGATTTTCCATCACACCCTGCTTTTGAAAGTGCGGTGGTGCTGACGGGCGCCGCCGTCGGAACAGGGCCTGTGCGGGCCGTCGGCCTCCGGGTGGGGGATCCGCCTGCGGCGGGCGCTGCATCCCGCCGGGATCAAGGGCATGGCCGATCCAGCCTGCACGCCGACATGCGGGTCCGTTACGCTCGGTCCCCGCTTTCACCGGAGACCTTCCCATGGGACAGACCATCCAGTTCACCCGCCCCGATGGCGCCACCGTCCAGGGCTATCTCGCCACGCCGGCGAGTGGCCAGGGCCCTGGCATCGTCGTGATCCAGGAGTGGTGGGGCCTGAACGACCAGATCCGAGGCGTGGCCGACCGGCTGGCCGATGCCGGCTACATCGCCCTCGTGCCCGATCTCTACCGTGGCCAGAGCACGGTAGAGGCCGAGGAGGCGCACCATCTGATGACCGGCCTGAACTTCGGCGATGCCGCGGGGCAGGACATCCGTGGCGCCGTGCAGCACCTGAAGTCGCAGGGTTGCGCCAAGGTCGGGGTGACCGGCTTCTGCATGGGCGGCGCGCTGACGCTGCTGGCGCTGGCCAACGTGCCCGAGGCCGATGCCGGCGTGGTCTGGTACGGGCTGCCGCCGCTCGAGTACCTGGACGCCACCCGACTGAAGGTGCCGGTGATGGCCCACTGGGCGACGCAGGACGGCGCCTTCCCGATCGAGAGCGTGGACGCCCTCGACGCCCGGCTGGCCGAGGCTGGTGTCGACTACACCCCGCACCGCTACATGGCCCACCACGCCTTCGCCAACGAGACGGCCACCGGCCGCAACCGCATCGCGATCACCCAGTACGACCCGACCTGGGCGCAGATGGCCTGGGACCGCACGCTGCGCTTTCTCGGCCGCACGCTCGGTTGAGCGCGGCGATCACCCACAACGGCAAGACTGAGGATCCAGGCATGAGCGAGACACGGGTGTGCATCGTCGGTGCGGGCGCCATCGGCGGCTTCATCGGTACGCGGCTGGCTGCGGCCGGCCGGGCCCGGGTCAGCGCACTGGCCCGCGGTGCGACGCTGGCCGCGCTGCGCGAGCACGGTTGGCGCCTGCGCATGGGCGGACAGCTGATCCAGGCGCACGCCATCGCATCGGACGAGCCGGCTGCTCTCGGTCCGCAGGATCTGGTCATCATCGCCGTCAAGGGCCAGGCGCTGGGCGAGGTGGCCGCACGCATCGCTCCGCTGCTGGCACCGCACACCCGCGTGCTGCCGGCGATGAACGGCGTGCCCTGGTGGTTCGGTGCCGCCGTGCCGGCCCTGGCCGATGCGCCGCTGGACAGCGTGGACCCCGGCGGCCGCATCGCCCGTGCGATTCCGCTGGCGCAGGTCCTGGGGTGTGTCGTGCATGCCAGCACCGCACAGCCCGAGCCCGGCCTGGTCCAGCATGCGATGGGGCAGGGCCTGATCGTCGGCGAGCCGGCCGGCGGCAGCAGTGGCCGCGCGCAGCAAACGGTCGACCTGCTGGCCCATGCCGGCTTCGAGGCCACGCTGTCGACCGACATCCGCAGTGCCCTCTGGTACAAGCTGTGGGGCAACCTGACGATGAATCCGGTCTCGGCCCTGACCGGCGCCACCATCGATCGCGTACTGGCCGATCCGCTGGTGCGCGACTTCTGCTCGGCCGCCATGGCCGAGGCCCAGACCATCGGCGCGCGCATCGCGTGCCCGATCGACCAGACGCCGGAGGACCGCCATGCCGTCACGGCCCGGCTCGGGGCCTTCCGCACCTCGATGCTGCAGGACGCGGATGCGGGCCGCCCGATCGAGCTCGATGCCATCGTCGGCGCCGTGCGCGAGATCGGCCTGCGACTGGCCATCCCCACGCCGCATGTCGATGCGCTGCTGGGCCTGACGCGGCTGTTCGGCCGCGTGCAGGGGCTCTATCCCGAGGTGCTGCGAGCCACGCAGCCCGACACGGGCATCGGACTGAGCACCTGCTCCTTGCCGGCGGTCGCAGGTCCGGAATGCAACATCTCGCCATCCAGTAAGGTGCGGAGATGACAAGACGATTTCAGCCGAGGCTGCAGGTCACCAAGGGCATGATGCTGCGCAACGCCAGCGAACTGTCGACGCACGATCAGCCGGCGCAGGATTCGATGGCTGCTCGGCGCCAAGACATCCCGCGCGAAACCCCGGGCTGGTGCAGCCCGAGGCCACAGCGTTGCCTCTTGACGACGAGGTTGAAGTGACCCTGCCATGACCCCGTCATTCTTCACCGGCAAGCGAGAGCAGTTCTTCCGGCCGCTGACTCACACCGATCGCGAATGTTGCGCCGCCGTGTTGCGTAGTCTGTACGACCGTGTGCAGGGCCCGAATGCGGACTACTCTGAAACACTCACTCGGGATCTGGTGTTGACCATCGTCTTCCAGGTCTTGTCCGATCCCGCCCTCAGGGCCGTCGTGTTCGAGCCAGGTCGCACGGTGTCGGCTGCGGAAGAGCGCACTTATGCGGGTGAACTGCTGCGCAAACTGAAAGAGCATGGCTGGATCGAGGACTACAAGGACCCGATCGACCTCAAGCCCACGCTGAAGATGACCCGGGCCGGCAAGGAGGTGTCGGAGGTTCTTTCCAACCTTGACAACTCACGCGCCCGCACCCGCCAGAGAAACATGCGATCCGCGAAGAAGGCGCTGGCAGCGTTTGCGTCCAGTCAGGACGTGGACGAACTGCTCGATGGCTACGACTTTGCCGCACGAGTGGTGCAAGACCTGCAGGACGACATCGAGTACTTCCGCTTGCTCATCCAGAGCCTGACGCGCGAGGCGTTGGAACAGAAGATCGCCTGGAGCGACTTCAACGAGTTCATCGAAAAGCGCTTTGCGAAGGAGTATGCCGTCCGCCTCGTGGCCGACTCGGCTGAGCGGCACCGCGGGCAGATCGTGGAACTGCTGGACCAGATCCGTTTGATACCTGAGGTGGCCCGTTTGGGCGTGGATGCCAACCTTTTGCAGCGCGCGTCGTGGCTAGAAACACAGGTGCAGCTCCGTAGCCCCACTTTGTGGCTTTGCGACCGCATAGAAAGCCTGGTCGAGGCGGCCTGCAGCCTGAAGCTGCCCATGCTGCGCTCGGAGATGAACAACTATGTTCGTCGGTTCACCAGCCTGCTGCGGCAAGCGCTCTCCCTGGACTACAGCGCGACATCACCGCTGGGACGGGCGATGAGCTTGCTGAAAGAGCAGCCGCAACCGGAGCGCGAAGATTTCCTGGATGCCCTGGCGACCCGATTGGGTACGGCCGAGCTGAGACTGCCCGGCGCCGCGTTGCGTTGGACGGTGCGCGACCGCGAGGCCGAACACGGCCCGCTCGCTCCCCTGATCGTGGACGAGGCCAGTCGTATCGAGGCGGCCATGCGCCGGGCCGAGGCCGAAGCATTCGCCTTCAGCGACCAGGAGGTGCTGACGGGATTGCTGCCCCATCTTCGCGAAGGACGGGTGTCCCTTGACCAACTGCCGGTCACCAATGCGCTCGAGGCCGTGCGCGTCATGCATGCTGTGGGCGCGGCCCGCTCCAGCGAGGGCAAGCGCTTCCTGAAGGCCCACAAGAAGGCCGAGGTGTTCGATACGCCGTACTTCTCCGCAGACAACTTCGAGCTGGAAGCCGACCTGTCGGCGCTGGCCCGTGGTGAGACTTGATGGGCGGACCCACATGCTGCTATCTCTCCAACAGGTCATCGAAGAGCGCCTGAAGACCGAAGGCGCAGGCAACGTCAAGGCGGACCGGTTCGCCGAGCTCGCGGGCCGGCTGATGGCCTCGGGCGTCTTGTGGCGAGACTATTCCCGCCCCGAGTCTGCGCTGTATGACGACGCCGCACAGTGCGAGCAACTGCTGCGCGAGTACTTCGCCGCCATCGGCTTCGTTCTGACGCACGATCCGGATGCGACGATCTTTCGCCTCTACCCACCGGGCGAGGGCGGTGACGGTGACGAGGAAGGCGTGAAGCGGCTGAAGGCGCGTCTGTCGCGTGACTTTGTGGCTGCGGCCATTGCTCTGCGCTTCCTGTACACCGAGGCGCTGACCGGCAAGCGCGAGCTGATCAATGAAGTGCTGGTGATCAGTCTGGAGGAGTTGTCCCAGTCGGTCGTATCGCTGTTGGCGCACCAGCTTCCGTCTTCGGTAGCCGACCGTCTCTCGCTGCTGCGAGACCTGCGCAAGCACCGGATCGTGCGCTTCAACGATGGTGAAGGTGCCGGCAGCATGGAGATGCTGCTGAGCGTGCTGCGGCCCGTAATGAGCTACGTCAGCGACGAGGCGCTGGAGGATGCGCTGGCACTGGCCGCGCAAGCGGCTGCGGGGCGCGCGAAGGGTCGGCCGTCCGCAGAGCTCCGGCCCGATACCTCCGATACCCCCGAGAGGGCCGGACGATGAAAATCTCCAAGCTCATCACCTGGCAGTGGGGTTCGCTGGAGGCTAGGGAGTGGCCATTTGCCGACACGGTGCTGCTGACGGGCGAGTCGGGATCGGGCAAGTCGACCTTGCTGGACTCGATCCAGACGCTGCTCACCGCAGCGCACCACCACCTGGTGCAGTTCAACATTGGCCAGGACGAATCCACACAGAGCAGGCGCGGTGGCAAGGAGCCCCGAACCCTGGCCGCCTACGCGCTCGGCCAGCAGGCCGATGGCGTCTTCCTGCGCAAGCGCTCGACGAGCTACGTCGCGCTGATGTTCGAGGCTTCGGACAGCGTGGGGGAGCAGGCCCAGCCCTTGACCGCTCTGGTCGGCGTCGAGGCGTACGAAGATGCTGCCAAGGCGGTGTTGTCCCGCAGTCTCTTCTTCATCGTGCGCCGTGCGCTCGACTTGCAGCAGCTTCTGTTGCGCACGGCGGAGGGCATGCACCCCGTTGCGGTGCCGGTCAAGGACCTCTACCTGCATCTGCAGCACCAACTGCGCGTGGGCCCCGAGGTCGTGCAGCGCTTCGAGGACAAGAGCAGCTACCTCACGCACCTGTACGGCGCCATGATGGGCAAGACGGCGGTCTCGGAGCCTGAAGCCTTCCGTGCCGCGAAGTCGATCGTGAAGGCCATGGCCTACAAGGAGCTGGGAAACGTCAACGACCTGGTTCGAGACGAGATCCTGGACGCGCACGACTTCAGTCGGGACCTGGACAAGATGCGCGAGCTGATGCGGTCGATGGCCGGCCTCAAGGCGGAGGCCGAGCGACTGCAACAGAACATCGAGCGCTTGGAATCGGTTGAGGCCGCGGCCGCACGTGTCATTGACGACTCACGTCGGTATGTCGTGCACAGCATGGCCCACTCGATGCGTGCTTTGGATGAGGCCGAGTCCGAGCTGGAGTCCGTGCATCGGCAGATGGCGTTCCAGCACAAGCGCAACCAGTTGCTGGAGGAGCGGCTCCAGAGCTTGCGCGAGGGCCAGGCGCAGCTGACCGAGCAGCTGGATGGCATCAAGGCCAAGTTGGCCGCCAGCGACGTGGCGCAGCGCAAGTCGGCCTTGGAAAGCGAGGTTCGCACGCTGCAGGACCAGTTCCGCCGCCACTGGGCTGCCGTGGGCCAGGCGGCCAAGGGCCTGGCCAGCATGGTGGCGCATCTGGAACGCCTGCTTGGATTGGCGCTTGCCCAAGCGCCCGCGCTGGAGGCTGCGGTGGCCGCACTTCGACCGGCGGCCCTGGCCGTTCTGAAGCCCTGGCCTGAGCTGTTCGCGACGCTCAGCCAGGACGCCCGGCTGGACGCCGTGTTCCCGGCTTTCGATCTGGAGAGCTTCGACGGGGATCTTGGCCGGCTGGAGCACGGGATTCGAGGCCATGACGAGGCGCTGGCCGGCGCGGTCGTCAAGGCCTTGACGACCGCGGGTCAGCAACTGGCCACCCTGGCGGATGACAAGGCGCAGCGCGACGCTGAATTGCGCCAACTGCAGGCGGGCAAACCTCCTGCGCCCCCGGATGTGCGCACAGCGCTCGACCTGATCGAGCGAGAGCTGCCTCAGGCGCGGCCGCACATCCTGTCGCAACTCGTCGAACCCAAGGAGGGCAGCAGTTGGCAGAACGCGATCGAGGGCTACATGGGCGGCGACCGCTTTGCCTTGATCGTGGAGGCGGGATTCGAAGCGCCTTGCACACGCCTGGTGAAACGCCGGTTTCCCGTGCGCTCACCGAAGGTCGTGCAAGGCAGCAAAGCGATCGAAGACACGCGAGGTCGCGCGCCGGAGGCGCGAGCGGTGCTGCACGAGCTGGTGTGCGTGCACCCCGTTGCCAAGGCCTTTCTGTTGGCCCAGTACGGCAGGGTGCGCAAGGTGGACTCCGAGGACGAGCTTGCACGCACGCCTCAAGGTCTGATGGAGGCTGGCATCGGCAGCCGGGGCTACGGCATGTTCTCTTGCCGGGCCTCCGACCACGACCTGGCGTTCGGTGAGGCGACGCGAAAGCGGCGTCTGGCCTGGTGCGAGCAGGAGTTGTCGCGACTGACCGCCGAGATCCGCAAGGTCGAGCAGCTGCAGAATTCGTTGAACCTGGTCCTGCGCATGTTCAACGGTGTGGCATTCACGCCCTTGGCGCCGTTGATGGAGGCGGTCCTCACCAGTCAGCTGCAGTACGCCCATGCGGCCCAGGCCCTGGCCGCATTGGATCTGTCGGCGATCGAAGGTCTGGAGACGCAAAGGCAGCAGATCGAGGCGCGCATCCAGGAGTCCAGGAAGGCGTACGACGCAGAGATTCTGCAGGTCGGAGAAAACAACAAGACCCTGAAGGACCTGGGCGCACGCGAGAAGAGCCTGCAGGACCGCATTCCATCCCTGCAGTTGGAGCGTACCAATGCCACGGTCTGGGCCACCCGCTTCGTCCAGGGCGCGCCGGAGCTCGCGACCGAGGCGCAGTTGCTGGATGAGGCCAAGGACCTGGCCGACAGCCCCGAAGTGACGCTGGATGCGCTGCGCCAGCGGGTCAGCAGTCTCGCTGAACGTCTGCCTGCCTCGCTGCGCGAGCTGTCCTCCTGCGTCCAGACCTATTTGATCGGTGTTCGAAATGACCAGGAACGTTTCCTGTACACCGACCCGCCCAAGAGCTTCGACCGCATCGAAGCCTTGCTGCCGCCCGTGATCGGCCTGCGACAGGTCGTGAACGAGCAGGTTCGTCGTCAGCGATCCATCGGCCTGGCCGAGAACCTGACGAGGTTGAGGGATGCCGAGACCCGCTTCAACACGGTGTTCACCACCAGCTTCTGCTTCAAGGTGCGCGATGAAGTTCGCCAGGGGGCATCCACGCTGCAGAAGCTCAACCGGGAGTTGAAGAACATCCGATTCGGCACCGACACCTTCGAGCTGGAATGGGCTTGGGTGCCGCGGCTGCAAAAGGTGTTCGAGTTCTTCGAGGCCATGGAAGGATTGGTGGACAGTCTGGAGAAGGACAGCGGATCCATCTTCGACTCACCCAGGCTGAGTGACGAGCACCGTCTGACGGCACAGGACATCCGTCGCTTGTTGCTGGCCAATGACCAAGGCGCCTCGGAGCGTGCCCTGAAGGAACTTGCTGACTATCGCAACTACCGCCGCTACGACATCATCCGGCACAGCCCTGTCGGGCAGACCAAGCTGTCCACCTGGGGCACCGGATCGGGTGGCGAGCTGGAAACACCGTTCTACGTCATCCGCTCAGCCGTGTTGGCACACGCGCTCGGGCACTTCGGTCGTGATCGCCGCGGCGCACCGGCGCTGCGCCTGATGTTGTCGGATGAGGCGTTCTCCAAGATGGATGAATCACGGTCCCGCAGCGTGCTTCAGTTCTTGTCGCGGAGCCTGGGCTTGCAGCTGGTGGTGGCCATGCCGACTTCAAAGTCCGGGGCCGTCAAGCCAGAGTTCGACAAGGAGTTCACCTTCTCCAAGGTGCTGGCTTCCCGGGATGGCGCCGAGTTGTTCGTCAGTGAGGTTCAGGAGAAGACGCTCAAGCGTGAGCCCTTGGCCAGGCTCTGGGCAGCGCACGCGGAGCAAGCCCGGGAATCCGGGCGACTGGCTCACGAAGCCATGCAACGAGGGAACGCGCCGTCTGACGTCTCGGACATCCCGCGACCGGTGACAGGCGGTGATGACTGAGGCCTGGTTCCAACCGACGGGATCGCCCGGTGACCTTGGTCCGCCACGCGATCCGATGCTCTTGCGTGTCGCCTCCCGGCTGCTCGCCAAGGCTGAGCGTTCAAACGACCCGCGCAGCACGCGGCTGAGGCTGGATCAGCGCGAGTTGCCCGAATTGCACGGACAAGTCCATGCAGAGGCCGTTGGCCGTGTGGAACTGCTGCTGCGAGAGTTGTGCAGCACGGGGTGGGTTCGGTTGATCCTGGCCCCTGAACGGGAGTTTGCCGGCTTCGTCGATCGCAAGCCACAGCTGGAGTTGATGGATTTCGATGCCTTGGCGGCATGGGCTGGCTTCGCTCGCCTGGCGGATCACTGGCAGCGCCGTCTCGCCGCACATCTCGAACAACACTGGGTCGATTCCAGCGATGGTGGGAAGCGGTCGCTGATCGACTACCTGAGCCGCAGCCCTCTCTCTGCGCTGTCAACGGTTCCCACCGATGAGGCCGCGCGCTGCCTTCATGAACTCCGCGAGCTGTGCCTGTCAGGGGCGGCCATGCCGTTGCGCGAGGCATCGGCGCGTGTGTTCCACGGCAGATCGAAGGTGCTCGACGCCAGAGACGAACTGCTGCGGCTCCTGGGCGCGACACACGGGCAGTTTTGGGAGGCACCCATACAGCTGCTGATCGATGTTCCCGCCTTCTTCGACGAGGCGCTGTTCATCGAGAACCTGGTGACCTTTGAACGGATGGCGGACGCGAGAGCGCCCGAATGGCAGCACAGCCTCCTGATTTATGCCGCCGGTTTCAAGGGGAGTGCGAAGCGTCTTCGACATCGCGGTGGTTGCCGGGTGTACCTCCGGACGGCGATGACCGGGACGCTGTCGGTGGACCCGCCCTCGGCACGAGGTCTGGCGCTTGTCAGCGATTGGCTGTTTGATCGCGCAGATCTTCCTGTGCGGTTCTTCGGCGACTTGGACTACGCCGGCATGCAAATCCTTGCCAGCCTGAGAGAGGTGTTTCCCGATGCGATGGCTTGGCAGCCGGGCTATGCAGACCTGCTGACCGTCCTTGCTTCTGGGGGAGGGCATGTCCCGGGGGCGGCGAACAAGGAGCGGCAGGCAGATCCCGAAACCACGGGGTGTGCTTACGCGGACGAAGTTCTTCTGACCGCACTTCGTGGTGCTGGGCGGTTCGTTGACCAGGAGGCGTTCGGGGCAGAGCTGCGGTGAACTGCGGGTACTGCTGACGACCCGATGGGGGAGGCCGCTGCATTGAACATGGCGAAGCGCGACCGTTACCCCAGGCAGCTTTGCTGTTCGGTCGGGCGTCGGTCAGCGCTTCCTGGTTGCACGAGGACAGGCGCTGCACGCCATTTGATCCGCACAGCAATACGATCGTATTGTTATGATGGCGCCATGTCTTCCCCCTCCGCCCCCCGTCCTGCCGCCGCCGAGCCGCGCCGCCGCGATCCCGAGGCCGTGCGTGGCGCGCTGCTCGATGCCGTCACCGCGTTGCTGGCCGAAGGTCAGGCGATCTCGATCGGCGCCGTGGCCGATCGTGCCGGCGTCAGCAAGGGGGCGGCGCAGCACCACTTCGGCACCCGTGCCGCGATGCTGGAGGCGGTGATGGACGCCTGCCTGGCGGACTTCACCGCCCAGCTCCAGGCCGAGCGTGCGGCTGGCGAGACCGATGCCGCCCGCGCCTATGTGCGCGCCACCTTCCGTGGCGCGCCGGCCGACGGGCTGGTGCAATGGCGGGCGATGCTGGCCGCGCTCGTCGTCGAGCGCGCGGCCGCCCGACGTTGGGCCGACTGGCTGGACGAAGACCGCCGCCAGGATCGCCCGGCCGACAGCCGGGACCTGATCCTGCGTCTGGCCGCCGACGGCCTGTGGCTGTCCGATCTGCTGGGTCTCTACCGCCTCAGCGCGGACGACCGCACCCGCCTGGAAGCCGACCTGCTGGCCCTGCAGCATGCCTCCATCGGCCAAGGAGCCGCACGATGAACGTCTACTGGATCCTGGGTGGGGCGATCGCCATCGAGGTCGTCGCCACCGCGCTGCTCAAGGCGTCCGACGGTTTCACCCGCCTGTGGCCGACACTTGGCGCCCTGGCCGGCTTCGGCACCGCGCTGTATGCGCTGACGCTCGTCATGAGGGTCGTGCCGACCGGTATCGCCTACGCGATCTGGTCAGCGGTGGGCATCGTGCTGACCTCGCTGGTGTCGTGGATCGTCTTCAAGCAGCGCCTGGATGGCCCGGCCATCGCCGGCATGGGCCTGATCATCCTGGGCGTGCTGGTGATCCACCTGTTCTCCGACAGCGTCGGGCACTGAGGCGGGGGGAAAGCCCCCCGCTGAGCCTCAGCTGCCGATGCGCCCGCCGTCGTTCTTGGTGATCACGATGGTGGCCGAGCGCGGACGCTGGCCGGCGCCATAACCGGCATTCGAAGGCCACTGGCTGGTGTACTTCGTCGGGTCGGCGATGTCGGCCATCTTCGTGCCTTCGCCCGGGTGCTGGATGTTGATGAACAGCGTCTTGCCGTCCGGCGTCTCGGCCAGGCCGGTGATCTCGCAGTCCTTCGGACCGACCAGGAAGCGGCGCAGCGTGTCGGCCGTCGGGCTGGCGCCGACGAAGGTGTCCACGCTCAGCGCGCTGGAATGCGCGAGCGTGCGCTTGGCGCCATCGCCCACGCGGCCCGGCAGGCCGGCCAGCATCATGCAGTTGGTGACGTCGGTGTAGGCGCCGTCATCGGTCTGGATCCAGCAGATGCCGGTCGAGGGGCTGAACTTCAGGCCGTCGGGGCTGGAGAAGTCCTGGTCGGCCGTCAGGTTCGACAGGTTGACCAGGCCGGTGTCGGCATCGGCCTGGGCGCCGAACAGGTAGATGTCCCAGCTGAAGGTGGTGGCCGCGCCGCTGTCGCCCGTCTCGCGCACGCGCAGGATGTGGCCGTTGACGTTGCCCGACTGGGTGGCGGTGCCCTTGAGGTCGCTGTAGGCGCGCGGGTTGGCGCTGTCGGGCTGCAGCTGGGTGCTGCTGCCGGCGGTGGGGCTGACGCGGCGGTTGCTGTTGTTGGTCAGCGTGAAGTAGATCTCGCCAGTGGTCGGGTGGGTGGCGCACCACTCCGGGCGGTCCATCTTCGTCGCGCCGACCGCATCGGCGGCCAGGCGGCAGTTGATGCGGATGTCGGCCTCGTCGCTGAAGGCATAGGCCGTGTAGGTCGACGGGATGGCGGCCAGGTTCAGCGCCACCCACTGGCCGGTGCCGTCGCTGGCGAACCTGGCCACGTACAGCGTGCCGCTGTCCAGGTACTTGGCGCCGGTGGCCAGACGGTCGGCCGGTGCGGCGTCCGCGGCCGACCAGGCGGTGTCGCTGACGAACTTGTAGATGTACTCGTTGCGCGAGTCGTCGCCCATGTAGACCGCCAGCTTCTCGCCGGCCTTGGGCAGCGAGAACACCGCGCTCTCGTGCGCGAAGCGGCCCAGGCCGGTGCGCTTGACCATGCGGCTGGCCGGCTGGTAGGGGTCCAGCTCGACGATCCAGCCCATGCCGTTCATCTCGTGGCGGTAGTCGTCGGTGCCGTCGGCGGACGTGCCGGTCTTCGCGTTGATCCAGCGCGCGTGGATGTCGTCGCTGCCCGCGCTCTCCCAGCCGTGGCGCGAGGCCGCGCCGGCCGCACGGCCGTAGCGCCTGAGGGCGGTGACCGTCTTGTCGTTGCCGCGGGCCGCGTCATCGCCGGCCGGGCGGGTGAAGTAGCCGAACCAGTTCTCCTCGCCGCTCAGGAAGCTGCCCCAGGGCGTCTTGCCGGTGCCGCAGTTGTTCAGCGTGCCGCGGGTGCGCGTGCCGTCGGTCGAGTAGCGCGTCTTCAGCAGCGCGTGGCCGCGTGCCGGGCCGGCGATGTCGACCTCGGTCAGCGCGGTGATGCGGCGGTTGAACGCGGAGCCGGTGATGGCCGACCAGCTGCTGCCGGTCTTGCGCACCTCGACCACGGCCACGCCGTGCACCGCCGTCTCCTTGTCCACCTCGCTGGCCGGGCGCGGCAGGGTCTTCGTGCCACCGTCGGCGTGCAGGAAGAACGACGACAGTGTCTCGTCGGTCGTCGCCTCGTGGTTGATGGCCAGCAGGCCGCGGTCGTTGGCGCTGGTCGAGGCCTGGCCGTCGGACGACAGGCCGAACCACTCCATGCCGTCGTGGTGGTCGCCGGCGCGGTTGGCGAAGTCGGTGTCGGTGCCGTCGTTGCGGAAGGCGGCGGTGGTGCTGGTCAGCGGATCGCCGAGCGCGTAGACGACCGAGGCGCTGTAGCCGGCGGCCAGCGTGACCTGATCGGCCATCGTCTTGGCCACGCCCTGGAAGCCGAGCGCCGTCAGCGGCGCGACGGCGGGCGTGGTGCTGCTTCCGCTGCTGCTCTCATCGTCCCCACCGCCGCAGGCCGTCAGGCCCACGCTGCCGAACAGCGCCACGGCCGCCGAGCCCGCACCGCCGCGCAGCAGGCTGCGGCGCGACAGCCGGGCCTCCAGCACCGCCTCGAAATGCGCGTTGTCGCTGGTGTTGCTGTTCTCTTCGGCGCGGGCGGCGAGATGGCTGAGATCGACGGGCTGGGTCATGACATGCACCTGACTTCGTGAATGAACGTTGCTGGGTGCGGCATGCTGTCGGCCGATGATGAAAGCCGCGTGACATTGCCGGACACCGCACGGCCCGCCGGGGCCTTGTGGCGATGACCCTGTGTCCGGCACCGATCCGTGCGTGCCCGCAGAATGCGGCCGGAGCCACTGCCCGCCGCTGCCGCATGACCGAGTTCCTCCGCCGACGACCTCCCGCCGTGCTGCTGGCCTTGCAGGGCGGTGGCGCACATGGCGCCTGGACCTGGGGCGCGCTGGACGGCCTGCTGGCGCACGGCATCCGCCCGGCGGCCCTCAGCGGCACCAGCGCCGGTGCGCTCAATGCCGCGGTGCTGGCCAGCGGCTGGGCGCAGGGCGGAGCCGATGGCGCGCGCCAGGCGCTGGCCGACTTCTGGCAGGCCCTGGGCGAGCTGCTGCCGCTGGGCCTGCTGACCGTTGGCCAGGGCGAGGACACCCGCCTGGCACCTGCCGCACGCTGGATGCTGCAGTGGGCGACACACTGGCTGTCGCCCTACGACACGCATCCCGCGGAACTCAACCCGCTGCGCGAGCTGCTGGAGCGCCACGTCGACATCGAGCGCCTGCGCCACCCCTCGGCCCTGCCGCTGATCATCGCCACCACCGATGCCGGCAGTGGCGCCCTGCACCTGGTGCGCAACCCGCGGCTGGACATCGAGGCGCTGCTGGCCTCGGCCTGTCTGCCTACCTTGCATCATGCGGTGACTCTGGACGGGCGCACCTGCTGGGATGGCGGCTTCAGTGCCAACCCCGCGCTGTTGCCGCTGATCGACGCTCACCCAGCCTGCGACCTGATGCTGATCCGCCTGAGCCCACGCGACATGGGGCCGGCCCCGCGTGAGGCGGCCGCCATCCGCCACCGCATGGCAGAGATCGGCTTCGCCAGCGGGCTGCAGCGCGAGCTGCAATGGCTGGCCCGCCTGCAGGCCGATGCCCGCGCCCAGTGGTGGCCCCGCGGCCTGGCCGGCCGCATCCACCGCATGCGCTGGCATGTGCTGGATGGCGGCAGCGCGCTGCAGCGCCTGGCCCCCGACAGCCGCCTGCTGGCCCATGGCCCGCTGCTGGACAGCCTGCGCCAGTCCGGCCACGGCGAGGCCGGACGCTGGCTGCAGGCCCATGCCGCGGCCCTCGGACAGCGCTCCACCGCTCAACTGCCCGGGCTCTGAGGCCCGGGGCGGGGCGCCGTCAGTCCATCGCCGCCGTCAGCGGCCGGTGCAGCACCACGTCCTTCATCACCAGCGTCGAGGTCATGCGCAGCAGGCCAGGCAGGTGCGTCAGCCGCTGGTCGTACAGGCGCTGGAAGGCCGGCAGATCCCGCGCCACCACATGCAGCAGGTAGTCCGGCTCGCCGAACAGGCGCTGGGCCTGCACCACGTGCTCGACCTCGGCCACAGCCTGCTCGAAATCCGCCACCGAGCGCGTGTCCTGCAGCGTGACGAAGACCAGCGCGGTGAAGGTCAGGCCGAGCGCCGCCGCATCCAGCTCGGCCCGATAGCCGCGGATCACGCCGGACTCCTCCAGCGCGCGCACTCGCCGGTGGCAGGGCGACAGGCTCAGCCCCACCCGCTCGGCCAGCTGCGTGACCGTCAGGCGGCCGTCCTGGGCCAGTTCGGCAAGGATCTTTCGGTCGAGTGCGTCCATGGGGAAGATTCTTCCATGCGACCGTGGATCGTGGGCAGATTCCGGCAGCACCTTGCCGGCCATCGTTCCTAGCATCCGGATCCCCGGCCGCGCGTTGCCTGCGTGGCCCGCCCGTGTCCTCTCCCCCTGTCTTGCCTGCCCGCCTGCCGCCGCCATGCCGCTGACCGCCATCGCCGCCTTCTGGGCCGTGTCCTTCCTGCTGGTGCTGACGCCCGGCGCCGATTGGGCCTACGTGATCGCCGCCGGCCTGCGCGGCCGCCGCTGGGTGCCCCCGGCCGTCGCCGGCCTGGCCTGCGGCGCCTTGCTGGCCACGGCGGCGGTGGCCGCCGGCGTCGGCGCCCTGGTGGCCCGCCATCCCGCGCTGCTGAGCGCCTTGACGCTGGCCGGCGCGCTGTGGCTGTTGCGCCTGGGCCGGTTGATGTGGCGCAGCGCCGGGGCCGCGGCCGTGCCGGCGCCCGGCGCTGTCGTCGACGGGGGAGCCCGCGCGGCGGCGGGTCCCGTGCCCGCGGTGGCCGTCGCTGACGAGCACGGCCGCGGCCCGGCCCCGGGTCCGCGCACAGGACACCGGCTTCTGGTGTTGGGTTGTGCGCTCAAGGGCGCCGGTGTCAGCGGCCTGAATCCCAAACTGCTGCTCCTGCTGCTGGCCCTGTTGCCGCAGTTCGTCCAACCGGCCGCCGCCTGGCCGGTGGCCGGACAGATCCTGGCGCTGGGCGCGGTGCATGCGGCCAGCTGCGTGGTGGTCTACCTCGGCGTGGGCCTGGCCTCACAGCGCGTGCTCGGCGCCCGGCCCACGGCGGCGCGCACCGTCACCCGGGTGTCGGGCGGGCTGATGATCGCGATCGGGGTGGGCTTGGTGGGGGAGCAGGTGGGGCGTTGGGTGGGGGGCTGAACCGCCGGCAGACCTCATCCGCGGGGGGCCGCCCGGTCTCCACCAGGCCAGGGTGACAATCGGCACCCATCACGACGCCGAACCGGGAGCAGGCGCATGTCCAAGCCGTCAGGAGCCGCCAGCCACAGGCTGCCGCACAGCCCTCATCCGGAGGGTTCGCATGGTGTGGCCTGACGGGCTGTACGACCAGCTGCTGACCGAGCAGCTGCAGTCCCGACTCGATGTCGCCCATGCGCAACTTGACGCGTTCAGCGGTGGTCGCGTCGAGTTGCTGCTCGACCTGCTGACCCGTCAACTGGCCCAGGTGCTGGAAGCTGCCGACACCGACGACAAGGATGGGGCGCGTCGGCAAGTCGAGCTGGTCAATGGGCTGCTGAGGTTCCTGCGGGAGCGCCTGCCTGCCGACGAGAAGGCGGATGGATCGGACATCGATCTGATCGCTCAGCCGCCCCAGGTGCTGCAGGCCATACGGGCCGATCGCGTGTTCGTGCAGAAGCCCGAGCTGGGCCTGGCCATGCCCTGGCTCTTCACGGCAGGCAAGGGCTCGCCGTCGCTGCTGCAGGAGATCCGGCGGGAGCTGGCTTCGGCCGACCGGGTCGACATCCTGGTCAGTTTCATCACGGTCTCCGGTGTTCGCAAGTTGCGTGATGTGCTGCAACAGATCAGCGCACGGGGCGCCGACGGCGCCGTGGCGACCCGGCTGCGCATCCTGACGACGACCTACACCGGTGCCACCGAGGCGCGGGCGCTCGACGAGCTGGCCCGGCTGCCGGGCTGCGAGGTTCGCGTGTCCCTCGACGGGCGCCGCACCCGCCTGCACGCCAAGGCCTGGTTGTTCCAGCGTGAGAGCGGGTTCGGCTCGGCCTACGTGGGCAGCGCCAATCTGTCGGGCGCGGCGTTGACGGGCGGTCTGGAGTGGACCGTCAAGCTGACGCAACGTGCGCAGCAAGCGCTGTTCGACCGCGCCACCGCGCATTTCGAGACCTTGTGGGCCGATGCCGAGTTCCAGCCCTACGACCCGGAGGATGCGCATCATCGTCAGCAGCTGCACGCGGCCCTGGCGCGTGAGCGACGCGGCCTGGGGGCGCACGGTGACGCAGGCGCCAGCGGCGCCACCCCGTTGGCCTTCTTCGATCTGCAGCCCAAGACCTATCAGCTGGATTTCCTGGAGCAGCTGGCGCTGGAGCGTGCGCATGGGCGTACCCGCAATCTGCTGGTTGCGGCCACGGGCACGGGCAAGACGGTGATGGCGGCCTTCGACTACCGCCGCACCTGCAGCCAGGTGGGCGGGCGGCCGCGTCTGCTCTTCGTGGCGCACCGCGAGGAAATCCTGCGCCAGGCGCTGCGCACCTACCGCGAGGTGTTGCGTGATCCGTCCTTCGGCGAGTTGCTGACGGGTGGCGCACAGCCGCAGCATCTCACGCATCTGTTCGCCACGATCGACAGCGTGAGCAGTCGCCAGCTGGTGGCGCAGTTGGGCGCCAGCCACTGGCACACGGTGGTCATCGATGAGTGCCACCGTGTCGCGGCGGAGCGCTTCGATGCCTTCGTGCGCCAGGTGCAACCCGCCGTTCTGCTGGGCCTGACGGCAACGCCTGAACGATCGGATGGTCAGCCGATCGCTGCGTACTTCGACATGCGGCCGGATGGCCGTCCAGCCGTCGAGCTGCGGCTGTGGCACGCCCTGGACCTGCAACTGCTGGCACCGTTCGAGTACTACGCCTGCGATGACGCGACCGACTTTTCCCAGGTGCCCTGGGGCCGGGTCGGGGAGCAGCAGGCCATCGAGCGTGTCGTGACCGGCAATGAGGTCCGTGCCCGCGCGGTCATCCAAGCCTGGAGCGGACTGGCCGAAAGCCCGCAGCGCAGCCGCGCGCTGGTGTTCTGCGTCTCGGTGGCGCATGCCCGCTTCATGACCGAGCAGTTCAACCGTGCCGGACTGCCGGCCGCCTGCGTGGTGGGTGACACGCCGGAGGACGAGCGCAGAGCGGCGCCGCAGCGGCTGGCCAGCGGTGAGCTGTGCGCCCTGGTGACGGTCGACCTCTACAACGAAGGCGTGGATCTGCCGATGGTCGACACCTTGCTCCTGCTGCGACCGACGCAGAGCCCGGTGCTGTTCCAGCAGCAGATCGGTCGCGGGCTGCGCCTGTCACCCGGCAAGGAGAGTTGTCTGATCCTGGACTTCGTCGGGCAGCACCATGCGGACTTCCGCTTCGATCGGCTGTTGTCGCAACTGACCGGATTGACCCGACGTGAGCTGGCTGCCGGTGTCGAGCAGGGCTTCGGCAGCCTGCCCCCGGGCTGCCACATCCAGCTGCAGCCGCAGACGCGCGAGCAGGTGCTGCGCAATCTGCGCAGCCTGCTGGATGGTGGTTGGCGACGCCTGCGCACCGAACTGCAAGCCTATGCGGCATTGAAGGGGCGCTCGGAGGTCCTGCTCGCGCACTTCCTGCACGACCAGTCCGTGGAGCTGGAGGACATCTATCGGTCTGCCACCGGGTCCGGCCGCAGCGGCTGGACCCAGCTGCGCCGGGATGCCGGCCTGCTGGTGACAGAGCGGGGTCCGGAAGAAGACTATTTCAGTCGACGTCTGGCCGATCTGCTGCACGTGGACGACGTCCACCGTCTGGAGGTGTTCCAGGCCTTGACGCAGGGCCGGCCCGAGGCTGAGCGGATCGCGGTCCGGCACGCGATGACCGTGCAGATGCTGGCCTACCAGATCGACGGGCAGTACGCGCAGACGGGCTCACCGCAGGACTTCGTGCGGCGCCTGTACGCGCAGGATGAGCTGGCGCTGGAACTGAGGGCCCTCAGCGATCAGTTGCTGCAGCGGCCGGTGGTGCCGGCTCTGGCCGTGCCGGGGCTGGAGGATCTGCCCTTGGTCTTGCATGCGAGCTACGGCATCCGTGAGATCCTGACCGCGGTGGGCTGGTTGACCGCCGAGCGACGTACGCCGTTCCAGGCCGGTGTGCTGGCGCTGGCGGCGCGCAAGACCGAACTGCTCTTCGTCACCCTGGACAAGAGTGCGGGCTTCCACGACCGCATCGCTTATCACGACTACGCGATCAGCGCCGAACGTTTCCATTGGCAGACCCAGAACAGCGCGGGCCCTGACACCAAGGCCGGCCAACGCTATCTGAAGGGCGAGCAGCAAGGCTGGCAGTTCCAGCTTTTCGTGCGGGCGCGCAAGGGCGAGGCCTACCGGGCGTGTGGTCCGGTCCGTCTGCTGTCCCACCACGGTGATCGGCCGATGACGATCGAGTGGCAGTTGCACCAGCCGCTGCCCGCGCGGCTGTTCCGCGCGTTCAGCGTGCTGCGGGGGATCTGAGCGATCGGCTGCGCCAGCCGGACGCGCGTTCAGGTGGTCAGCAACCCTCGCAACCACGCCCCCCACACCTCCGCCCGCCCCACCCAGCCACTGACATCCAGCGTCTGCACCTGCCCGCGCCGCTCCAGCCCGAGTGTCGGAAAGCCCTGGCCGCCCAGGCGCTGCAGCCAGCGGTGGCTGTCGGCGATGTGCTGTCGCGTCGGCTCGCCGGCCAGGGCGTCGAAGTGGTGGTCGAAACCGGCTTCGGGCAGGCCGATGTCGTGGGCCAGTGCGCGCAGCACGGTACGGTCGGCCACGCGTCGGCCCTCGACATAGTGGGCCTGCTGGATGCGCTCCAGCAGCTGCAGGCTGTCGCCGCCCAGGGCCTCGGCGGCCAGCAGGGCGGTGGTCGGCGGCCCGGAGTCCATCACCGCGTCGGTGTCGCGCAGCAGACCGTCGCGGTAGGCCGCACCGAAGGGCTGGCCGGACAGCTCGGCGATGCGGCGGTCATGCGGCAGCACGTGGGTCCGCCACTGCGGCGTGATGCGCAGGCGCCGGTTGCCGGCCAGCATGCCGCCGCCGTGCAGTTCGAGCGTCAGGCCCTCCAGCGAGGCTGCGGCGCGCAGCAGCGGTGCGGCGGCGTAGCACCAGCCGCACAGCGGGTCGTGCACGGCGTGCAGGATGGCCGTGGGCCCGGCGGGTGCCGCAGGCTGCTCGGGCGTGTCCATCGCGGGGCGGGTGTCGGCGCTCATTGCGGCCAGGCCATCTCGCCCTTGATCACCTTGGCGCTGATCTCCAGCGACGAGACTTCGCCCAGATCCGGGTAGCGGCGCTGCATCGCGGCGATCAGGCCGGCGGCGTCACGGGCGCGGGCAGCCTCGGTCTCGAAGGCGTCCAGATAGTCGCGGGTGAAGCGCAGGGCCGACAGGTCGCGGCTGGGGCGGCCGTCCGCGGCGGGCAGCTCGTGGCCGGGCACGATGACGGCCGGGCGCAGGGCCTCGATGGCGCGCAGCGTGCCGCGCCAGGCCTGGCGGGAGGCCGGGCTCTGCGTGTCGGCCATCCAGACGTGGATGCGGGCCAGCACCGGGATGCCGCCCACCACCGCGCGCAGCGACGGGATCCACACCACGCGGCGCGTGGCCTCGGGGCCGGTGATCTCCAGCGTCTGGCCGTCCACCGTCAGGCGGTGCCCGGACAGCACCTGCGGCACCACCAGCGTCTGCGGTGCGTCGTCCTTCAGGATCGGACCCCAATACGCGAGTTTGGCGTCCTTGCTGGCCTGGATGTGGGCCACCGTCTCGGCCGTGGCGACGATGCGGGCCTGCGGGAAGGCCGCCTGCAGCACGTCGAGGCCGAAGTAGTAGTCCGGGTCGCCGTGGCTGATGAGGATGGTCGTCAGGCGCTTGCCGCTGGCCTGGATCAGGCGCACCAGCGCCTGCGCGTCCTTGCGCTGGAACTGCGCGTCGATCAGCACCGCCTCGGTCGGGCCGCTGACCAGCACCGAGTTGACCGGGAAGATGCCGTCGGCGGCCGGGTTGTGCACGGTCAGCGTCAGCGGGGCGCCACCTGTGGTGATCGGTTGGGCGGCGTGGCTGGCCAGGGGCAGGGCGGTGGCGGTGATGCCGGCGGCAGCCGTGGCGGTGGCGAGTGCGGCCTGCAGCAGATGGCGGCGGGGCAGGGGGGTGGACATGCGGGCGCTCCGTTCGGTGGGGGATGGAATGCCGGCATCGTAGGTTTCGGTTTCCGATCGATCGAGCGGCAGAATCGGCGTTCACTGTTTCATCATTCGATGGAATCATCGATGCAAGCCGAGGGAGGAAGGCGCCATGGACCGCATCACCGCTGCGCAGGTCTTCGTGCAGGTCGTCGAGCGGGGCAGCATGGCTGCGGCGGCCGATGCGCTGGACATGTCGCGCGCGACGGTCACCCGCTACATGGCGCAGATGGAGGCCTGGAGCGGCGCGCGCCTGCTCCACCGCACCACCCGCCGCCAGAGCCTGACGCCGGCCGGTGAGCACGCGCTGGCGCGCTGCCGCCAGTTGCTGGAGATCGCCGACGATGTGGCGCTGTCTCCGGCCGACGATGCGGACCCGGTGCGCGGCCTGCTGCGCGTGGCCTGCGCCCAGTCGCTGGCGCAGGCGGTGCTGATGCCGGTGCTGGCCGGCTTCCTGAGGGCCCACCCGGCGGTGGCCATCGATCTGCGCATCGATTCGCGCGCGGTGCATCTGGTGGAGGACGGCGTCGATCTGGCCATCCGCATCACCAACGACCTGGATCCCAACATCGTCGCCCGTCGTCTGGGTGCGTGTGAATCGGTGGTGTGCGCGTCGCCGGCCTATCTGGCGGCGCACGGCACGCCGCAGCAGGTGCAGGAGCTGGCGCACCACCACTGCCTGGCCTATTCCTACTTCGGCCGCAGCCTGTGGACCTTCACCGACGGCCAGGGCCGTCCGGACAGCGTGCCCGTGGCCGGCAAGCTGAGTGCCAACGAATCCCAGGTGCTGCTGGAGGCCACCCGCCAGGGCATCGGCATCAGCCTGCAGCCGGTCTACGCCGTGGCGGCCGATCTGGCCAGCGGCGTGCTGCAGCGCCTGCTGCCGGACTGGCGACCACCGGTGCTGGGCATCCATGGCCTGTACGTGACACGGCGCCAGATGTCGCCGGCGTTGCGCGCGCTGCTGGACGCCCTGGCGGCCGGCCTGCAGGCGACGGCACCGCGGGCGCCGCGGCGTCAGGCTCCCGCGGCCCGCAGCTGAGCCGAGGCGTCCACCAGCGCCTGCACCACCACCTGCACGGCAGGATGGCCGCGTTCGCCCTGGCGGAAGGCCACCGAGATCTGGCGTTGGGCGGCCGGCGCCAGTGGCACCGAGCACGTGCCGGCCACCGGCCGTGCCAGCCGCAGCCCGGGCACGATGGACACGGCCGTGCCCGCCGCCACCAGGGCCGACACCATCTCGAAGCCGCGGCAGCGGGCCCGCAGCCGCGGTGTGTAGCCGGCGCGCCGGCACAGCTGCGCGATGAAGTCGCCCCAGGCCGACGAGGTGGAGTCCAGCGCCCAGTCCTCATCGGCCAGATCGGCGATGCCGAGCGCGGGACGTCCCGCCAGCGCGTGGCCGGCCGGCAGCAGCACGTGCAGCGTGTCGGTCGTCAGCGCCTGGTGGCCGAGGAGGGCCGGGCCACCGGGTCCGTCCCGCCCGTGCGGCCCGGACGCCAGCGCCACCGACAGGTCATCGACCACGGCCACGTCGGCCCGCCACGATCCGAGCGCGGCCAGCCCCTCCGGCGGCTCCATCTCCTCCAGCACGATCTGCAGGCGCGGCCAGGCCGACCGCAGCGTCTGCACCACCGTCGGCAGCACGGCCGCGGCAAAGGACGGAAAGGCGGCGATGCGCAGTTCGCCCGCGATCTCGCGCCGGAGCTGCGCCAGCTCGGACCGGGCCTGGTCCAGCACCACCAGGATGCGCTCCGTGTGCGCCACCAGGGCCAGGCCGGCGGGTGTCAGGCGCACGCCGCGGCCCTGGCGCTCGGTCAGCGGCTGGTCCATCTCGGCCTCCAGCTGCGCGATCTGCTGGGACACGGCGGACGGGGTGATGCACAGCGCCTCGGCCGCGGCGGCCATGGTGCCCCGCTGCGCCAGCTCGCGCAGCGCCTTGAGCCGATTCAGATCCACGTGGAAGCCCTCCGTCCGGACGCCTGATTGAACAGAGCGGCTAATGTATGGCCTCATGAAAGATCAGTGGACCTGTCGGGAGCCGATTCCCAGAATCGCTGCATGCCCACTTCGAGGCCCGGCCCCATCCCCGGTCGGGCATGGACACCGACATGTCGATCCCCCGCCCCTGGGTGCCGGAAGGCGCCGAGACCTTCATGCAGACGCTGGCCCATCGTTTTGCGCGTCAGACTCCCGACGAGAACGAGCGCGACCTGCTCGCCTTCGTCGAGGAGAACCGCGCCATCCACGAGCGCGACTGCTTCAACCTGAACCCGGCCACCAACACGCCCAACCCCAAGGCCGAGGCGCTGCTGGCCTCGGGCATCGGCCACCGGCCGTCGCTCGGCCATCCGGGCGACAAGTACGAGATGGGCCTGGAAGGCATCGAGAAGATCGAGGTGCTGGCCGCGACGCTGGCCGCCGAGGTCTTCGGCGCCCGCCATGCCGAGATCCGGGTGCCGTCCGGCCAGCTGGCCAATCTGTACGCCTACATGCTGGCGGCGCGGCCCGGCGACACCGTCTTCGTGCCGAGTGCGGCCGTGGGCGGGCACTTCAGCCACCACGCGCAGGGAGCGGCCGGGCTGTACGGCGTGCAGCCGCACCTCATGGCCTTCGATGCGGCGCGCTACACCGTGGATCTGGACGCGCTGCGACGCGATGCGCTGGCTCTGCGGCCGAAGATGATCACGCTGGGCAACAGCCTGAACCTGTTCCCGCACCCGATCCGCGAGGTGCGCGCGATCGCCGACGAGGTCGACGCGCTGGTGTTGTTCGATGCCGCTCATCTGTGCGGCCTGATCGCGGGCCAGGCCTGGCAACAGCCGCTGCGCGAGGGCGCCCATCTGATGACGATGAGCACCTACAAGAGCCTGGCCGGCCCGGCCTCCGGTCTGATCCTGACCGACGACGCCGACATCGCCCGCCGGCTCGACGCCATCGCCTATCCGGGCATGACGGCCAACTTCGACGCCGCCAAGTCCGCCGCGCTGGCGATGACGCTGCTGGACTGGCAGAGCTGCGGCCGGGACCATGCGGCGCAGATGGTGGCCACGGCCCGCGCCCTGGCCGAGGCCCTGGTGGCCCGCGGCCTGCCGGTGTTCGCCCGCGACCGCGGCATCACCCAGTCCCACCAGTTCGCGATCGAGGCCCACGCCTTCGGCGGCGGCCAGGCCATGTCACGGTGCCTGCGCCGCGCCAACCTGCTGGCCTGCGGCATCGGCCTGCCCCTGCCCGCGATCCCCGGTGACCTGAACGGCCTGCGCCTGGGTACGCCTGAACTGGTGCGTTGGGGAATGGGGCCGCAGCACATGGCCCCGCTGGCGGACTTCATCGCCGACGTGCTGCTCGGCCGCCGCGCGCCGGAGGACGTGGCAGGGGAGGTCTCGGCGTATCGGCGGGAGTTCGGGCGGCTGCATTTCGTGCGGTGAGGTGGCGCGGGTGGCCGCCACCGCAGCTCAACGCACCCCATCCCGCTCCCGCACCGGCAGCGTCACCCGCGCCCAGGCCGCCCGGCTGACCGGCAGCACATCGGCCAGGGTGTGGGCGTCCAGCTCGGCCAGGAAGGCCTGCAGGGCCGAGCGGAACACGCCGGTCAGCTTGCAGCCGCCGCTCAGGCGGCAGGCATCGTCGTCGTCGCCCAGGCAGTCGACGAGCTGGAAGTCGGGCTCGATGCTGCGCACCACGGCGCCGAGGTTGATCTGGTCGGCCGGCCGCGCCAGGCGCATGCCGCCCCCTTTGCCGCGCACCGTCTGCAGCCAGCCGGCCAGGGCCAGCTGGTGGGTGATCTTCATCAGGTGCGTCTCGGACAGGCCGTGGGCCAGCGCCACTTCCGCGATGGTGCACAGACGATCGGGCTGCTGCCGGCCGACGTAGATCAGCAGGCGCAGGGCGTAGTCGGTCATCGCGGTGAGTCGCATGGTGCGATTGTCCGCCGGGGATGCTCAGCCGGGCTGGCCGTCGGCGCGGGTGCGGCACAGCCATGGGGTGTAGCGCCACAGGTACAGCAGCCAGGCCAGCGACCACAGCGCCGCTGACAGGTTGACCGCCAGCAGCAGGGCGGCCGGATGCAGCAGCGGCAGGCCCACGCGCACCCCAGCGGCCAGCGAGATCGCCAGGTAGGCGGTGATCTCGATGCGCCCGGCGCGCAGCGGCCGGCCGGTGTGGCCGAGGGCGGTGCGGGTCATCATGCCCAGCGTCAGGGTGCCGATCAGGCCGACCGTCAGCGCGTGGGTGGCCAGGCCCTGCGGCACGGCGCCCCATTCGGTGCCCAGGCGCAGGGCCAGGTGCACCGGCAGCCACAGGCAGGCCAGGTGCAGCACCCAGACCAGCGGGTTGCGCCGCGTGCCCCAGGGCTGCCAGCCCCACAGGCGCACACCGTGGGCCACCAGGGCCACGGCCAGCACGGCCGACAGCAGCGGGGCGCCCAGGCCGGCCACGTCGGCCGCCAGCAGGGCCAGCGTGCTGCCGAGGGCGGCGCGCTCCACCTGCGGGCGGCGTTGGGCGTTCAGGCCGGGCACGCCGTTGTTGCTGAACATCGGCACCACCCGGCCGGTGATGACCGCGATGATGAAGATCACCACGTCCAGCGGCACCGTGGTGCCCAGGCGCGCCGGCACGCCCGCACCCGACTGGGACAGATGCAGTGCGCCACAGGCCGCCGCCAGGGCCAGCAGCAGGCCGACGAAGAAATAGTTGCGCCGGTTGCCGCCGGCGCGCAAGGCCCGCCACAGCCCCCAGGCCGCCGCCAGCGGAAACGCCACGTTCACCACCAGGGCGGCCAGCGGCCAGGGCGACAGCACCAGCGCCCGGCCGGCCAGCCACAGTGCGGCCAGCGCCATCAGCGGCTTGCCGGTGGGCGTGGGCTGGCCCGACCAGTTGCGCCCGGCGGTGAACAGGAAGCCCACCACCACCGCCTGCGTGAAGCCGAACACCATCTCGTGCGCATGCCAGGCCGGCCCGCGCAGCACCGGCGTGCCCAGCACACCGCTGAACTGCAGCGCCCACAGCGGCACCCACAGCGCCGCCAGCAAGGCGGCCAGCAGATAGAACGGCCGGAAGCCCAGCGCCCACAGCGCGAAGCCGCCCCGCTGGGGCGCGCGGCCGATGGGCTCGGTCAGGGGGATGAAGACGGCGGCCATGGCGCGACCGGCGTTCAGCCGCTGCAGCAGCCGCAGCAGCTGCGGCCGGCGGCGCGGCGGGTGATCTGCACCGACCAGTCACCCTGGCCGGTGGCCTGGGCGTCCCAGGCGAACTGCTCGGGCCACAGCGCCTGCATCTGCTGGCGCAGCGGCACGGGCTCGTGGTCGCTCAGCAAGGCCAGATGCTCGCCGGGTTGCAGGGCCTGGAAGGCGGCGAAGATGGCCGGGTGACGCTCGGCCGGGGGCAGCAGGCGGACATCGATGACAGAGGACATGGCCGTTCAATAAGATGAGTCTTGGATGAATGTATTGTGATGCTGGCAGACCCTGAAAACCATATCCCAGATCAATCTTATGATCGGTCGGCCTCTGTTCTGGCGCTCTGGGCCGCGGCCTTGTTCCGGCGCCGTGCCCTCTGCTCTGACCATGCCTGCATCTGATCCCGCCCCGACGCTGAAGTCCCGTCTGCAGTCGGTCTGGTCCCTGCTGCGGCCGATGCCGTTGTCGATCGACCGCCGCGAGCGCTGGCGCGTGGTGCTGACCGCGGCGCTGGGCGTGGCCCTGGCCGCGACGCTGGCACGGTGGTGGCCACCGGCGGCCGGGCTGCCCTGGCTGATGGCGCCGCTGGGTGCCAGCGCGGTGCTGGTGTTCGCGCTGCCGGCCAGCCCGCTGGCCCAGCCCTGGGCCGTGATCGGCGGCAACACGGTGGCGGCCTGGGTGGGCCTGGCCTGCGTGCACGGGCTGCCCGGTCCGTGGCCCTGGGTGGCGGCGGCAGCGGTGGCCGGGGCCATCGCCGCCATGCTGGCCCTGCGGTGCCTGCATCCGCCGGGCGGGGCCGTGGCCTTGCTGACGGTGGTCGGGCGGATCAACGAGCCGACCTTCGCGCTGGACCCGGTGGCGCTGGATTCCGTGCTGCTGGTGCTGGCCGGCGCGCTGCTCAATCCGCTGGGCGGCCGCCGCTACCCGCACCCGCAGGGCGTGAGCGCGCCGGCCACCGGCCCCGTGCGGGCCTGGGACTTCGATGACGAGGACCTGCAGCGTGTGCTGGCCCGCCACAACCAGATCGTCGACCTGCCGCGCGACGACCTGCGCGAGCTGCTGGCCGGCGCCGAGCAGCAGGCGCTGCAACGGCGCATGGGCGCGCTGCGCTGCAGCGATGCGATGACGCCCGCGCCGATCACCGTCTCCCATGGCACGCCGCTGGACGAGGCCTGGGCGCTGCTGCAGCGCTCGGCGGTCAAGGCCTTGCCGGTGGTCGACCGCTTCGGCCATGTGCTGGGCATCGTGACGCGGGCCGACTTCCTGCGCGCCAGCGATCTGGACACGCTGGGCCCCGCGGGCCTGGGCCAGCGCCTGCGCCGTCTGATCACGCCCACGCCGGGCATGCACAGCGGCAAGCCCGAGGTGGTCGGCCAGATCATGACCCGCCAGGTGCGCGTGACCTCGGCCGACCGGCCGCTGGCCGACCTGCTGCCGCTGTTCTCGCACGCCGGCCACCACCATCTGCCGGTGCTGGGGCCGGACCGGCGCCTGGTGGGCATCCTGACCCAGACCGACGTGGTCGCGGCCCTGGCCCGGCTGGGGGGCTGAGCGCCCTCGGCCGCTGGACAGACGCCTGTCCCGACGAACCGCAGGCCAAGGGTCACGGGCGTCGCCAGCGCGGCCTCAGATCAGGTTGAGCGCCTTGGCCAGCCAGGGGTTCCAGAAGCGGTTGGCCAGCTTGCGGTAGCCGTCCTGGGTCAGGTGGATCTCGTCGGCCCAGTCGCCGCTGTGGCCGGTGCTGCCGGGGGCGGCGCGTTCCAGGGTGCCGCGTTGGTCCAGCAGCCAGATGTTGGCCTCCGGCCCGAGCTCGTTGACCATCTGGATCAGCCGCCGGTTGAACTCGTCCACCACCTCCTGCGCAGCCTGGGTCATCTGCGTGTCGTTCAGGCCGGCGTGCGACATCGTCTCGTACAGCCACGGGCCGGAGCCGAACGGGGTGCCGGCCAGGATGATCGACTTCGCGGGGCGTGGCTGCATCCAGTCGTAGCCGTGCAGGATCAGCGGGGCCTTGGACGTCTTCGCGTTCTTGGCCCGATCGCGTTGACCGACAAAGTGCTTGATGTTCGCGATGACCTGGTCGAAGAACGGGGTGATGACCTGGCCCCGGATCAGCGCGTGCACCTTCTGCAGGTCGTCGGGCCGCAGCATCTGGCCGGCCTGCGCCTCCGCCTGCTTGAGGTAGATCTCCTCGAACAGGTCGATCAGGTCATTGCCACCGATCGACAACAGGATCGCATCGAAGCCGAAGAGGTCGAACTGGGCCTGCGTCTGGCGGCGCTGCCAGCCCTTGACCAGCTTGTCGGCCGTCTCGCCGATGTGCGAGGCGTCGACGACGACCGAGAACTCGGGCAGGCGCAGGGCCTCGATCAGGTTGGTGCCGGACTTGGGCAGCGGGGTGAACTTGTCGAACCAGGAATCGCCTTCGGCGTACAGCAGCCGGCTGTAGGGCAGGCCGTGCAGCTCATTGGCCGTGATCTGGACGCTCGCCCCCATGTTCTCGATGCGGTGCAGCGGCTTCCAGTGCGCCATCTGGTCGGTGTTGACGGGGGCCGGCGCCTTCTTGTCGATGATCGGCATGTCGCACTCCTTGGAGGTTGGGAGTGCCATTGGGAACCTGATCCGGTGCCCGCGACATCAGCCATTGGGTTGACGTCGCGTGGCCCCCCTCACCTCACCCCAGCCGCTCGATCGCCACCGCCGTCGCCTCCCCGCCACCGATGCACAGCGTGGCCACGCCGCGGCGCAGGCCGTGGCGCTGCAGGGCGCCGAGCAGGGTGACCAGGAGGCGCGCGCCGGTGGCGCCGATCGGGTGGCCGAGCGCGCAGGCGCCGCCGTGCACGTTGACGCGTTCGGGCGGCAGCGCCAGTTCACGCATTGCCGCCAGGGTGACGACGGCGAAGGCCTCGTTGATCTCCCACAGGTCGACGTCGGTGGTGCGCCAGCCGGTGGCCGCCAGCAGGCGCTGGACGGCGCCGACGGGGGCGGTGGTGAACCAGCAGGGCTCCTGCGCGTGCTGGGCGTGGCCGACGATGCGTGCCAGCGGGCGCAGGCCGAGCGCCTCGGCGCGGCGCTCGCGCATCAGTACCAGGGCGGCGGCGCCGTCGGCGATCGAGCTGGCGTTGGCGGCGGTCACCGTGCCGTCGGGGCCGAAGGCCGGGCGCAGCGTGGCCACCTTGTCCAGCCGCACCTTGGGCGGCAGCTCGTCGGCCACCACGGTCAGGTGGCTGCCGCCGCGCCCGGGCACGGTCACCGGGGCGATCTCGGTCTCGAAGGCGCCGTCGTGCAGCGCGGCCTGGGCGCGCTCGGTCGAGGTCACGGCCCAGCGGTCCTGCGCCTCGCGGCTGAAGCCGAAGTGGCGGGCGCAGTCGTCGGCGAAGGTGCCCATCAGGCGGCCGCGGGTCTGCGGCGTGTAGCGGTCTTCCAGGCCGTCGAAGAACAGGTGGTCGATCAGCTCGCCGTGGCCCAGGCGCTGGCCGCCGCGCGCCTTGGGCAGCAGGTAGGGCGCCTGCGTCATCGATTCCATGCCGCCGGCGATGCAGGCCTCGCCGTGGCCGGCGCGCAGCTGGTCGTGGGCCAGCATCACCGCCTTCATGCCGGAGCCGCACACCTTGCTGACCAGGGTGGCGCCAACGGACGGCGGCAGCCCGGCGCGCAGCGTGGCCTGGCGCACCGGGGCCTGGCCCAGCCCGGCCGGCAGCACGCAGCCCATGAACACCTCCTGCACCGCCTCGGCGGCCAGGCCGGCGCGTTGCAGCGCGGCCTGGATCGCGGCCGCACCCAGCTCGGGCGCGCCGATGCCGGCGAAGCAGCCCTGGAAGCCGCCGAGCGGCGTGCGGGCGCTGCCGACGATGACGACGGGATCGGGGTCAGGGGTCATGGGGCTCTCCTCAGTCCTGCAGGACGGCGCGCGCGATCAGCAGGCGCTGGATGTCGGACGCGCCTTCGTAGATCTGGCAGACGCGCACGTCGCGGTAGATGCGCTCGACGGGGAAGTCGGCCACGTAGCCATAGCCGCCGTGGATCTGGATCGCGTCCGAGCACACGCGCTCGGCCATCGTCGAGGCCTGCAGCTTGGCCATCGAGGCCTCCTTCAGACAGGGCAGGCCGGCATCCTTCAGCTGGGCCGCGTGCAGCGTCATCTGGCGCGCCACCTCCACCTGCGTGGCCATGTCGGCGATGCGGAAGGCCACGGCCTGATGGCCGGCGATCGGCATGCCGAAGGCCTCGCGCTCCTTCGCGTAGCGCACGGCGGCCTCCAGCGCGGCACGGGCCATGCCCACCGACTGCGCGGCGATGCCGATGCGCCCGGCCTCCAGGCCGGACAGCGCGATGCGGTAGCCGTCGCCCTCGGCGCCCAGCAGGTGGTCGGCCGGCACGCGGCAGCCCTCGAAGACGACGGTGGCGGTGTCCGAGGCGTGCTGGCCCATCTTCTCCTCCAGCCGGCTGGCGCGGTAGCCGGGCGTGTCGGTGGGCACCGCGAAGCAGGACATGCCGCGCTTGCCGGCCGCCGGGTCGGTCACCGCCACCACCAGGGCCAGCTGCGCGTGGCGGCCGCTGGTGATGAACTGCTTGGCGCCGTCGATCACCCAGTGGTCACCGTCGCGCACCGCGCGGCAGCGCAGCGCGGACGCGTCGGATCCGGCCTGGGCTTCGGTCAGGCAGAAGCAGCCCAGCCATTCGCCGCTGGCCAGGCGCCGCAGCCAACGCTCCTTCTGGGCGGTGTTGCCGTAGGCGTGGGTGATGCCGCAGGCCAGCGAGTTCTGCACGCTGACGATGGTGGAGGTGGCGCCGTCACCGGCGGCGATCTCCTCCAGCGCCAGCACCAGCGACACGCAGTCCAGCCCGGCGCCGCCCCAGGCCTCGGGGATCAGCATGCCCATGGCGCCCAGGCCGGCCAGCTCCTGCAGCGCCTCACGCGGAAAGTGATGCTCCCGGTCCCACTGCGCGGCGAAGGGTTGCAGGCGCTCGCGGGCGAAGTCGCGCATCGCGTCGCGCACCATCGTCTGTTCGGGGCTGAGGATCATCGGGGCGCTCCTGGGGGCAGACCGAAGGCCTGGGCGGCGGCGTGCAGCCGCTGCCGGCAGTCGGTGACGATGCGCTGGATCAGCGTCGCGCAGTCGGGGATGTCGTCGATCAGGCCGACCACCTGGCCGGCCCACACCAGGCCGTCGTCGACCTCGCCGGCCTCCAGTGCGGCGCGGCCGCGGGCGCCGGCCACCAGCGGGCGCAGCTCCTCATATCCGCAGCCACCGGGGCGGGTCTCGCGGGCGATGACCTCGCGCGAGACGGCGTTGTCCAGCACGCGGCCGGTGTTGCGCAGGCTGCGGAAGATCAGCCGCGTCTGTGGCTCGCCCGCATCGACCAGGGCCTGCTTGATGCGGGGATGGATCGGTGCCTCGACGGTGGCGCAGAAGCGGGTGCCCATGTTGATGCCCTCGGCCCCCAGCGCCAGCGCGGCGGCCATGCCCCGGCCATCGGCGATGCCGCCGGAGGCCACGAGGGGGATCTTGACCTGCCGTGCGGCGGCCGGGATCAGCACCAACCCGCCCACGTCGTCCTCGCCCGGATGGCCGGCGCACTCGAAGCCGTCGATCGACACCGCGTCCACGCCGTCGCGCTCGGCCGACAGCGCATGGCGCACCGAGGTGCACTTGTGCACGACCACCAGGCCCGCGGCCTTGGCCTTGTCGATAAAGCGGCGCGGGCTGCGGCCGGCCGTCTCCAGCACCCGGACGCCGCCGGCGATGGCGGCGTCCAGATAGGCCTCGTAGGGCGGCGGGCTGGCCGTGGGCAGCAGGGTCAGGTTGACGCCGAAGGGCTGGTCGGTCAGGCGCCGGCAGCGGGCGATCTCGTCGGCCAGCGCGTCCGGCGTGGGCTGGGTGAGGGCGGTCAGCACGCCGAGTCCGCCTGCGTTGGAGACGGCCGCGGCCAGCTCGGCCCGGCCCACCCACTGCATGCCGCCCTGGATGATCGGATAGCGCGTGCCCAGCAGGGCGGTGACGCGGGTGTGCATCGCTGCGGTCACGGATTCGCTCCTCAGATCGTTCATTTGGCCGCCATCCGGATCGCGCCATCCAGGCGGATGACCTCGCCGTTGAGCATCACGTTCTCGACGATGCTGCGCACCAGCTGCGCGTACTCGGCCGGTCGGCCCAGGCGCGAGGGGAAGGGCACCTGCAGGCCCAGCGAGTCCTGCGTGGCCTGCGGCAGGCCCTGGAGCATCGGCGTCTCGAAGATGCCCGGGGCCACCGTCATCACGCGGATGCCGTGGCGGGCCAGCTCGCGCGCGATCGGCAGCGTCATGCCGACCACGCCGGCCTTCGAGGCGCTGTAGGCCGCCTGGCCGATCTGGCCGTCGAAGGCAGCCACCGAGGCGGTGCAGACGATCACGCCGCGCTCGCCGTCGGCCTCGGCCTCGGGCGTGTTGCGGGCCATGGCCTCGGCCGCCAGGCGGATCGCGTTGAAGGTGCCGACCAGGTTGATCTGCACGGCGCGGGCGAAGGCGCCCAGGCGGTGCGGGCCGTCCTTGCCCAGCACCTTCTCGCCGGGGGCGATGCCGGCGCAGCAGACCAGGCCGTGCAGCGCGCCCCCGTGCTCGACGGCCTGCTGCACGGCGGCCTGCATCTGCGCCTCGTCGGTCACGTCGGTGGCGCAGAAGCGGGCGGCGGGGCCGAGCGCCTGCGCCAGGCGCTGGCCGGCCTCGGCATGCAGATCAGCCAGCAGCACGCGGGCGCCGTGCGCCACCAGCAGGCGGGCGGTGGCCTCACCCAGGCCGCTGGCGCCGCCGGTGATCAGGAAGGTCTTGTGCGGGATGTTCATGGTCGGGTCGTCGGGTGGGGGGAAGGGGTCCGGGCGGGCGGTCCGTGGTCAGGGGTCCGCGGTCAGCGGCCCTGGAAGCGCGGTGCGCGGCGCTCGCGGAAGGCCTGCAGCGCCTCGCGGAAATCGGCGGTGCGCGTGCTCTGGTGGAAGCCGTCGCGCTCCAGGTCCAGCTGGGTCGGCAGATCGTGGTCATGGGCGGCGCGCAGCAGGCGCTTGAGGCGGCCGTAGGCGGCGGTCGGGCCCTGCGCCAGGCGCTGGGCGAGGGCGGTGGTGGCCTGCGCCAGCTCGGCCGCCGGCACCACCTGGTTGACCAGGCCCCAGGACAGCGCGGTGGCGGCGTCCAGGCTCGGGCCCAGCAGGGCGATCTCCATCGCCCGCCGCAGCCCGACCAGGCGCGGCAGATGCCAGGAGCCGCCGACATCGCAGCTCGCCGCCACCTGGGCATAGGCCAGGTTCAGGCGCAGGTCGTCGGCGGCGATGGCCAGATCGCAACCGAGCGCCAGGCTCAGGCTGCCGCCGGAGACGCTGCCCTGCAGGCTGGCGATCACCGGCGCGTCCAGCCGGCTCAGGTGCAGCAGGCCGCGGTGCATGGGCTCGATCAGGGCCAGCGCGGTGGCCGGCGCATCGTCGCCGAAGGCCCGCAGATCGCCGCCCGCGCCGAAGCCGCGGCCCTCGCCCTGCACGACCACCACCCGCAGCCCGGGATCGGTGGCCAGCGTGGCGCAGGCCTGTTCGAAGGCCTCGGCCGTCGCGACGTCGATCGCGTTGAGCTGGCGTGGCCGGTTGAAGACGATGCGGGCCAGCGCGCCGTCGCGCCGCAGCAGCAGGGGGGAGTCGGTGTCCGGTGGCATGGGCTGCAGCCTAGGGTGCAGCCCGCCGCCCGACGCACGACCTCGGTCGGGACCGGGCCTGGGGTTGTCCCGCGGATGGCTGCGGCCGACGGCCGCTGTCGGGGAATCTCCGCTGCGCCGTCCATACTTTGGACGGGCTCCGGTCGGGGGGCGTGGCGCTGAGGATTCCGGCGCATCCCGAGACCCCCCGCCGCCTTGCGCGCACCCACCGGAGACCTTCCAATGGCCCACACCATGATCGACGTGCTCGACGCCACCGCGGACCGTCTGCCCGACAGCCCCTACTGCGAATACGAGGGGCGTGTGACCACCTTCGGCGCCTTCCGTCTGCAGTCGCGGCGGGTGGCCGGTGCGCTGGTGGCCGGCGGCCTGCAGCCGGGCGAGCGTGTGGCCTGGCTGGGCAAGAACTGCGACCGCCTGCTGGAGCTGATCTTCGGTGCCGCGATGGCGCGCGGCACCTGCGTGGTGCTGAACTGGCGCCTGGCCCTGACCGAGTGGCAGGACATCCTGCTCGACAGCGGCGCCCGTGTGCTCGTCGTCGATGCCGACTTCATCGAGGCCGCCGGCACGCTGGCCGAGCGCCTGCCGCAGATCACGCGCATCGTGGCCGTCGATGCCGGTGTGCCGGCCGATGCGCGCTGGGTCGACTACGCGGCCTGGCGCGACGGCGCCGCGGCACTGCCGCCGCAGCCGGTGCGCGCCGACGACGACTTCCTGCAGCTCTACACCAGCGGCACCACCGGCCGGCCCAAGGGCGTGCCGCAGACCCATGCGATGCACCTGTCGCAGCGCGCGCAGTGGGAGGCCCGGCTGGGCCCGCTGCCGCCGGACGACCGGGTGCTGGTGTTCATGCCCTGCTTCCACGCGGCCGGCATCACCTACCCGCTGTTCGCGCTGGCCTATGGCACGCAGGTCGTCCTCCACCGGTCGGCTGATCCTGCCCGCATCATGGCGGCGCTGGCCTCCGGCCGCATCAGGACCACCGTCATGGTGCCGACCCTGATGGCGATGCTGGTGCAGAAGGTGCAGCCGGGGCAGTTCCCGGCGCTGCAGCGCATCCACTACGGCGCCTCGGCGGTCGATCCGCAGTTGCTGGCGCGGGTGATGGACGTCTTCGGCTGCGATCTGGCGCAGATCTATGCCGCCACCGAGACCACCGCCGCGCTGTCCATCCTGACGCCCGACGACCACCGCGCCGGTCGCCAGCGGCCGCAGCTGTGGACCTCGGCCGGCAAGCCGGGCGGTGATGCGCAGCTGCGCATCGTCGTCCCTGACGGCCAGGATGCGGCGCCGGGCGAGGCCGGCGAGATCCTGGTGCGCTCGGGCTCCATCCTGCGCGGCTACTGGCGCAACCCGCAGGCCAGCGCCGACGCGCTGCACGACGGCTGGTACCGTACCGGCGACGTCGGCCGCATCGATGCGGACGGCTACGTCCACGTGATGGACCGGCTCAAGGACATGATCATCTCCGGTGGCGAGAACGTCTATTCGTCCGAGGTCGAGAACGCGCTGGCCGATCACCCCGATCTGGCCGAATGCGCGGTGATCGGCCTGCCCGATGCGCACTGGGGCGAGGTGGTCACGCTGTGCGCCGTGCCGCGGCCCGGCGTCACGCTCGACCTGACGGCGATCCAGGACCACCTGCGCGCCCGCCTGGCCGGCTTCAAGGTGCCGCGCCGGCTGGAGCTGCTGTCGGCCCTGCCCCGCAACCCGATGGGCAAGCTGCAGAAGCAGCTGCTGCGCGCCTCGCTGCGTTGAATCACCTCAGGTCCGAGGTCATGGCACGGTGCCCCGATCCTGCCCCTGTCCGGGGTGACCGATGAGTCCGGCCATTCCAGCCAGTCCGGCCAGCCCGCTCCCCGTCCAGCGCGGCCGCCTGGCCCCGCCGGAGACCGCCGTCGAGGCGGTGCTGCCGCAGGCGGTGCAGGTGCTGCTGCGCAGTGCGGTGCTGGCCAAGCTGGTCACCGTCTGCGCGCCGCCGGGTTACGGCAAGACGCTGGTGCTGGGCCGCCTGTACCGGCTGCTGCGCCAGCGTGGCGTGCCCTGTGTCTGGCTGACGCTGGACGACCGCGACACCAGCGTCGATGCCGTGCTGTCGCTGCTGACCGCTGCCCTGCAACATGAGGCGCTGTCCTGGAATCTGCCCGGCGAGGCCTTCGCCGCCCTGCCCAGCGATCCGCGGGAATCGGCCGACCGGCTGTACACGGTGCTGGCGCGGCTGGCGCGGCCGGTCGTGCTGTGCATCGACAACCTCCACGTCTGCACCGATCCGCGGCTGGCCGACGTGCTGGAGCGCCTGGTCTTCGGCACCGGTGCCGCGCTGCGCCTGGCGCTGTCGAGCACGCAGGACCTGCCGCTGGACCTGCTGCGCGCCAAGCTGGAGCTCAACACCGTCGAGCTGCAGGCCGCGCATCTGGCGCTCGATCCGCAGAGCCTGCGCGCGCTGCTGCTGCAGGCGGGCCTGCCCGATCCGGCGCCCGCGCTGGTGGCGCGCATGCACGCGCTGACCGAGGGCTGGCCGGCCGCGGCGCGGCTGCTGCAGGTGCTGATCGCCCAGCAGCCCGCGTCGGCGCCTGGGCAGGGCGCCGAGGCCGTCGTCGAGCGCTTCAGCGGACGCGACCACGACATGGCGGCGGTGCTGACGCGGCGGGTGCTGCACGGCTTTCCCGCGCGCCAGGTCGAGTTCCTGATGGAGATGGCGCTGCTGCGCGAGTTCAGTGCCGAGCTGGCCGAGGACGCCACCGGCTGCGCCGAGGCCGCGCAGTGGCTGGACGACATGCTGCGCCGCCACGTGCTGATCTTCCCGCTCGACCGCGACCGCCGCTGGCTGCGCCTGCACACGCTGCTGCGCCAGCATCTGCAGGCCGAGGGCGCGCGCCATCTGCCGCGCGAGCGCCGCCGCCAGGTGCTGGAGCGCGCCGCGCGCTGGCATGCCGACCAGGGCGACGACGAGGCCGCGCTGGAGGCGGCCCTGGCCGCGCCCGCACCGGCGCTGGCCGGCCAGTTGCTGGACCGGGTGGCGCGCACCGTGGCCGGCGACCAGGGCCGGCTGGTGCTGTTCGTCCAGTGGTCCGAGCAGGTGCTGGCCACCGGCACCGCGCTGTCGCCCGAGGCCCATGCCTGGTATGCGTGGTCGCTGTGCTTTCTGCTGCAGTACGAGCGTGCGTTCAGCGCGCTGCAGTCGCTGGAGCACCGGCTGGCCGAGCTGGATCCCGGCGGCCAGCGTGCGGCCGGCCTGCGCGCCCGGGCCGGCCTGCTGCGGGTGGTGATCTCGGTCCACCTGGACCTGCTGGAGACCGCCAGCGACGACGCCCAGCGCTGGCTGCAGGACCCGGCCGAGCGCGATCCGCTGGGCGTGGCCACGGTGGCCACCGGCGCGGCCGTGGCCGAGCTGGCCCAGGGCCGCTCCACGGTGGCGCGGCTGCGGCTGCAGACGGCGCTCGGCGCCATCGAGCGCGCCGCCTCGGCCTACGGCGCCGGCTGGGTGGCCCTGATCCATGCCGCCATCGAGCTGACCGAGGGCGACCCGGTGCGCGCCGACGGTCATCTGTGCCGGGTGCGGCCTCAGGTGGTCGAGCAGTTGGGCGAGGATGCGGCCGTGATCACGACCCTGGACTTCGTGCACGCCCGCGCGCTGCACGACCTGGGCCGCACCGCCGAGGCCCGGGTGCGCGCGCTGCGCGGCCTGGCCCGGGCCCGCAGCCATGGCATCAACGAGACGGCCCAGCACGGCCTGGCCGCCTGCGTGGCGATGTGGGACGGTGCGGCCGATGGCGAGTTCTCCCCCGCGGCGCTGGATCCGGTGGTGCTGTGTTATGCGCCACGCACCCAGCGCCAGGTCGCGGTGCAGCAGCTGCGCCGGCTGCTGGCGCTGGGGCGCATCGATGATGCGCAGGAGTTCGCCTTCCGCCACATGCTGGTGCCCGACGACGAGGCCGGTGGCGACGGCCGGCCGCTGCCCGAACGCCTGCTGGCGCTTGAATGGGCCTGGCGCATCGGCCAGCAGCGTGGCCTGCCCGAGCGTGTCGAACGCCTCAAGCGCACGGTGCGTGCCGCCCAGCGCTGGCGTGAGCTGCTGGAGCTGCATCTGCTGGAGGTCGGGCTGCACCTGGGCGGTGGCGATGCGAAGCGCGCGCAGATGGCCCTCGGCCAGGCCCTCTTCGTCGCGGCCCGGCGGCGCCTGGTGCAGCCGCTGCTGGAGCGCGCGGCCACCCTGCCGGCCGCCTTGACCCAGGCCTCGGGCAAGGAGCTGGGCCTGGTGCAGCCCGAGGAGATCGAGCTGCTGGCCCGGCTGGCCGCCCAGGCCGCGCCGGTGCCTGACCCGGCGCCACCCGGCGCCGCGGGCCAGGACCTGCCCGGCGAGGGCACGGTGGCCGCGGCCGGCGGCCTGACCGAGCCGCTGACCCGCCGCGAGCACGAGCTGCTGGCCCTGCTGGACAAGGGCCTGAGCAACCAGCAGATCGGCGAGCGCGTGCACCTGTCGGTGCCCACGGTGAAGTGGCACTTCTACAAGCTCTACGCCAAGCTGCAGGTCAAGAGCCGCTCGGCCGCGCTGGTCAAGGCGCGGATGCTGAACCTGCTGCACTAGCCTCGCCGGGGCAAACCCGGGCCCCGGACCCGACTTCGGTCGGGCGTCGGTCGGGGCACGACACACGACCATCGACGGACGCTGACACGCTGACAGCGTCTGAACCGAGGAGATGCGTGTGTTCGACTACTTCAAGTATCTGCTGTCCCCGGCGCTGCTGGGGCTGCATGTCTGGGGCCTGTGGCAGGGCGGCCCGATGACCTGGCTGGGCCTGGTCGCGCTGCTGGCCATCCTGTGCGTGGACATGCTGCTGCCGCTGGATTTCTCCGAGCGCGACCTGCGCGCGGCCTGGCTCTACGACGTGCAGGTCACGGCCACCGTCGTGGCCGGCTTCGTCCAGATCGGCCTGTTCGCCTGGTGGGTCGGCCAAGGGCACTTCGACACGCCGCTGAGTCTGGCCGGCGCCTTCGCCGGCACCGCGCTCTACGGCTTCGTCGTCGCGGCGCCGGCCGTGCACGAGCTGATGCACCGCAAGACGCCCGTCATGCACCTGCTGGGCCGCATCGGCCTGTGGCTGATCTACGACCCCTGGCGCGAGATCACCCACGTCGTCACCCATCACCTGAAGGTGGCCACGCCCGACGATCCCGACACCGCCCGCCGCGGCGAGGCCGTCTACCCCTACCTGGTGCGCAGCTTCGTTGGCCAGTTCCAGGACGCCGTCGCGCTGGAGCGCGAGATGTGGACCAAGCGCGGCCGCGCCTGGTGGCATCCGATGAACCACTGGGTGGGCTCGCTGGCCGGCCTGGCGGCCTACACCGCGGCCCTGGTCTGGCTGGGCGGCTGGAGCGGCGCGGCCTGGGCCATCGCCAGCTCGCTGGTGGGCCCGCGGCTGATGCTGGAGTTCTTCAACTACGTCAACCACTACGGCCTGGTGACGGACACCCCCGGCCAGTTCCAGCGCCGCCACACCTGGAACCACCTGACGCCCTTCGTGCGCATCCTGGCGCTGGAGATCACCAACCACGCCGGCCACCACGAGGACCCGTACAAGCCCTTCTACCGCCTGACCCCCGACCGCGACGGCCCGCGCCAGCCGCACTTCCTGCTGTGCATCCTGGCCGCGCTGCTGCCGCCGCTGTGGTTCGCCCTCATCAAGCCCCGCCTGCGCGACTGGGACGAGCGCCACGCCACCCCGCGTGAGCGTGAGCTGGCCCGCCAGGCCAACCGCGCCGCCGGCTGGGAGGACTGGCTGGTGAGTGCCCGTCCGAGCGGAGCGGCCTGATCATGTGGTCCTGGTTCAAGCGCGAGGCGCCGCGCGACTGTCAGGTGAGGCTCGGTGCGGACGGCCCGGTGCTGGCCTTGCCGCGCGACGAGATCCTGCTGGCCGGCGCGCTGGCCCGCGGCATCGACTATCCGCACAACTGCCGGGTCGGCACCTGCGGCCAGTGCAAGACGCGGCTGATCAGCGGACAGATCAAGCCGATGATGGACTTCGCGCTGTCGCCGCTGACGGCCGCCGAGCTGCGCGACGGCTATGTGCTGGCCTGCCAGAGCAAGGTGCGCTCCGATCTGGTCATCCACCTGCCCGAGGACCGGCGCGAGCACCGCCACGCCCGCATCGCCAGCGTGCAGCGCCTGCCCGGCGACGTGATGGCCCTGCAGCTGGCGCTGGAGCGGCCGCTGGCCTTCCGTGCCGGCCAGTATGCCGAGCTGTCGCTGGACGGGCCGACGCTGACGCGCGCCTACTCCTTCGCCCATGCGCCGCGTGAGGGCGGTGACGACAGCGTGGGCTTCCTGATCCGCCGCATGCCGGGCGGCGCCTTCTCCGACCGGCTGTGGGCCGAGGCCGCGCCAGGCCTGCCGATGCGCGTGAGCGGCCCCTTCGGTGCGATGGGCGGGCGCGGCGGTGCGGACGATGCCGATGCGCTGTGCGTGGCCGGCGGCACCGGTCTGGCGCCGGTGGTCTCGATCGTCGAGGACCGCCTGCGCCATTCCAGCCGCGCCCGCTTCCTGATCCTGCTGGGGCTGCGGCGCGCGCAGGACCAGTTCGCCGCCCCGATCCTGGAGCGGCTGGAGATCGCCTCCGGCGGCCGGGTGCGCAGCCGCATCGTGCTGTCCGACGAGCCCGCGGACAGCGCCTGGCGCGGTGCCCGCGGCCCGGTCACCGACCAGATCACGCCCGCCCTGCTGGCCGAGTGCGGCGCCCGCACCGCCTACCTCTGCGGCAACGCGGCCATGGTGCAGGCCGGCCAGGGCCGCCTGCGCGCCCTCGGCTGGTCCGACGCGCACATCCACACCGACGCCTTCGTGGCCAGCGGCACGCCCGCTGTCGCCCCGCAGGCCCCGACCCCACCCCTTGTTCCGACCGTGAGGCCCGCATGAGTTCCGCCCTCATCTTCGACCATGTGCGCACCCCGCGCGGCCGCGGCAAGCCCGACGGCGCGCTGCACGAGGTCACCCCCGTGCGCCTGGCCAGCACCGTGCTGCAGGCGCTGCGTGAGCGCAGCGCGCTCGACACCCGCCGGGTCGATGACGTGATCTTCGGCATCGTCTCGCCCGTCGGTGAGCAGGGCCAGGTGCTGCCGCGGCTGGCCGCGCTCGATGCCGGCTATGACCAGTCGGTGGCCGGTGTGCAGATCAACCGCTTCTGTGGCTCGGGCCTGGAGGCCTGCCACATGGGCGCCGCCAAGCTGATCGCCGGCCAGGCCGATTTCGTCGTCTGTGGCGGCGTGGAATCGATGTCCCGTGTCCCCATCCTCAGCGATGGTGGTGCGTGGGCCGCCGATCCGCGCATCGCGCTGCGGGCGCACTTCATCCCCCAGGGCATCAGCGCCGACCTGATCGCCACCCGCTGGGGCTACGGCCGCGAGCGGCTGGACGCCTTCGCCGTCGGCAGCCACCAGCGCGCGGCGCGCGCCTGGGCCGAGGGCCGCTTCGACGCCTCGGTGGCGCCGGTGCATGACCTGGTGGGTGAGGTGCTGCTGGCGCGTGACGAGACGGTGCGCCCGGACTGCCGGATCGAGGACCTGGCCGCGCTCAGGCCCGCCTTCGAGCGCGCCGGGCGCGAGGCCGGCTTCGATGCCATCGCGATGCGACGTTATCCGGATGTGGCGCAGGTGCAGCACCGCCACCATGCCGGCAACTCCTCGGGCATCGTCGACGGGGCCTGCGCGGTGCTGCTGGGCACGGCCGAGGCCGGCCGTGCCGCCGGCCTGCGGCCGCGCGCGCGCATCGTCTCCTGGGCCGAGATCGGCTCCGAGCCCACGCTGATGCTGACCGCGCCCTCGTTCGCCGCGCAGAAGGCGCTGGCCCGCGCCCGCATGACCGCGCGCGACATCGACCTGTGGGAGATCAACGAGGCCTTCGCCGCGGTGGCGCTGCGCTTCACCGAGGCGATGGACCTCGATCCGGCCGCGGTCAACGTCAACGGCGGCTCGATCGCGATGGGCCATCCGTTGGGCGCCACCGGCGCCATCCTGATCGGCACCGCACTCGACGAGCTTGAGCGCAGCGGCCGCTCGACCGCCCTGGTCACCCTGTGCGTGGGTGCCGGCATGGGCGTGGCCACCGTGATCGAACGCCTCTGAAAGGACCGCCATGATCCGACTCGACATCGATGCCCAGGGCATCGCCACCCTGACGATCGACCAGCCCCGGACGATGAACGTCATCGACTGGGACTTCCCGCCCGCGCTCGAGGCCTGCCTGGATCGGATCTCCCGGATCCAGGCCCGGCCCCAAGACCCTCAGGTGCGCGGTCTGATCGTCACCTCCGCCAAGTCCAGCTTCGTCGCCGGTGCCGACCTGGCCATCATGGCCGACTTCGTCGCGCCCGGCATCGGTCCGGCCGATGCGGCGCGCCTGATCGCCCGCATCGGCGCCGTGCTGCGCCGGCTGGAGACGCTGGGCCTGCCGGTGGTCGGTGCGTCGACCGGCACCGCGCTCGGCGGGGGCCTGGAGCTGCTGCTGGCCTGCCACCACCGCATCGCTGCCGACACCCCGGGCGCTGTCTACGGCCTGCCCGAGGTGACGCTGGGCCTGTTGCCCGGTGCCGGCGGCACGCAGCGCCTGCCGCGGCTGCTGGGCCTCGCCGCCGCGCTGCCGCTGATGATCAGCGGCCGCCCTCTGTCGACGACCGCGGCGCACGAGGCGGGCCTGCTGGACGCGGTGGTGCCCACCGACGACCTGCTGCCCGCCGCCCGCCGCGCCCTGCTGGCCGGCCGGGTGGCGGCCCAGGCGCCCTGGGACCGCAAGGGCTGGCGCCTGCCGGGGGGCGACAGCAGCACGCCGGCCGCCCAGGCGCTGTTCATGACCGTCAACGCCGGCATCCACGGCCGCAGCCATGGCCTGCAGCCGGCGCCGGGGGCCATCGCCAGCTGTGTCTACGAGGGCTCGCGCCTGCCCTTCGACCGCGCGCTGCGCATCGAGCAGCAGCAGTTCGCGCGTCTGGTGCAGGGCGCCGAGGCGCAGGCCATGATCCGTACGCTGTTCTTCGGTCGCCAGGCGCTGGAGAAGGCGCCGGGCCGGCCGGCCGCGGTGCCACGGCAGCGGGCGGACCGCCTGCTGCTGGCCGGCGATGCGCCATGGCTGGACGGTCTGCGGGTGGCGGCGCAGGCGGCCGGGCTGACGGTCGGGCCGGTGGTCGTGCGGGACACCGGGCCGGCGGTCGGCGCCGAGGCCGGGGCGCCGATCGAGGGCGTTCAGGATGGGGGTTGTGCGGCCGCAGCGGCCCGGCCCCAGGCGGCCGCCGTGGCCGACGCTGGTGCTGACGCCGACGCCGGTGCCGGTGCCGGTGCTGATGCGCAGGGCCGGCTGTGCGTCGGTGAGGGCCCTGGCGCGCTGGCCCTGCGCTGGTTCGCCGCCTGGCCGGGCGATCTGCCGCCGGTGCTGGAGATCGCGCCGCGTGCCGACACCGATGCGCGCACGCTGGCCGCTGGCTTCGACCTTGCGCGGCAGCTGCGGGCCGTGCCGCTGCTGCTGCCCGCGGCCGATCCGGGCGCGGCCCCGCGCCATGCCCTGCGCGACGCGATCGACGCCGTGCTGGGCGCGGCCCGCCAGGCCGTGGCCGGCGGTGATTCACCGGTGGTGGTCGACAACCTGGCGCGGGCCGGCGGTTGGCCGGCGCTGGTCACGCTGGCCGCGGCCATCGGGCAGGCCTGGCCCCCGGCCGCGCCAGCCGACGCGGCCGAAGGCCCAGCGGCCGGCGAGGGCGCTCCGACCGCCGCGGCGCCCGGGGGCTTGCCGGCCGACGACGTCGCCGCCCGTCTGTGCGAGGCCCAGCGGGGCTGGGCGCGGGCGTTGCTCGCCGGGCCCGCCGGGCGGGGTGACGACGCCGCGGCCACCACGACCGCTGCAGGCCTCACCACCACCGCGCTGGACGTCGCCGCCGTGCTGGGTGCCGGCTTCCCCCGGCACCTGGGTGGGCCCGCCTGCCCGCCCTCGCCGGTGGCGCGGCCCGTCGCGGCGGCGGCCTGATCGGCCGGCCGCACGGCCCGCCATCCCATCGACGTCCTGGCGATCCTGAGAGGGGCCGCCGGGGCGCCCACGACGCCCGGCACAGGGCGCATCCACCAGGAGACAGAGCATGAAGTCCCGCATCGGTCCACATCCGGCACGCCCCTCAGGTCGAGATCCAGGTCATCGGTCCCGACACGGGTCCGGCCACGCTCTCGGCGGCTCCGGCGACCGCACACGTACCGTGCCTGACGCCAGAACCAAGGCGCTGGCGCTGTGGGCGGTGGCCCTCGCCGTGCTGGCCGCGGCACCGGCCCGGGCGCAGACGCAGACGCAGACGCAGACGCAGACGCAGACACAGGATCCACCCGCAGCGCCGGCCACCCCCGCCACCTCGCCGTGGACGCTGCGCGTCGGCCCGGCCCTGGCGGCATTCCACGCGTCCAGCCGCGTCAGCGTGGCCGGCTCGCCGGTGCTCGGCGCCGCGATCGATCTGAAGGACAACGTCTTCCTCGGCATCGACATCGGCTATGCGCTCGATGCGCACTGGACGCTGCGCACCGCCCTCGGCGTGCCGCCCACCACCACGCTGAGCGCCGCCGGCAGCCTGGCCGGCCTGGTGCCGCCGCTGACCGGCACGCTCGGCCACGTCAGGTACGGCCCGGCCGTGCTGTCGCTGGTCTGGTCGCCCGGGGCCGTCGGCCCGCTGCGGCCGTACGTCGGCGCCGGCCTGAACTACACCCACGTCTTCTCCAGCAGCGATGGCGACATCGCGGGCCTGCGCGTGCGCAGCGCCTTCGGCACCGCGCTGCAGGCCGGCGTGGAGCTGCCGATCGGCGCGCAGTGGTCCTGGTTCATCGATGCGCGGCAGATCTTCGTCAAGACGCGGGCCACCGGCACCGTGCCCGCCCTCGGCGGCCCGCCCGCGCGGGCCGATGTGCGGCTGGACCCGCTGGTGCTGCACCTCGGGCTGTCGCACCGCTTCTGAGCGCCTGTGCGCTGCTTTCCCATGATCTGGAGCCCCCGATGACGACACCGCAACCCACCCTTCCCCCGGCCCTGAACTTCATCGCCGGCCGCTGGCAGGATGACCCTCAGGCCGCGCGTCTGCCGGTCCACGATCCGGCCACGGCGCAGCCGCTGGGCGACATCCCGCTCAGCGGGGCGGCCAGCGTCGAGGCGGCGGTGCAGGCCGCCCGCACGGCCTTCCGTGATCCGGCCTGGCGCGGCCTGCCGCCGATCGCCCGCGAGCGGCTGCTGCACCGCCTGGCCGATCTGATCGACGCGCACGCGGCTGAACTGGCCGCCATCGAAGCGCTGGACAACGGCAAGCCGATCGCCTTCGCCAGCACGGTGGACCTGCCGCTGGCCGCGATGTGGGTGCGCTACATGGCCGGCTGGCCCAGCAAGCTGCACGGCCGCTGCATCGCCCCGGCGCTGCAGCCCGCGGGCAGCCACCATGCGTACACGCTGCGCCAGCCGGTGGGCGTGGTGGCCGCCATCGTGCCCTGGAACTTCCCGCTGGTGCTCGCGCTGTGGAAGATCGCCCCGGCGCTGGCCGCCGGCTGCACCGTGGTGCTCAAGCCGGCCGAGCAGACGCCGTACTCGGCGATCCGCCTGGCCCAGCTGATCGAGCAGGCCGGCTTTCCGCCCGGTGTGTTCAATCTGCTGCTGGGCGACGGCACGACCGGCCAGGCGCTGGCCACCCATCCGGGCGTGGCCAAGATCAGCTTCACCGGCTCGACGGCCACCGGCCAGCGCCTGGTGGCGGCCGTCGCACGGCCCTTGACCCGCCTGACGCTGGAACTCGGCGGCAAGTCGCCGACGCTGATCCTGCCCGATGCCGACCTCTCGGTGGCCATCCCCGGCGCGGCGCAGGCGGTGTTCTTCAACTCGGGCCAGGTCTGCTTCGCCGGCACGCGGCTGTACGTGCCGCGCCCGCTGCTCGATCCGGTGCTCGACGGCATCGCCCAGGTCATCGACGCCTTCCCGATCGGCGCCGGCAGCGATCCGGCCACGCGGCTGGGGCCGGTGGTCAGCGCGCGGCAGCTCGACCATGTGCTCGGTCGCATCGAGGCCGGACGTGCGGCCGGCGCCCGTTGCGTGCTGGGTGGCCACCGCATCGACCGCCCCGGCTACTTCGTCGCGCCCACCGTGCTGCTGACCGAGGACCGCCACAACCCGGCCGTGCGCGACGAGATCTTCGGCCCGGTGCTGACCGTCACGCCTTACGACGATCCTGAGGCGCTGGTCGAGCTGGCCAATGACAGCGACTACGGCCTGGCGGCCCATGTCTACACCCGCGACCTCGGTCGCGCCCACCAGCTGGCGCAGCAGCTGGAGGCCGGCACGGTCTGGGTCAACACCCAGCTCACGCCCGACCCGGCCATCCCCTTCGGCGGCCTCAAGCAGTCCGGCTGGGGCCGCGAGAACGGCGAGGAGGTCTTCGCCCACTACACCGAGACCCGCTCGGTGATCATCAAGACGGCCTGAGCCGCCGTCCTGCTGCCGCTCTCTTTCCCCGTTGTCTTTTCCCTTCCCTGGGCGTCATCGCGACGCTCCACCCCGACGGGCTCCGTCGCCGGCCGGCCACCGTGCCGTGCCGTGCACGGGGCCCCGATTTCAACCCGCAGGAGGATGCATGGATCTCATGGGCCTGAACGACAAGGTCATCCTGGTGACCGGCGCGGCCGGCGGCTTCGGCCGCTGTACCTGTGTGCGACTGGCGCGGGCCGGCGCCCGCGTCGTGGCCACCGATCTGGACGCCGCGGGCGCGCAGGAGACGGCGCGCCTGTGCCGCGAGGCCGGCGCCACCGCCTGGGCCCACGGCCACGACGTGGCCTCGGAGGCCGGCTGGCGCCAGGTGCTCGATGCGGCGGGCCAGGCCACCGACGGCCGGCTCGACGGCCTCGTCAACAACGCCGGCCGCATGCTGACGCGGCCCTTCCTGCGCACCTCGCTGGACGAGCTGCACCAGCTGCTGGCCGTCAACCTCGACAGCGTGTGGCTGGGCATGCAGACGGCCTGGCCGCTGCTGTCGGCCACGGCGGCGCGCGAGGGCGGGGCGGCCATCGTCAACGTGTCCTCGGTGTTCGGCCAGGTGGCCTCGGTGGCGCAGGCCGCGTACTCGGCGGCCAAGGGTGGCGTCACCATCCTCAGCAAGTCGGTGGCGGCCGAGTTCGCGCGGGCGGGCAGTCAGGTGCGGGTGAACTCGATGCATCCGGGGCCGGGCAACACGCCGCTGCTGGCCAATGGCCTGGCCGAGCTGCTGCGCGAGGGCCTGTCACCGTCGGCCGAGGACGCCACCCGCATGGTGCTCGGCCTGATCCCCAACGGCCGACTGACGGAGCCGGACGACGTGGCCTCGACCATCCTGTTCCTGTGCTCGGACCTGTCGCGCAGCATCACCGGTGCGGCCATCGCGGTGGACGGGGGCTACACGGCGGTCTGAGGTGCGGGCGGTGTTGTACGATGACCCGGCCGGGCTCCGCCGGCACCGTCGACCTCCGCCTGCCGCCCATGCACCCGTCCGCCGATTTCCACGTCTACGTCTCCAACGCCGACAGCCAGGACCTGCACGTGCTGGCGCTCGATGCCGAGCGCGGCGCTCTGACGCCGGTGCAGGTGCTGCCGCTGGGCGGCCCGGTGATGCCGCTGGTCGTCAGCGCCGACCGCCGCCGCCTGCATGCCGCCCTGCGGGCCCAGCCCTTCCGCGTCGTCACGCTGGCCATCGACGGCGCCAGCGGCCGGCTCAGCCCGCTGGGCGAGGCCCCGCTGCCCGACAACACCGCGAACCTGGACCTCGACGAGAGCGGCCGGTGGCTGTTCGCCGCGTCCTACCAGGGTCACAAGATCAGCGTCAGCCGCATCGAGGCCGATGGCCGCGCCGGCCCGATCGAGCACCTGCTGCACACCGGTCGTCATGCCCACGCCATCCATGCGGCGGCCGGCAACCGCTTCGTGCTGTCGAGCAGCCTGGGCTCGGACAGGCTGCACGTCTGCCGCTTCGATGCCGCCACCGGCGCCCTCACCCCGCACGATCCGCCGGCCTGGTGCAGCGCGGCCGGTGCCGGTCCGCGCCACTTCCTGTGGAATGCCGCGCAGACCCGGCTCTACCTGCTCAACGAGCTGGACGCGAGCATCGACGTGCTGGACTGGGATGCGCAGACCGGCCGTCTGGCTCCGCGGCAGACCGTCAGCGCCCTGCCGCCCGGATTCAGCGGCAAGCCCTGGGCCTCGGACCTGCATCTGTCGGCCGACGGCCGCACGCTGCACGCGTCCGAGCGCAGCACCAGCACGCTGGCCAGTTTCCGCGTCGATGCGGCTGACGGCCGGCTGCAGCCGCTCGGCCACACGCCCACCGAGGCCGTGCCGCGCGGCTTCGCGCTGAGCCCGGACGGCCGCTGGTTGCTCGCCGTCGGCCAGGAATCGCACCACCTCGCCCTGCACCCGATCGATGCCACCACCGGTCTGCCCGGCGCACCGGTGCAGCGCCTGGCACTCGGCCGCAACCCGAACTGGGTGACGGTCGTGCGGGCGGGCTGACCGGCTCAGGCGGGCCGGTCCTCGGCCGCCGGCAGATCGATCCAGAACACGCTGCCGCGCCCTGGCACCGAGCGCAGGCGCACCGGGCTGCGCAGCAGATCGGCGGCCCGCCGGACGATGGACAGCCCCAGCCCCAGGCCTTCGCGCGGGCCGCCGGCGTCGGCGGGCGCCAGCTGGACGAAGTCGTCGAAGACCTCGGACTGGCGTTCGGGGGCGATGCCGGCACCCGTGTCCCAGACGGCCAGCCGCCAGTGCGCACCGCGTCGGCGGACCGTCAGCAGCACGCCGCCGCGGGCGGTGTAGCGCAGCGCGTTGGCCAGCAGGTTGCGGGCGATCTGCTCCAGCAGCAGCGCGTCGCTGTGCACCCGGGCACCGGCCGGCACCCGCCAGCGCAGGCGCAGCTGCCGGCTGTCGGCGGCCGGCCGCTCCTGCTCGACCAGCGCGTCCAGCAGAGGCCTCAGGTCGACCGTCTGCAGTCGCACGCGACGCGGCCCGCTGTCCAGCCGTGACAGATCCAGCAGGCTGCGCAGCAGCGCCTCCATCGCGCTCAGGCTGTCGGCGATGCGGCCGAGCAGGCGCTGCTGGGTCGGCGTGCCGGGCTGCTCGCGCAGCAGGCCGATCATCAGGCCGATGCCCACCAGCGGCTGGCGCAGATCGTGGCTGGCCACGGCCAGGAAGCGGGCCTTGGCCGCATCGGCCTCGGCCAGGCGGGCGGTGCGTTCGGCCACGCGCTGTTCCAGCTCGCGGTTGAGCACCCGCACGTCGCGCAGGGCCACGCCCACCCGCCGTGCCAGGATGGCGCCGTAGGCCAGCACCAGCCAGGGGGCGACCCAGGGCAGCCAGTAGGTGGTCTCCAGCGCCTGCCGGCCCTGGTGATGCTCACGGTCATGCTGGCCGGCGATGAAGGTGGCCAGCAGGCTCAGGATGAGCGCCAGGGCCTGCGCCCGTGGCAGGCTGCGCACATGGCTGCCGATGAACCACAGCGCCATCAGCTGCACCGGGATCAGCGCCACATAACCCTGCATCCGTGCTGCATCGGCGGCGGCCGGATCGCCCTGGTGAAGCAGGGCATGCAGCACGCAGCCGGCGGCGGCCAGGGTCAGCAGCGCCGGATAGCGCCGCCAGGGCCGTGGTGCCACGCTGTGCGCGAAGCCGCCGAGGGCGGTGACGATCGCGATGCCGCCCAGGTACAGCCAGGTGCCCCAGGCCGCGGGCGCGTGCGCGTCCGGGTCGACGATCGCCGCATTGCGCACCATCAGCATCAGCCCGAACAGGCCGAACCAGCCGAGCGCCCGTTCGTCGCGCTGGCCGGCCCACAGCAGCAGCATGAAGACGCAGGCCCCGGCCACCACGGTGTTGAGCAGCCGCGGCACGTCGGTGTGGAGCCGGCGGTGGCGCAGGGCGGTGGCCTGCACCGCCGGTTGAGGGCCGATCTGCAGCGGGCCGAGCCCCGCCTGCAGGCCGTAGCGCGCCTCGATCTCGACCGTGTTCAGGCCCGGCCGCAGCAGCTCGGCGGGCCAGGTCCGCGGGGCCAGCGGCTCGACCCGCGGCCGCATGCCGTCGGCGGTGGCCAGGGTGTCGCTGACCAGCTGGCCGTTGATGCGGATCCGGTGGTGGGTGGGCATGCGCGCGGACCACAGCGCCCAGGTGCCGTCGGCGGAGGCCGTGGCCGGCAGCTGCCAGTGCAGCCGGTACAGGCCGCTGCCCGGCCGCGGCTGCGCACGGGCCTGCCAGCTGTCGGGCAGGCTGACCCTGAGCGAGGAGGGCGTCGAGATCGACGCCGAGGCCGGCGCGGCGGCGCCGGTCGGCGCATCGGGGATGAACTCGGCCTGGCGCAGCCAGAGCGCATCGGTCTGCCAGCCCGCCGGGCCGGCCTGGGCCATCATGGGCACAACCAGGGGCAGGACCAGCGGCAGAACCAGCGGGGCCAGGCCCAGGCCCAGGCCCCGCCGTCGCGGCCGTGTGCCCTTCAGCCGCCGTGCCGCCGCGCCGGATCCACCCAGGATCGGGCGCCGGTGCCCGACGCCGCGGTGCCCGGTGCGTCCGTCGGGCCGAGGCGTCACCCGGGGCGGATCGCACGGGCGGGGGGCGGTGACATCGGCCATGGGGGCCCATCATCGCCGATGCGGGTGGCGGGCGGCCCCTCAGGCCGGTGCGTAGCGCCCGCCCGCCGGCTGCCGCAGCCGCTGCTCGACGCTGCCGGCCACCAGCTCGGCCGTGGCGGCCGACAGCGTCCAGCCCAGGTGGCCGTGGCCGGTGTTGTAGAACACGCCGGGCCGGCGGCCGGGGCCCACGCGCGGCATCATGTCCGGCATCATCGGGCGCAGGCCGGCCCAGGGCACGACGCGCCGCGTGTCGACGCCCGGGAAGCACTGGCGCACCCAGTCGACCAGCGGCCGGATGCGGTCGGCGCGGATGTCGCGGTTCTCGCCCGCGAATTCGGCCGTGCCGGCCACGCGGAAGCGGTCCGGCCCCAGCCGGCTCGACACCAGCTGGGTCTCGTCATCGAGCAGGCTGACCTGCGGCGCGGCGGCGCGGCTGGCCGCGTCGTCCAGGTGCACGGTGATCGAGTAGCCCTTGACCGGATAGACGTTGATGCGGTCGCCCAGCTGCGCGGCCAGCGCCCGGCTGCCCACGCCGGCACACACCACCACCGCGTCGAAGCGGCGCTGCAGCGCCGCACCCGCGCCATCGCGCGCCAGCACGGTGATGGCGCCGTCGGCCTCGTGCCGCAGCTGGTCGATCGTGTGCTCGTACAGCAGCTCCGCGCCGCGGCGCTGCGCCGCCCGGGCCAGGCCGTGGGTGTAGCGGTGGATGTCGCCGGTGCTGTCGCTCTCGGTGTAGAAGCCGCCGTGGTAGCGGCCGGCCAGCGTCGGCTCGATGCCCCTCATCTCGGACGGTGTGACCGCCCGCCGCTGCAGCCCGCCGCGCGCCAGCAGCGCCGTGACCTTGGCCGCATGCTCGAAGCCGGCCCGGTCACGGTAGATGTGCAGGATGCCGCGCGCCGCGTGGTCGAAATCGATGCCCTCGGCCGCGGCCCAGCCCAGCAGATGCTGGCGTGCGGCGATCGCCAGACGCGCGGTCTCGACGGTGTTGCGCTCGTAGCGCGGCATCGCCGCCAGGAACTCGGCGAACCACGACAGCTTGTGCCAGCCCGGCCTCGGCGAGACCAGCAGCGGCGCATCGGCCTTCAGCATCCACTTCAGGCCCTTGAGCACGGTGGACGGCAGGTTCCAGACCTCGGCGTTCGAGGCCGACAGCTGCCCGCCATTGGCGAACGAGGTCTCCATCGCGGCATAGCGGTGCCGCTCGAACAAGGTGACGTCCAGGCCGCGCAGGGTCAGCGCGTAGGCGGTGGTCACGCCCGTGATGCCACCACCGAGGATGGCGATGCGGGGAGTCGACATGTCAGGTCTCCGGCGTCGGGGGGATGGGCCCGCGCACGACCGTGCGGCGGACACCCCCTCTGTTCGGAACCTGAGAGATTCACGCCACCCGGGGCGGGTGACGCTTGCTCCTTCGGTGCGGCCGGGCCGACGATGCTGCCGGGCGCTCTTCAGAGTCGCAGCGCGGGACCGGTCCTGGGGCCTGAGAGTTTCCGGGGTGGTTGCTCCTTCGGCGCCGGGCGGCGGTGGCGTCTGCCAGCGGCCCGGGCTCTCCCGATCCTGCGACGGGCCGACCGGAGCCGGCTCGATGCGTGGGCCGCAGTATAGGCCCGGGCCCCGCCGGCCTGGCAAGCCGTGAGGCCTTGCAGGAACGCCGGATTGGCTGGCGGCGCCTCGACAGGCCCTGCCGGGCACCCCCTGCAGCCACCTCGTCTCCTCAGGTGTGAGGTTGAAGCTATCCTGGGCCGCGTCCAGCGTCATCGGGTCCAGGCAGGCGGCGGTCACCCACTCGCCTCACTCCCTCACCGCCCCGCCAGCCCCAGCTGCTTCATGAAGTCCTGGTTGTCCCAGAACAGCCATTCGTGGTCCATCTGGCCGTTCTTCCAGTGGCCGATGGTGGCCATGCCGATGGCGAAGCGCTGGCCGGTGGGGGCGATGCTGCCGCCATCGGGCAGCGGCATCGGGCGCGTGAAGGTGCCGGTCATCACGCCGGTCACCGAGGTCCAGGATCCGGAACCGAAGCGCACCGGGTGGGTCTGGATGGCGATGTCGGGCGCGAAGACGAACATCGCCTTCAGGTCATCGATGTGGCGGTCGACGCCGCGGGTCTCGTGGCCGTCAGGCCAGGTGACGACGATGTCCTTGGCGTGGCTCTCGTGCAGGCGGTCCCACTTCTGGTTGCTGAAGACGTCGAAGTCGAGGGTGTCGAACTTCTTCAGCAGGCGCTCGACCTGAGGCGTCTGCTTCTCGTGCTTCGGCGCCGGGGTGGGCGGGTGCTCGGCCAGGCTCTGTGCGTGGGCGGCGGGGGCTGCTGCTGCTGCTGCTGCTGCCAGCAGTGCGGTGCCCAGCAGCGACGTGAGCCGGCTGCCGCGCCGGCCGAGGGTTCGGTGGATCATGGTCATCTCCGTGGCGGGGGTGTGATCGGGGGGATCAGCCCTGGCCGAGCCACGCCGGTGCGATGCCCGTGCCGCGGCCGGCGCCGTAGCCGAAGTAGATGTTCAGCCCGGCCAGCGGCTCCAGGTAGCGGGCGTTCTTCAGGCCGCCGGCGTCCACCGGCTGGAAGCCCAGGCTGCCGGCCAGCTGCGTGACCTGCTGCTTGGCCTCGGCATGGTCGCTGGCCAGGAAGACCTGGATGCGCTGGCCGTCGGCCAGCAGGGCGCCGGCGGCCAGGCGTTGGGCGAACACGGTGTTGAAGCCCTTGACCAGTGCGGCCTGCGGCACGGCGCGGGCGATCTCCTCGGCGGCCGAGGTGTCGTGGCCGAGCGTCAGGCCCATGTAGTCGGGCGTCAGCGGGTTGGTGATGTCGATGACGGCCTGGCCCGCCTGCACGTCGGCGGCCTGCAGAGCCGCTGCAGCGTCGGCATAGGCGGTGGCCAGCACCACCACGTCGGCGCCGCGGGCGGCACCGGCGGCCGGCACGGCCTGCACGCCGGGGTGGGCGGCGGCCAGGCGCGCGGCCTTGTCGGCATCGCGGGCCGTCACGCGCACCGTGTGGCCGGCGGCGTGGAGTTGCTGGACGAAGGCCGAGCCCATGTTGCCGGCGCCGATGACAGTGACTTGCATGTGAGGTCCTTTGCGGGGGAAGTGCAGCGGTGCTGCGATGGGATGAATTCTGAAAGTCCCGGCTTTCCGGATAAATGGCTATTGGCGCCACACATTGGCCCGTTAATCGGCACAATCGGGCCATGGACCGTTACGCCGAAATGCAGACCTTCGTCGCCGTCGTCGATGCCGGCAGCTTCGTCGGCGCGGCCGATGCGCTGCAGATGTCGAAGACGGCGGTCTCGCGCGTCGTCGGTGCGCTGGAGACGCGTCTGGGCACCCGGCTGCTGCAGCGCACGACGCGCCGCCTGTCGCTGACGCCCGAGGGCGCGCTGTTCGTCGAGCGCTGCCGCGAGCTGCTGGACGGCGTGCGCGATGCCGAGGCCGAGCTCAGCACCCGCACCGGCGAGGTGATCGGCGAGCTGCGCATCAGCGCGCCCGTCACCTTCGGCCTCGATCATCTGGCGCCGCTGTGGCCGGCCTTCATGGCCCGCCACCCCCGGCTGACGCTCGACGTGACACTGACCGACCGCTTCGTCGACCTCGTCGACGAGGGCGTGGACCTGGCCGTGCGCATCGGCCAGCTGCAGGCGTCCAGCCTGGTCAGCCGGCGGCTGGCCTCGACCCGGCTGGTGCTGTGCGCCTCGCCCGAGTACCTGGCGCGCCACGGTACGCCGCGCACGCCGGCCGATCTGGCCGGCCACACCACCTTCGCCTACAAACTGCTGGCCTCAGGGGACCAGTGGCCGTTCGAGGGCCCGGACGGCCCGCTGACGGTGAAGGTGAACCCGCGCATGCGCAGCAACAGCGGCGACAGCTGCTGCGTGGCCGCGCTGCAGCACCAGGGCATCGTGCTGCAGCCCAGCTTCATGGTCGGTCGGCACCTGGCCAGCGGCGCGCTGGTGGAGCTGCTGGCCGACCACCGCTCGCGCGAGCTGGGCATCCACGCCGTGTGGCCCAGCCGCAGGCAGCTGGCGCCCAAGGTGAGGCTGATGGTGGAGTACCTGGTGGCGGCGTTCAGGCAGCCGGGCTGGGCGGCTTGAGGACCGCGGTGCGCCGGCCCGTGTTCAGCCGACCGATGACGTCGCCGCTGCCGCGTCGGCATCCCGCTGCGCGAACACCTCCCGCGCCGCCGCCAGGCCGTTGAGCGCCGCCGGAAAGCCGGCGTAGACGGCCATCTGCATGATGACCTCCACCACCTCCTCGCGCGTGCAGCCGACGTTGAGCGCGCCGTGCAGGTGCACCTTGAGCTGCGGCGCCGCGTGGCCGAGTGCGGTCAGCGCGGCCACCACCGCGATCTCACGCGCACGCAGGTCCAGCTGCGGCCGGCTGTAGATGTCGCCGAAGGGGAACTCGATCAGCAGCCGGGCGAAGTCCGGCGCGATGTCCTGCAGCGCGGCGATCACCCGCTCGCCGGCCTCGCCGTCGATCTCGCGCAGCTTGTCCCAGCCGCGCTGGTAACGGGTCAGGTCGACGTCCGGATTGTTGATCGACACGCTCTGGCTTGACGACCCGGTGTCCGGGGGCAAGGCTGGGGACATGGCATGGGCTCCGATGCAAGAGGGATCAGTCAGAGGCCGGGCCGTCAGGGCCGGCCGTCGGGGGTGCGCAGGTAGATCGCGATCTTGTCGTCCAGCGCCTGCGTGGCGCGCGCCAGCACCTGCAGGCGCTCGGCCAGTCGCTCGCGGTGCCGCTGCAGCAGCACCAGACGCTGCACCTGCGTGGACGCACCCTGCGCCCGCCACTGCGCGTACTGCCGGATCTCCGCCAGCGGCATGCCGGTCTCCTTCAGCCGCAGCACGAAGGCCAGCCACCGCAGGTCCGCCACGCCGTAGCGCCGATGGCCGTTGGCGGCGCGCCCGGCCGGCTGCAACACGCCGGCCTGCTCGTAGAAGCGCAGGGCGTGGGTGCTGAGGCCGCTGCGCCGCGCCAGCTCGCCGATGCTCAGACCGTCCGGCGAATCGGGGGTGGGGGACGTCATGCGGCGGATGGTAGGACTTCGAGTGGGCTTGAAGTCAAGCGGCAGGCACGGACGCACGTCCCCAGGGTTTGCCCCGGCCGGACCGCGCACGGCAGAATCGGCCGGCATGAAGCCATCAACCAAGGGAGGAGAGGTGGCCCCAGACACGTCGGCGGACTTCGCCACTGCAAGCGACGACGCCTCGCACGCGGCTGATCCGCCCGTCGGCCTTGCGGCCGCATCGGCGTTGGCCGCCGAGCGTGTTGGGAAGCGCATCCGTGAGCAGCTTGGCCGAGCATTGCGCGTGACCTGCTCGCCCGAGCACAGGGCGGAGTCCCCGCTGCTCAAGGCCTTCGCTGACCGGTCCTGGCCCTGCGCCGATCTTGCGGACACCTGCTTCATGGCCCAGATGCCTGAAGAGGAGGTGTTAGAGGGGCTGGCGGCACTCACGGACGTGCTGAGTGAGCCGGTGAATGGCCATCCGTTGGGCGTGACCCTGTCGCCCGCTGACAAGGAATTGGCGACGGCGCTTTTCATGCTGGGCTTGCACCGCTACGCGCTCAGCTCGCTCGCGGCGCAGGCGGTGATGGGGGATGGCGCGCTGACGGTGACGTCCTATTCCACCGCCACCGCGGGCGTTCTGGCGGCCATCGCGCATGACTGCGGTCTGCTGCTTCGGTCGTCAACGCCCGTTAACGGCCGCTCAACGGCGGCGGCGCCGTTCTTCGCCGCGAATGCCATTCGTGAGCTCCCCGCCAGTGAGTTCGGCAGCGACGACGACAACGGCTATTACGCCGTACTCGACGAAGTGGCGTCCTGGTGCAAGAGCCTGGAGACGGCAGCGGACCTCATGGAGCGCACCTTCCGTATTGACCCGAAGGCCACGGCTCAACCCCGGAATGCGGCGCTGGCAAGACGGGCCATCGACAAGGTCGAGAAGCGGCATGGGGTACGACCATTCCTGCTCGCGGAGCAGGCGCCCGAACGACGCGGTCTCGCCGCGTCCGTCGGCCTGCGCGGCCGGCTGGCGCAGTCGCTCGACCTTCACACCGGCTTGTTCGATATCCGTGATTCTTCAGTGATTGAGCCCGAGCCCCGGGAAGCCGAGGCCGCCATCCTGGAGCTGACAGACCTGTTCATCCGCTCGCTGTCCGGTGACAGCTCAACGGCTCAGAAGGAACCAGACGTGCCAACGCCGCAGCGTATTTGCCGCATCTTCATCAGCTATGCCCACAAGGACGGCGAGCCCTGGCTCGACCGATTGAAGACACATCTCGATGGACTGCCTGACGACAGGGCGGTCGATTCCTGGGCCGACACCCGCATTCAGACGGGCGACGACTGGGCGCAGTCGATCGCAGATGCCATGCAAGCCGCCGATTGCGCCATCCTCATCCTGACCCCCGGGTTCCTGGCGTCCAAATTCATCCGCGACGAGGAGTTGCGCACCTTGCTGAACCGCAGGCGCAGTGAGGGCCTGCCGGTGTTGCCGATGGTGGCCAGACCTTGCGGTTGGAATCTGCACGAGGATCTGAGGTGGTTGCAGGCGCACGAACGCGCACGGCCGATCTCGGCGATGACCGAGCCGGAGGCTGACGAGGCTTTGGTTCGTCTTGTTGCCCAGATCGCCCGCATGTGACCCCAGAACGAATGTCCACCATGACCCGGCTTCAAGATCTGCAAGAGCAATCCGTTCAACTGCTCGAACATTGCGTCGATGGGCTTGACGATGCTGCCCACCAGTGGACCCGCCCCGAAATCGACGCCCTGACCCTGGCCCAGGCCGCCCGCCGGCCGCTGCTGGTCCGGGGTGAGCCTGGCACCGGCAAGACCCAGCTGGCCCGGGCAGCGGCCCAGCATCTGCGCTGGCGCCTGCTGACCGAGGTCATTCACGCACGGTTCGAGCCGACCGACCTGGTCTACCGCTTCGATGCCGTCCGCCGGCTGGCGGATGCGCAGGCCGGCCTGTCGCTGGATGACAAGCGCTACTGGCAGCCCGGCGTGCTGTGGCAGGCCTATGACTGGGCCGAGGCGAGCCGCTACGGCGACTGCCGCCACGGCCTGCATCGCCTCGCAGGCCACGTGATCCTGATCGACGAGATCGACAAGGCCGACAGTGATCTGCCGAACAGCCTGCTGGAGGTGCTGGGCCAGCGTCGGGTACGTGTACCGGGGCTGAACCTGGAGTTCGGGCTGGCCAAGGATCAGGCCGAGCCCCTCATCATCATCACGACCAACGAGGAGCGTGAACTGCCGCCCGCCTTCCTGCGCCGTTGCGTGGTCTTGAACCTCGCGCCGGATCCGGAACAGAGCTATGTGGACTGGCTGGTCAGCCGCGGCCATGCGCATTTCGGCGCGATCGACGGCCACGAGCGGGCCACGCTGGGTGAGCCGGTCCTGCGCGTGGCGGCCGAGCAGCTGGAGGCCGATCGTCACGAGGCCAAGCGGGCCGGCCTGCCGCCGCCCGGCCCTGCGGAGTATCTGGATCTGCTGTACGCCATCCACAAGTTGGCCGATGGGCAACCGGAGGAGCAGATGGCATGGCTAATCAAGCTCAGCGCCTTTGCCTACGTCAAGAATGCGCGGCCTGAGGGCAGCACGCAGCCTTCGCAGGCGCGGTCGCCGGTGGCGACGTTGAAGGTCTCCGCTCCAGGCCAGACTGCCGCATGACGCGCGCGAGGACGCGCGGCGCCCCACCCGTCTCGCGGGCCGATCTGTTGCAGGCGCTGGCGCTGGCCGGCGAGGACACGGCGCAGGCGCAGCGTTGGGCGGGTCTGCTGGACTTCCGGCACGATCCCCCACAGCCCGAGCTGCCAGCCCAGCGATTGGCGGCAGGGCCGCGTTCGAGAGCGCTGGACACCGCACCGGATTCACCGGTGCCGCCGCGGCCTGCGGAGGCGGCGCCGATGTCGGTGCCGCAGGTCCGACTGCCCGTGGTCACCGCGCGCGAGGACTTCAAGGTGCCCGAGAAGGCCGACGGTCTTGAGGCTCCGGCCGAGATCGCCGATGCGCCGGAGGCCGGTCCCTGGCGCCCCGGCCATGTCGCGCCCCGGCCGCCCTTGCTGCGTCCGACCCAGCTCTGGCCGGCATTGGCCGGCGCCTTGCGCGATCCGCGCGATGCGGGCCTGGACATCCCGGCGCTGCTGCGCCAGCTCAGCCAGGGCCGTTCGCTGCGGCGGCTGCCCCGCGCCCGGCGCCCGGTGTGGGGCGGCCAGCTCTGGGTCGTCATCGACCGCGCGCCGCATCTGCAGCCCTATGCCGAGGATCTGCTGGACGTGCTGCGCCAGCTGGTGCGGCTGCGTGGGCGTGAAGGCCTGGTCGTCTGGGTGGTTGACGGCTCTCCGGACCAGGCGCTGGACCGGCCGGTCACGCTCGACGGCCGCGCAGTGCCCCAGAGCGGCCGCTGGCCGCGCCCACCGGCCGGCAGCAGCGTCGTGCTGCTGTCCGATCTGGGGGGCGCGCTGTCACGGCCGCCGTCGCACTGGTTGCCCTTCATCACCTACCTGGTGGACTGCGGGGCACAGCCTTCGGCCTGGCTGCCGGTGTCACCGGCCCAGGTGCCGCAGGCCCTGGCCGACGTGCTGCCGGTGCACTGCCTGCAAGCCGGCACCCCGCTGCGCCGCCAGAAGGCGCGCGGCCATGGCGAGGTGCAGCAGCGCACCGAGGCGGGCCGGCTGCAGGCGCTGCTGCCGACGCTGCGCGCCATGGTCGCCTGCTGCGTCCGTCTGGACGAGCCCTTGCTGCGCGCCTTGCGCCTGGTCCATCCCGCGCTGCGGCACGAGCCCGCGCTGGAGGCCTTGTACTGGGCCGATGCCGGCCACGTCAGCAGCAGCCTGGCCAGCCGGACCTTGCGGCCTGCCGCCGCCCGCCCCGCGCGCGAGTACCTGGCCGAGGGTACGACGGAAATCTGGCCGGACGATCTGCGCGGCGCGATCGCCCGCGAGCTGCTGGCGCACCACGCCGGCCGGCCCCGCTCGACGCTGATGGTGGAGCTGTCGTTGTGGCGCACGCATGCGGGAGCTGCAGACGGCGACGCATGGGCCGTGGGTGCGGACACGGAGCTGGCAGAGGCCCTGGATGCCGCCGATGCGTGGCTGCGTCAGCTCGGCCGACACGCCGAGCAGTTGCCCGATCTCAGCGCAGTACCGGCGCAGCAGGTGGCCGCGTACGCACGGGATCTGCTGACCCGGCAGTCGGACGATGCGGCGTGGATGGCGCGCATGGGTGAGCCGCTGGCGCGTTTGTGGGCCGTGACGGGGCAGCAAGATCCGGTGCCGGTGCATCTGCCAGAGAGGGCGATGCTGCAGGCTCTGAACGCGCGCCCCACTCCTCCCAAGCGGGGCTGGCGACTCGTTCAGCGGGGCGAGATGCTGTGGCTATGGCCAGAGACCGAGCCACTGCCTGCCCGGTCTTCATGGGTCTGCGGTGTGTTTCGAACGGCGAATCTCGTGCTGTCTGGCGCAGACGATGCACGGTCCGTCGTCAGCCCGGGCGACAGCGCTGAGCCGCTGATGTCTCTGCGTCAGGTCCGCCTGCCGGTCCGGCTGACCTTTGACGAGGGATGTCTGACCCTCGATGCGATCAGTCGTCCGGCCTGGGCTCGGGAGTGGGGGCGAGACAGCGAGGGCCTGAAGGCGACACTGGATCTGCCCTGGCCGGCTGCTGAACGCATGCGTTGGGTTGACGGCGGCTCGCTGGCAGGGCGGCCGTGGTGGCGCGCCGAGAGGCCCCGGCTTCGTCCGCGACGCACCATCTTCATATCCTGGGGCGATGTGCCCGATGCGTGGCGGAAGGGTCTGCAAAACACCGTTCGTTTCCACTGCATGCAGGCGTCTCAGAATGTTGAATTCGTGGATGAGCTGCCCTCATGGGCGCCCGCTCCAGGCTCGAACATCGCTGCCGAGTTCAGTGACTATCGCGCCGCATGGCTTCAGTCCCTCCGCGATTGCCCAGCCGGTGAAGCCATCTGCGTGTTCGTGCTGACCCATTCACGTTTGAAGAGTCAGTTTCTGATGCAGACCGACGAGGAGCTCCTGAACTCCAGCGAGTTACGCGATGCTGTTCGGCAAGGAATGCAGGTCGTCTTGATTGCTGCTACTGAAGGCTTGAGGGAGCGCATCCCGGAGCCTTGGGTATCGTTCAGCAAGACCGCGCCACTCAGCGCTCACGGCTCAACGCAGGGGCTCCGTCTGGCGGACGTTGAAGAGACATCCCAACTGCTTCTCGATGTCATCTTGGCTGCACCGATGGCCCCTGACGAGCATTCCGGACCAACTTGGTCCAGTGGCGTCGATGGTGACTACGGAGCGTTCCTGGACTTTTCGCTGGGGCAGGTCACCCAGCGCTTCCGCTACATGCCCCCCGGCGAATTCTGGATGGGCAGCCCCGATGACGAGCCTGAGCGAGAAGAAGCCGAAGGCCCACGGCACCGTGTGCGATTGACCGAGGGTTACTGGTTGGCCGATACCGCGTGCACGCAGGCTCTGTGGTTCGCTGTGATGGGCGGTAAGAACCCGAGCCATTTTCAGCATGACTTGGCTCGGCCGGTCGAGAAGGTGAGCTGGGACGACGTGCAGACATTTCTGCAACGGTTGCAGCCGCTGCTGCCTGCAGGGTGCGAGGCCGTGCTGCCAACCGAAGCTCAGTGGGAGTACGCGTGTCGGGCAGGCACGCAGACGCCCTTCAGCTTCGGGCCGGACGTCACGCCAGAGGAGGTGAACTACGAGGGGAGCTTTCCGTATGCGGCTGGCCGCAAGGGTGAGTGGCGGGGAAAGACCGTGCCGGTGAGGAGCCTGCCGGCGAACGGTTGGGGTCTGTACGAGATGCACGGGAACGTTTGGGAGTGGTGTTCAGACGGAGTGCTCAAAGGCGATGACCTGAGGCGGTATCCGGCGCAGCAAGATGGGGATGTTCTGGAGAATCCGAGCCAGCCTCAAGGGTCCGGTCCTGCTGCTCAACGCGTGCTACGGGGTGGATCATGGTTCCTCTGTGCCGGGGCCTGTCGGTCGGCCTACCGTCGCTCCTACGGGCGAGGCAAGCGCATCAGCGAGGTGGGCTTCCGTTTTGCCCTGAGGTCCAGCAGCCCGGTGATGACCGTGACGCGGGACGCGTCACGGCAGGACCCGGAGGGGCCGGGAGGGTCGAGGGCGCCGGCTGCGGAGCGGCCGGCGTCCGTGCCTTTCAGCTCGGGCCGGGACGGCCCGGCGGCGCCCTCCAAGAGGCCGCCGCGTTCCCGCACATGAGCGTCGTCCGAGCACCAACACATGCCAAGCATGACCACGCATCCTGATGCCCTTGGCCTTCTGGGCACCGACCCGGAGCGCCCAGAGATCCAGCCCTTGCTCCCCCCCGAATTCCCCCCACCCTGGGCCAGCGCCTGGGGCGATGACCGCTGGGGCATCTGGGCGGATCTGGAGGTCAACGGCGTGATGCAGCGGATGCGCTGGATCCCGCCGGGTGAGTTCACGATGGGCTCCGGCGACGATGACGACCTTGCCTATCCCGATGAGAAGCCAGCCCATCGGGTTCGCCTGACCGAGGGTTACTGGCTGGCGGACACGGCGTGTACGCAGTCCTTGTGGCTGGCGGTGATGGGTGAAGCGAACCCGAGCGGGTTTCAGGACGACCCGGCCCAGCCCGTCGAGCAGGTCAGTTGGGACGATGCCACCGAGTTTCTGAAAGCCCTGAGCAATCGCTGGACGGAAGGCGTCGTGGCCGAGCTTCCTACGGAAGCGCAGTGGGAGTACGCCTGCCGGGCCGGCACCCGCACGCGCTTTCATTTCGGCCACGGGATTCAAACGGACTGGGTCAATTTCAACGGCCAGGTCAGACTCGTTGACGAGAAGGCAAGCTGGGGCGAGCCGAGAAAAAGGACGGTCCCGGTGAAGAGTCTGCCCGCGAACAGCTGGGGTCTGTACGAGATGCACGGGAATGTGTGGGAGTGGTGCGCAGACGGTGTGGTCGCGGATGGAGGGCTGAGGCCGTATCCCAAGCAGCAACAGGCAGAGGCTCTGGAGAATCCGATCCAGCCTCCAGGCGAGGGCCGGTCGGCCCACCGTGTGCTGCGGGGCGGTTCGTGGTTGGACGATGCCCAATTCTGTTTGTCGGCCTACCGCAATGCAGGACAGCGGGACAGGCCCTACGGCCGCACGGGCTTCCGCTTTGCCCTGAGGCCCAGCACCCAGTCCACTGACGAGCCCTAGGCCAGTGTCCGGGTTTCCGGTGGCCGGTCGCCCCCCTCTCCCTCCCGCCCCCGCACCACCACATCCCCCACCACCCCATGCCCCGCCAGCAGCCGCTCGGGCCCCGGGGCGTCGTAGAGCACCAGCCAGGCGGCGGCTTCGGGGGGCAGGCCCAGCGGGGTGGCCAGGCCGGGGGGCAGGGTGCACAGGGCCTCGGCGCGGTCGGTGCCGCGGCCGTGGGGCAGTTCGGCCCAGGTCGGGGTGGCGGTGGCGAAGGTGACGGGCTCGGTGTTGTCTCGCAGGGCGGTGGCCGCGTCGCGCCAGCGGTAGATGCGGATCTCGCCGTCCAGCACCAGGGTGGGGCCGGCCAGGATCAGCAGGTCGTCACCGTCGCGGCACAGGTCGCGCACGCCCAGGCCGTCGAGTGGCAGGAAGTGCTTGCGCACGCGGGTGCCGTCGGCGTCCAGCGGGGCCAGGCGCAGGTGGTCGCCGTGGTCTTCGGGGGCGATCTGCAGGATGCAGGCCCAGCCGCGCAGCACGGGGCCGCGCAGGCCCAGCAGCAGGTGCTCGCCCAGGACGGCCAGGCCTTCGACGTCGAAGCCGTTTTCCTTGCCGGGGATGGCCAGGAAGGGGCCGAGGTGCGGGTCGTCGGCCAGGGCGCGGGTCAGCTCGTTGTGCTCGGCGTCGCCCTTCAGGCGCAGCGCGCGGCGGCCGTCCGCCGTCTCGCGCACGGGCTGTGGCGTGCCGTCGGGGCCGCGCTCGACGGGGATGCGGGCGATCAGGCGGCGGTTGCCGTCCAGCGGGGTCTTGGTCAGGCGGCGTGCGTTGTCGGCGGCGCTGCGCCCGGGCTTGGCGTTCTTGCGCTTGAGGCCGTGGGAGCCGGTCAGCCACAGCCAGCCGTCGTGCCAGGCCATGCCCTCGATGTCGGCCTCGTCGTCGGCGGCGCCAGGCAGGTCCAGTACCTCGGCCAGCGGGAAGTCCCGGGCTTCACCGAAGTGCAGGCGGCCGTCGCCGGTGTCGGGCTGCAGGCGCAGCCGGTCCAGGCCGCAGGCCTCGTCGCCGGTCACCCACAGCCAGTGCTCCGGCGGGGTGTCGGTGGCGGCGGCGCCCGCGGCCGGTGGGTGGGTGCTGATGGCGGCGCCGGAGAGGTTGGTGCGCACCAGGGTGTCGGCCGCGAAGGTCAGCCGGGCGGCGGCGGGCAGTCGGATGGCGGGCATGGCGGGGTGGGCCCCGGGGGCCGGATGGGTGGGTGGGCGACGGGCCGATCCATCATGGCATGGGGTGGTGCCGAGTGGGGTTGGGCAGGGATTCCTGACGCTGTTCGTCTGATCACGCCCGCCGGGAGCGTCGCACGATGTCCGGATGTCGACGCTGCTCCCACCCCGCCTGTTCCGCCTGCCGCGCCCGTGCCGTCGCCTGGCCGCCCTGTGCGTGCGGGTCGGCGGCCTCGCGATCACGTCCGCGCTGGGGCTGTCTCTCGCGCTGCCGCGACCCGCCCACGCCGCCATCGTCAGCTTCGCCGGCCACACCATGCAGACCAACGGCGCCGCCACGCTGGTCAGCGGCAGGCTGCAGATGACGCCGAACACGGTGTCCACCGGGGGCTCGGCCTGGAAGACGACGCCGGTGTCGACGCAGCAGTCCTTCGTCAGCACCTACGGCTTCACGCTGACCGGCTGGGCCTTGCAGGCCGACGGCGTGGCGTTCGCGATGCAGCCGGTGTCGGCCTCGGCGCTGGGGGGCAACGGCATCTTCATCGGCATGCGGGGGCTGCCCAGCTTCGTCGGTGCCACGGTCCATACCTACACCTACAACACCGCGGGTCTGGAAAGCGACACGGTGCTGACGCCGCCGTCCGTGCCCGTGAATCTGGGCGGTTGCGGGACGGTCACCGGGCGCTATGTCGTCAGTTATGAGGTCACGACCTCGACCCTGAGGCTGGCCGGCAAACTCTCGGCCTGCGGCAACGAGGTCACCGTCAACGACACGATGACGGTGAACCTGTACACGAAGTTCGGCGCCTCGATGTACATCGGCTTCACCGGGGCGACGGGCACCAATGCGGCGCAGCAGCAGATCACGTCGTGGACCTACACGCCGGTCGCTCCGACGGTGCACTATGCCTTCGACGATGCCTACTGGAGCCATGCGGCCGGCGATGTGCCGGACAGCTCGGGCAACGGCCGTGCGGCCACCTCGCAGTACGGGGCGGCGGCTGGTGGCGGTTGCTCACCCTGGGGCGTGTTCGCCGGCACGACGGCCGCACCCGACCGCGTGGTGCTGCCCTACAGCACCGCCCTCGTGGCCGAGGGCAGCTTCAGCGTGATGGCCTGGGTGCGTGCGCGGGGGGGGAGCGGCGTCATCCGGGACATGGCCAATCTGCGTGTGCGCGGCGAGACCACGCCCTACAAGGGCTGGGCGCTGCGGGCCAATGACACCGATCGCTACGAGTTCTGGCTGGCGGTGGAGAACTCGACGGCCGACACCCAGGGCGACTTCGGCGCGGTGGTGCAGAACAGCTGGGTCCATCTGGCGGCCACCTTCGATGCCGAATCGGGTCCGGACGGCCTGGGCGCCTACCGCGGCCGGCTCACGCTCTACCGTGACGGCGTGGCGGTCTACAGCCGTCTGGACGCACGTCATGTGCCCAACGACAGCCAGCCGCTGGTCATCGGCTCCGGTGGCTTCAATCCAGGCACCACGGGTGACGCGACCGGCTTCGCCATCTACCCGTGGCAGGGGGACATCGACGAGTTCAAGCTGTTCGACCAGGCCCTCAGCGTCGATCAGGTGCAGGCCCAGCGCACGCGCTCGCTGGCCTGCATCGCGCCGCATCATCTGGAGCTGCGCCACGGCAGTGGCCAGGGACTGAGCTGTGCGCCGTCGACGTTGACGGTGGCCGCCTGCTCGGATGCGGCCTGCGCCCAGCCCTACATCGGCGGGGTCAGCGGCACGCTGGGCTGGAACACGCCCGTGCCCGCCAGCGGTGGTGGCAGCATGTCGGTCGTCTGGCCCGACGGGGCGGGCTTCACCATTCCGGCCGGCAGCAGCTCGACCACGCTGCGCACCCAGGTGACGACGGCGGGCACGGTGCGCATGGCGCTGGCCACGTCCAGTCCGACGCCGACCTCGGCCACCACCTGCACCTTCGGTTCACCGTCATGCACCTGGACGGCGAGCGATGCGGGCCTGCTGTTCGACGTGCCCGACCACGTCTCCGAGCTGAGCAGGACCTTCACCGTCTCGGCGGTGAAGAAGGCCGACAACAGCCTGGCCTGCACGCCGGCCTTCGCCTCGGTCACGCGGCCGGTCACCTTCAGCTGCGCCTACCAGAACCCGGCCAGCGGCACCAAGGCCGTGCGGGTGGGCGGGGCGGCGCTGAACGCGGGCAACAACGCCGCTGCAGCCTGCGATGCCGGTGGCCGGGCGGTGAACCTGGCCTTCAACGCCTCGGGCGTGGCCAGCACCACGGTGCAGTACGCCGATGTCGGCCGTGTGGGCCTGAGCGCCAGCTACACCGGCGGCGCCAACAACGACAGCGGCCTGGTGCTGGCGGGCAGCGATGCCTTCGTCGCCCAGCCCTGGTATCTGGTGATGAGTCTGTCGGCCGGTGCGCGCGCGGCCGGCAGCCCCTTCACCGGCACGGTGCGGGCGATCAATGCCGCCAGCCAGACGACGCCCAACTTCGGCCGTGAGGTGCCGGCCGAGGGCGTGACGCTGGAGGCCGTGCGGGCCAAGCCGCTGGGCACCGGTGCCGTCACCGGCAGCTTCAGCGGCACGGTGGGTGCCTTCAGCAGCGGCCAGGCCACGCTCAGCGATCTGCGCTATTCGGAGGTCGGCATGATCGATGTCTCGGCCCGGCTCAGCAGCGGCAGCTATCTGGGCACCGGCTGGCTGACCGGCGGCGGCAGCAACCTCAGCGCGGTCACCTGCTCGATCGATGGCGGCCTGTGCATCCTGCCCAGCGGGGTGGTGGCCATCGTGGCCTATGGCACCAACACGGCCTGGATCGCCCGTGCGCAGCAGACAGGCACGCTGGCCTGCAATGCCCTGGCCTTCGGCGGGGACCCGGCGCCGGGCCAGATCAAGACCTGCTTCTACCTGCCCACCAGCGGCGTCAACATCCTGTCGGCCGGCACCGTCGGGCCCTTCCTGCCCTACCGCTTCGACGTGACGGCGCCCGGGGCCTGCGACAGCTTCAGCTACGCCGGCCAGTCGTTCACGGCGACGGTGACGGCGCGCGAGGCCGGCGGCGGCATCACGCGCAACTACGACGGCAGCCTCGCCACCTCCCCCAACTACGCCAAGCTGACCACCCTGGCCGAGGCCACGCCGCTGGGGCTGGGCAGTCTGTCGGTGTCGACCGTGTCGGCCAATGCCTTCGCCGCTGGCGTGGCCAGCACCTCGGCCAGCTACAGCTTCAGCAACAAGCAGACGGGACCGCAGACGCTGCAGTTGAGGGCCACCGACAGCCAGGGCGTCAGCTCCGCCGGTGGGGGTGATCTGGCCATGCCGCTGCGCAGCGGCCGGCTGCGGGTGTCCAACGCCTACGGCCCGTCGACCAGCCCCTTGGTCGTGCCGCTCACCTTGGAGTATTTCAGTGGCAACAGCTGGGTGGTCAACACGGCCGATACCTGCACCAGCCTGAGCGCGCCGTCCTTCCTGATGAACAACCCGCGCTCGGCCCTCGGCGGCCTGCTGGGGGGCACCAGTACCAGCGTGACCGCGGTCAGCGCCTTCACCGCAGGCAAGGCCGAGCTGACGCTGGCGCCCGTGTCACCGGCCGGCAGCAGCGCCAGCTTCGACCTGGCCGTCAATCTCGGCAGCCTGCCGGTGGACCGCACCTGCCTGAACAGCCTGCGCGGCATCACCGTCGGTGCGGCGCGGCCCTGGCTGCGCAGCCAGTGGGGCAACTGTGCCAACGGCTGGGATGCGGATCCCAGCGGCCATGTCAGCTTCGGCATCCACCGCGGTGACAGCCGCAAGACCCTGCAGGTGCAGGATCTGCCGTGATGGCAGCGCCCGTGGCGCTCAGACCGTACGTCCGGCCGCGATCCGGCGCAGCGCCTGCTCGAAGACCTCGGGCGGTTGGCCGCCGGAAATCAGGTGCTGGCGATCGATGACGATGCCCGGCACGCTGCGGATGCCGGCCTGACGCCAGAAGTCCTCGGCCTCGCGCACGGCCTCGGCATGGTGCCGGGGGTCGGCCAACACGGCCTCCACGCCTGTCATGTCCAGGCCGGCGACCTGCGCGCAGCGGCGCAGCACGTCCGGCGCGGTCGGGTTCTCGCCCTCGGTGAAGTAGGCGGCGAACAGCGCGCGCTTGAGCGCCACCGCCTGCGCCGGGCCCTGCAGCCCGGCCTCGTGCAGCAGGCGGTGCGCCTCCCAGGTGTTCCAGCTGCGGCTGCGCTTGTCCATCGCGAAGTCGAAGCCGACCGTGGCCGCGCGCTCGCGGATCGCGGCCTGGTTGTCCATCACCTGCTGCGCGCTCAGTCCGTACTTGGCCGACAGGTAGGCGACGATGTCCTCCCCCTCCGGGCCCATGTCCGGGTTCAGGCGGAAGGGCTGGAACTGCAGCGTGATCGGCCCGAGGCTGTCGCCCAGCCGTTCGAGCGCGATCAGCAGGCCGTGCAGGCCGATCGCGCACCAGGGGCAGGCGACGTCGGAGACGAAGTCGATGTGCAGGGCGGGCGTGGCGGGGGAGGCAGCAGAGGTCATGACCGGCAGTCTAGGCGCGATGCGCCCATCCCCACCGGGCCCATGGCCGCCGCCCGCTCAGATGCCGGCCAGCGTGGCCACCCGGGCCAGCGTCCACCAGGCGGCCAGGCTGCCGATGGCGTAGAGCACCGGCGTGCGGGCCCGTGCCAGCCAGGGTCGTGTCGACAGCAGATGCCAGGCCGCCCACAGGCTGCCGACCACGGCCAGCTGCCCCAGCTCGACGCCGAGATTGAAGGTCAGCAGTGCTGCCAGCAGGTGCTGCTGTGGCAGGCCGATGGCCTGCAGCGCACCCGCGAATCCCAGCCCGTGCACCAGACCGAACAGCAGCGCCACCAGCGCCGGCCAGCGGCGGGCCACCGTCGGGCGTCGGTGCAGCGCCTCGCCGGCCACCAGCATGATGGACAGCGCGATGGTCGCCTCCACCGGGGGCGCACGCAGGCTCAGCCAGCCGAGGGCACTCAGGCCCAGCGTCAGGCTGTGGGCGACGGTGAACGCGCTGATCGTCCACACCAGCTGGCGCCGGAAGCCGACCAGGAACAGCAGGCCGACGACGAACAGCAGGTGGTCGATGCCGGTCAGGATGTGCTCGATGCCGAGCGCGGTGTAGGCGCGGGCGATCTCGGCCAGATCACGGCGGTCCTCGGCTGAGCCGTAGAGCAGCAGTTCGCGCTGGCCCTGGCTGAAGGTGTAGACCCTCAGTCCGCCGTCCAGCCAGTGCATCTTGAGCAGCAGGGCCGATGTGCCCTCGCCCAGGCCCTCGACGGCCACACGGCCGCTCAGGCCCTGCGCACCGCAGCGCAGGCGTTGTGGTTCAGGGCTGTCGCAGCCGTCGGGCCAGCGCAGCCGCAGGCTGGCGCCGCCGGTGCGCGGGGCGGCCGTCCACTGCCAGCTGAATTCGGTCGGGCTGTTCTGCCAGACCACCATCTCGGCCATGCTGATCTCGTGCGCACGCGCACTGCCGTGGCCCAGCAGCAGCCACCAGGCCAGCAGGCCCGCCAGCAGCGTGCGCAGCAGGGCGCCGGTGCGCAGCGGCCAGGGCAGCGCGACGCGGGTGTCGAAGCCCGCGCCGATCCAGGGCAGGGGCCTCATCGGGCGGCTCCGCCGGGGGTGGCCGGGGCCGGTGCGGGCGCGGCCGTCACCGCCGTCACCGCGCTGGCCGACGCGGCGCCGGTCGAAGGATCCACCGGTGCGCCGGCGAGCGTGCGCACGCGGTACTTGCGGGCCATCTCGCGCACCGCCGCTGCGCGCTGCTCGGCCATCGTGGCGTCGATCCAGTCCTGGCGCACGGCGTGGGCGACATCCTCGAAGCGGGCCGGTCGCGCCGCGGCCAGCGCGTTGACGCGCACCACCTGCCAGCGGCCGCCGGCGCCCACCGCCTGCCAGGTGCCGGGCGCCAGCGTGGCCAGCTCCCGGGCGAAGGCCTCGCCCCAGCTCTGGGCCACGGTGTGGAGCGGGCGCGCCTTGTAGACGCGCAGGCCGGCGCCGGTGTCGCCGCCGCCGCCGGTGTTCAGGCGCTCGGCCAGTGCGCGCGCCGCGGCCTCGCCGGTCTCGTCGGGCGGCAGCACGGCCTCGTCGAAGTCGACGCGGGCCGGCTCGTCATAACGGCTGACCCGCTGCTGCTCGAACCAGCGGCGCAGCGTGGCGTCGTCGGCTTGCGGCGGCTTGAGGCCGGCCTCGATGGTGCTCAGCATCTTGAACACCACGCGGTCCTGGATGGCCTTGTCGCCCTGGTCCAGGCGCAGGGCCAGGCCCTCGCGGTAGAGCACCTCGTTGTCGAGCCAGACGCGGCGCAGTGCGTAGAGCTCGTCGGCATCGGGCGCGCGGCCGCGGGCCTCGTGGAAGACGCGCCGGGCCTGTTCGTCGACCGCGGCGTCGATGACCAGCGTGTGCGGGTCATCGGCCGGCGGGTTCAGCCAGCGGTCGGCGCCGAACAGGGCGGCGCCGGCCAGCAGGAAGTGCAGCAGGGGCTCGCGCGTCCACGCCGGCAGGCGGCGCGGGGCAGCCGCTGCAGCGGCAACCCCGGCCGCCGCCGGCGCCCGGGACGTGCCGGCCGCGGCCGGCAGACTCACGTCCGGCATTCAGCGCACACCCGCGACCGCCGTCGAGCCGCTGACCTCGATGAACACCGGATTGCTGTAGAACCACAGGTCCGCCCAGGCGGCGACGTCATAGGCCACCATCTTCTGGCCGTTGACCACCGGCATGTGGCTCGGGCAGCCGTTGATGCCGGTGCCGTTGAACACCTCGCTGCCCGGCAGGTTGCTGCCCACCGTGGTGCAGGGGATGCGCAGCATCGCGTTGGCCGCGTACTCGACGGTCGAGCCGGTCTTGGCGCGGATGGCGGCGCTGTTGGTCCAGACATCGGGCAGCGGGTTGCCGGCGGCGTCGGTCTCGTAGGGCACGGCCGCCGGCAGGTTGCTGCCGCGCAGGCGCAGGTACTGCGAGTTGCGCACGTTGGTCACGCGCAGGCTCATCACCTTGTACTCGCTGTCGGCGGCCGCCACGGTCCAGTTGCCGCTGTTGAACGTGCGCAGCAGGGCGGCGCTGGTGTTCTTGGCGGCGGCCGGCACGCTGTCGAGCGCGCGCAGCTGCTGCGGGTTGGCCAGATCGACCCAGCTGTCGGGCCAGGCGCCGGCGTAGTCGGCGGCTGTCGGCGCGCGGAAGCCGGTGACCATGCCGCGGATCACGTCCACGTGGTCGAGCACCGGGCGGTCCAGCGGCTGGGTGATGCCGACCTGCTTGAGCGACGGGTTCGGGAAGGCGTAGGGCGAGTGGTTGATGCCCGACGGATCGCGCACGGCGATGGCCACCACCACCTCGGCGCCCGGACGCAGCGTCAGCTTCTCGCCCATCGTGGCGCAGCCGGTGACATCGGTGTCGGTGCCGTTGCGTGCGGCCTGCAGGGCCAGCGCCTCGACGCTGGCGTTGCTGCGGGCGGCCACGCCGGGGTAGGACGCGCAGGCGACGAAGGCCAGACGGTCGATCAGCTGGCCGCTGGCGGCGAAGGCGTTGCCGGTGCGCAGGCCGTCGACGATCATCTGCGGGCTCAGGCGCTGCTGGCCGCCGTTGCGCACCATCGCGTAGGTGCGCTGGTACTCGCCGGGCCAGAAGTCCTGGTCCGAGCGGCGGTCATCGACGCTGAACGAGCCGCGCGAGTGCCAGTCCGAGCTGGCGAAGAACCACCAGTTGCGACCTTCGCCCAGCAGCGCGTCCCACACGCCGCCGACCTGCGCCGCGTAGACGCCGGTGCCGCCGTAGGTGACGCCGCCGACGGAGTCGACGTTGGTGCCGCTGATGGTGTTGCGGCGCAGCGTGTACTCGCCACGCTGGTCGGCCGCACCGTGGCCGGGCTGGCTCTCGAAGCCGAAGGCCACGCGCGGGGCGGCGTTGTTGAAGTTGCGCAGGTGCTCGACGTTGAAGCCGTTGTTGCCGCTGGCGTTGAAGGGGCCGGCGCGCTCCAGGTGGGCCGGCACGTAGTAGCTGGCGTCCGGGTGGAACTGCTTCATCCACTTCAGACCTTCGACGGTCTTGAGGTGGCCGTTGTTGCCGTTGGCGCCGTTGAGCTTGGCGGCGCTGGCGTTCCAGTCGGCGTTGCCCTCATTCTGGCTGCCAGGTACGGCGCAGTTCCACAGGTTCTCGGCGCCGCGGCTGACGTCGCTGTTGCCGCGGTCGAAGCAGTACTGCCACATGGCCAGCGCGTCGGCATTGCCCTTGGCGGTGTAGCCGCGGGTGGTCGGCAGCGGGCTGGTGAAGGCCGCGGCCGGCATCTGGCCGGTGATCACCGTCATCGAGCTGTGCTCGTGGCCGGCGACGACCGATTCGGTGCCGATGAACAGCGGCTCGTTGCGGTAGGCCGCCAGGTACTCCATCAGCGGGTACTGGTACTCCTTGACCGCCTGCCAGCGCCACATCGCCTGGCTGGGGCTGCTGCCCGAGACGGAACCCTTCGGATTGACCGCGGGCGTGCTGTTCTGCCAGGTGGTCGTCGGGCCCTGGACCGTGCCGGCGCTGTTGCGCACCACCGGGTAGGCCGGGGTGGCCAGACTCTCGTCTTCCGGCAGCGTGCAGTTGCGGTTGCCGTTGCCACCGTGGCCGGCCTGCACGAACCAGTCGAGGCCCCACGGCGTCTCGCTGGTGCGGTCCATCGACTTCTTCACCTTCTTCTGCATCGAGACGGCGCCGTCCGAGCAGGTCGAGTGGTTGTGGAAGTCACCCGCGACGTAGCGGCCGGCCGTCTTGGCGGCGTCGGCGGTCTGCGGGGTGGACATCAGCACCAGCGTGCTGGCCGCGGCCACCGCGGCGAGCGCCAGCGGTGTCGGTCGGAAGGTCTGGGACATGCGGGACTCCGGTGTCGGGTGTGTCAGGAGGATCGGGGCGTGGTCTGGCAACGGCGGATCGGGCCCCTCAGGCCGCCGGGTAATCAACGTTCAGCGTGGTCTGCACCGCGCCGCTGTGGGCGAAGTGCAGCCACAGCGGGAAGACGCGGCCCAGCTGCAGCGGGCGGTTCAGCGCCGTCAGGCGCAGGCAGCTGCCGAACGGGCTGAGGTGCAGATCACGGCCGGCGGGGATGGGCATCGGCAGCGGCCCGGGCTCGCCCATGCGCACCAGTCGGCACCCCCCGGCGACGGCGGTCTCGAAGCCCACCAGCGCGTCGTCCTCGCTGATGGCGGTGAAGCTCAGGAAGACGTCGATCTCGGTCTGGCCCGGCGTTGTCTCGCGGCACCAGGGGTGCTGCACGAGGAAGCGGTCGGTCTGCACCTCGCAGGCGCGGGCGCTGCCGGCGCCCAGCCATGGCGCCAGAGGCAGCAGGCTGACGGCCTGGCACAGCAGACGGCGACGGGGCAGGGCAGGGCGCAGGGCCATGGTGCGGGGATCGGGTGGAGGGTGGATGCCTGGGCCGGCGGGCCACGTCGCGACGACTCCAAGGCCGGTCAGCGGGGCGCGAAGCCGCGGCAGTCTCGTCGCCACCCGTGACGCGGGCGTGACCGGGCGACGGGCCGGCCGCCCCGCACCATGGCCGGCCTGCGGTGACCCCGCGGATCAGGGGTGCGGATGGCCGCTGCGGTCCATCGTCATGCCGCTGTCGCCTGCGTCTGCGCCAATCGGCCGCATCCAGGGGTGGGTGGCGCGTGCGCCACCTGCGTCCACCAGAACCCGTCCCGCCGCGGTCCTCCCCGCTCCGGCAGGGGCGTCGATCCGATCCGGAGTCCTGCCATGCACACGCCCACGTCCTTTCTGCCCCGAGTCCTGCTGTCGGCCCTCGTGCTGGCCGCGCCGCTGGCCGCCCAGGCCGCCAACGTCACCGTCGACTTCGAGACCGCGACCAGCTTTTCGTCGGTGCTGACGCACTACGCGGGCGGCGCCGACGCGGCCGGCGTGACCGGCACCGACCTGGGCGTGAGCTTCAGCGGCGACGTGATCGCCCTGGCCAACGACAGCCTGGGGACCTACTTCAGCAACGCCCCGACGGCCGTGGGCGTGATGACCATCGTGGGCAGCGATGCGGTGATGGACGTGGCCAAGGGCTTCACCGGCTCGGTGGACTTCGCCTGGTCGTCGCTGGCCGATGTCAGCGGCGGGGTGCAGGTCTGGAGCGGTGCCGGCGCCACCGGCACGCTGCTGGCCAGTTTCGACCTGAGCACCAACGCCCAGGCCGGGGGCTGCAGCGACAGCGCGCTGTGCCACTTCGACGCGGCCAGCCTGGCCTTCGCCGGCACCGCCTACTCGGTGAGCTTCGCCAACGCGGCCAACGTGGCCGCCTTCGACGACATCGCGATCACCGCCGTGCCCGAGCCCGCCACCGCCGCCACGCTGCTGGCCGGCATGCTGATGCTGGGCGCGCTGGCCCACGCCCGTCGCGGCCGCCGCTGAGCGTGGACGCGCAGCAGGCTGTCGCAGCGGTGGAGATGCCTGTGCCGGTCGGCGCGGGCGCTCCCGCGATGGTGGTGCACGGCCTGTTCCCGGTGCCCGTGGCCCGGGTGCCGGGTGTGCTGCCGCCGGGGCTGGTGGCCGCCCTGGTCGCGCATTTCAGTGCGCAGGCGGTGCAGCCCAACAGCTCCTCGCCCAACCTGTCACATACGGCGATGCTGCGCCCGCAGGACAGCCCGCTGTACGTCGAGGTGGCCGGTCTGCTGACCCGCCACCTGGCGCCGTTCGGCGCGCTGATGTTCGGCGAGACGCTGGGCTGGTCGCTCAAGGAAATGTGGGTCAATGTGCTGGATGCCGGTGGCCGGCAGGCGATGCACAACCATGCCAACAGCTTCATCTCCGGCGTGCTCTACCTGACGCCGACCCATCCGGACAGCTGCACCGTGTTCATGAAGTCGCCCGGTGGCACGGACTTCATCTTCCGCAACGAGCATGCGGCCACGCACACGGGGGCCTACCACTCGGACAAATGGGTCAGCCCGCTGCCGCAGCCGGGGGACCTGCTGCTGTTCCCGAGCTATCTGATGCACGCCGTGCCGCCGAATGCGGGCGAGCGCCGCATCACGCTGGCCTTCAACGCGATCCCGACGCACCTGGACTCCTGGGGCTACCGCGTCAGCTTCGCCGGGTGAGGTCGGCGCGGCCGTGGGGAGCGTGATGGCGCGGTCAGGCCTGCCGGCCTGGACCGCACGCGGGGTGTGTGCGGCCTCCGGCGCTTCGGCACTGGGCTGCCAGATGGCCTGGACCCAGCAGGCCGGCATCCTGCTGGGCCATGAGGCGGCCGCGGTGCTGGCCGTCGTCACCGCCTTCATGGCCGGTCTGGCGCTGGGTGCGCTGGCCTTCGGCGAATGGGTGGCGCGCAGCGCGCGTCCATTGCGCACCTATGTGCTGTGCGAGCTCTTGATCGCCTTCTGGGCCGCGCTGTCGCCCGGATGGGTCGATGCGGTGGCGCCCTGGTTGCTGCAGGCCCTCGGTTCGCAGGCCTCGCCGGCGCTGCAATGGGGCGGCGGCTTCGCCGTGCTGACGCTGCTGTGGCTGCCGGCCACCGTGGCCATGGGCTTGGCGTTGCCGGCCCTCGACCGCCTGCTGGGGGCCGATGGCCGCCAGGTGGCCGGCCTGTACGCGGCCAACACTGCCGGGGCGCTGGCCGGCGTGCTGCTGGCCGTGGGCTGGTGGATGCCGGAGCTCGGACTGCGGCAGACGGCCCGTTGCTGTGCGCTGTTGAACCTGGCCTGTGCGGGGCTGGTGCTCTGGCGGTCCCGGGCCGGCGTACAGGTGCCGCTGCCGGAGCGTCGATCCGCAGCGCGGGCCACAGCGCGGGCCACAGCGCCTGCCGACCGTGCGCTGCTCGGCCTGCTGGCCTGGAGTGGCCTGCTGGGCATCGGCGTCGAGGTGCTGGCGGTGCGTGTGCTCTCGCGCGTGGCCGAGAACACGCTCTACACCTGGGCCGCCTTGCTGGCCTGTTACCTGATGGGCACTGCCGCGGGCGCGGTGCTGTGGCAGCGGTTCGCGCCTGCCGCCGAGGGTCGCCTGCGCGGTGCGCCCTGGTTGCTGGCCGCTGCCGGCGTGCTGGCCTGTGCGCTCGTGCTGGCGCAGGCCGATGCGCTGCAGACCGGTGCGCTGCACTGGTTGCAGGCGCGTGGCGCCGAGCCGCTGGCCGCCGCGCTGGCGGCCGAGACCTGGCCGGCCTGGCTGGCCTTCGCGCCGGCCACGGCGGCGATGGGTGCGCTGTTCAGCCATCTGGCCGAGACCGCCCAGCGGCGGGGTCTGTCGCTGGGCCGGGTCTTTGGCTGCAACACGGCGGGCGCCGCGCTGGCGCCGCCCTTGATCGGCCTGTGGGCCTTGCCGGCCTTCGGCGCCGGCCGCGTGGCGGCCTGCCTGCTGCTGGGCTATCTGGTGGCGGGGACCTGGCTGGCGCGCCACGGGCCGGCGCGTGCGGGCTGGGCGGGACTGGCCCTGGCCGCGCTCGTGGCCGTGGCGCTGGCGCCCGACCTGCCCCGCCCCGATGAGTCGACCGCCGTGCTGTGGCGGCGCGAAGGCGCGCTGGGCGAGGTCCGTGTGCTGGAGGATGCCGATGGCGTGCGTCGCCTGCAGATCAACCGCCGCGCCCAGGAGGGTGACAACGTCAGCCGCCATGTCGATGGCCGGCAGGCCGCGTTGCCGCTGCTGCTGCATGCCGCGCCGCGTCGGGTGCTGATGATCGGCCTGGGCACCGGTGTGACGGCCCGTGCGGCGGCGGCCGATCCGCAGGCCCGGGTCGAGGTGGTCGAGCTGCTGCCCGAGGTGGTGGCTGCCGCGCCGCTGTTCGCCCAGCCCGCCGAGCGCGCCCAGCAGGACCGGTTGCAGGTGCAGGTGGCCGACGCCCGGCGCCGCCTGCGCACCGACGACGGCACGCGTTGGGACCTGGTGATCGGCGACAACGTGCATCCCGGGCGCAGCGGCACCGCCGCGCTCTACACGGTCGAGCAGTTCCGTGCGGTGCGTGCGCGGCTGGCGCCGGACGGGCTGTACGTGCAGTGGCTGCCCTTGCACCAACTGGATACCGACAGCCTGAGGGGCATCGTCCAGGCGTGGATGACCGTGTTCCCCCGCGCGGCGGCCGTGCTGGCCAGCCACAGCCTGGACACGCCGGTGCTGGGCCTGGTCGGCCGCGTCGATGGCGGCGGTGCGGATGCCGCGCCACTGCCCGCCTGGGCTGTCCTGCAGCAGCGCCTGCGTGAGGGCGATGCCTGGGCGCCCGGAGCGCGGCCGGCCGAGGCCCCTGGCCTGACCACGGTCTGGGACGTGGCCGGCTCGGTGGTGGCCGATGCCGATGCGCTGCGGGCGCTGGCCGGCGATGCGGCACCGGACACCGATGATCGCCCACAACTGGCCTGGCAGGCCTTGCGCGTGACCTATGCGCCGCAGGCCAGTCCGCGCGAACGTCTGGCGGGATGGTTGACGGACTGGTCCGCCCGGCGTGAGTCCGCGGGTGCGCAGCGCCTGACGGCGCTGTTCGGCGATGTGGCGGCGGGCTCGGGCACCGTGGCCCTGGACCGGCCGTCCGCGGTCCTGCCCGCCGAAGTGGCGGCGGATCTGCTCACCTGGTGGGCGGTGCGCGACGACTATCTGGCGCTCGGTCTGCACGTGCACCCGACCGCGGATGTGAGGGGCATGCTGGCGCAGGTGCAGGCGCCGCTGCTCGGTCTGCTGCAGCGCAGCCCGGGCTTCTCGCCGGCCCGTGGTGCGCTGGTGCACATGGCCCAGGCGCTGCAGGCCCGCGATGCCGGGGCGGCGCGAGCCCTGCGGGATGCCCTCGCGGCCACGGTCCCGCATCCACCCTGAGGCGGCGCCGGAAGCCCGCGCCTGTGGCGCCGAAGCGGCAGGCGGCTGGCCGTGCTCCGGCTGGGGCCCGGGCTCGGATCGCGGGCGCATCGTGGCCGCCTGATGCTGAATCCCATGAATGTACGGATTGGTGAAATCCCGGCTTTCGCTCGAATGTCAGGGCGATTAAGGTTAATAACATTAATCAAAAGAGGCGTCGCTGTCGGACCGGGGGGTCCGGCCGGCGGCGTCCTCACCCCAGCTGGAGACACCGATGTCCGTGCCCGTTCGAACCCGCGCTGCGTGCCGTCCGCCCTTGTCGCGGCATCGCTGGCCGCTGTCCGTGCTGACCGTCGCGGCGCTCGCCGGCTGCGGCGGTGCCGATGGCGAGACCACCTTGCCGCGCCTGTCCGCCGCCCAACCCGCCACCTTCAGCGGCAGCTGCGAGACCCTGGCCGAGCGCCTGGGCACGCTGGCCGACACCACGATCAGCGCGGTCACCACGGTGGCGGCCGGCACGGCGGTCAGTGGCGTCACCTCGCCCGAGCACTGCCGCCTGACCGGCGAGATGTACCGCCGCACCAGCGCGGTCGACGGCAAGTCCTACGCCATCGGCTTCGAGCTGCGCCTGCCCAAGGCCTGGAATGGCCGTTATTACTACCAGGGCAACGGCGGCATCGATGGCTCGGTGCTGGCCGCGGCCGGCGCACTCGGCGGCGGCCCGCTGACCGGCGCACTGGCCCAGGGCTTCGCGGTGATGAGCTCGGACGCCGGCCACAGCAACGCCACCGTCGGCGGCCCGGCCTTCGGCATCGATCCGCAGGCCCGTCTGGACTACGGCTACCAGGCCGAGGCCAAGCTGCTGCCGCTGGCCAGGACCGTCATCCGCACGGCCTACGGCAAGCTGCCGGACCGCTCGTACTACGGCGGCTGCTCCAACGGCGGGCGCCACGCCCTGGTGGCCGCCGCCCGTTATGGCGATCAGTACGACGGTTATCTGGCCGGCGCACCCGGCTACAACCTGCCGAAGTCGGCGGTGGCCAACATCGCCGGTGCGCAGCTCTACCGCAGCATCTCCGACGACCCCGGCAGCCTCACCGCCGCCAATCTGGCCACCGCCTGGACGGCCGCCGAGCGGGCGCTGGTGTCCTCGGCCGTGCTGGCCAGGTGCGATGCGCTCGACGGCGTGGCCGATGGCCTGGTGCAGGACACCACCGCCTGCCAGGCCGCCTTCAACCTGGCCACCGATGTGCCCACCTGCAGCGGCAGCCGTGACGGCAGCTGCCTGAGCACCGCTCAGAAGTCGGTGCTGGCGCAGATCTTCGCCGGCCCGCGCACCACCGCGGGCGCGCTGATCTATGCCCCGTTCCCGTGGGATGCCGGCCACGGCGCCAGCGGTGTCGCGTCGTGGGAGTTCACCGCGCCGCTGGAGCGCGACTCGGGCGCCGTCGGCCTGATCTTCAAGGTGCCGCCGCTGGCCGGCAGCAGCTCGGCCACCGATCTGGCCAGCTGGGCGCTGACCGCCTCGGTCGACGAGATGGTGGCCCAGATCACCGCCACCAACGCCACCTACACCGAATCGGCGATGGCCTTCATGACGCCGCCGAACCCGACGAAGCTCGACGCCGTGCGCGCCCGCGGCGCCAAGGTGCTGGTCTACCACGGCGTCAGCGACGCGATCTTCTCGGTCAGCGACACCCAGGCCTGGTACGACGGCCTGCGCGCGAACCACGGCGGCGATGCCTCCGACTTCGCCCGTTTCTACCGCGTGCCCGGCATGGGCCATTGCAGCGGCGGCCCGTCGACCGACCAGTTCGATCTGCTGAGCCCGCTGGTGGCCTGGGTCGAGCAGGGCCGGGCGCCCGAGGCGGTAGTGGCCACGGCCCGTGGCGCCGGCAATGCCGGCGGCGTCGTCAACACCGAGCTGCCGGCCGGCTGGTCGGCCAACCGCAGCCGGCCGCTGTGCCCGTATCCCCAGGTGGCGCGTTACTCAGGCAGCGGCGACGTGGAGAGCGCGGCGAGCTTCAGCTGCCGCTGAGCGGGTGCTGGCGCGCCGATGGTGCGCGGGCCGGGTGGCCCCGGGCGCCGGGGCCGGCCATGGCAGACTGCCCGCGATCCGGCCCTCATCCCCGAGAGCACGGCAGACCAAGGGGGCGCCATGTCCTGGCTCGAACTCAAGATCCCGCCACCGCTGGTGGCCTTGTCGATGGGCGTTGGCGGCTGGTGGCTGAGCCTGTGGACGCCGGTGCTGCAGGCGGCACCGCAGGCGCGCACGGTGCTGGCCCTCGGCCTGGTGGCGGCCGGCCTCGCGATCGAGCTGTCCGGCGTGTGGGCCTTCCGCCGCGCCCGCACCACGGTCAACCCGCTGCGGCCCGAGCGTGCCAGCGCGCTGGTCGACGGCGGCATCTACCGCTGGACGCGCAACCCGATGTACGTGGGCATGGCGCTGCTGCTGACGGCCTGGGCCGTGCACCTGGGCGCGCCGGCCGCGCTGCTGGCGGTGGCCGGCTTCGTCGCCTGGATCCAGCGCTTCCAGATCCGGCCGGAGGAGCGGCACCTGCGTCTGCGTTTCGGGGCCGACTACGAGGCCTACTGCGCGCGGGTGCGGCGCTGGGTCTGAGCCGGCACGTCCGGGTCGGCACGCTTCAGCGCGGCCGGGCCTCGGGCTCCAGATGCACCGCCCGCAGGTCGTCGAGAAAGGCCCGCGTGATCTCGTCCTGCGCGCCGCGGCGGCGGCTGACCAGGTGCAGGCTGACGTCGTAGTGCAGCGTGCCCGGGTTGAGTGCGTGCATCAGCCCGGCCTCGATGTAGGGCCGTGCCACGTGTTCCGGCAGGTAGCCCAGGTGGTGGCCCGAGAGGATCAGCACCGCCATCGCCTCCATGTTGTCGGCCACGGCCGAGGCGCCGGCCGGCCCGCGTCCGGGCAGCGCGGCGCGGGCCTCGGCCACCGGATAGCTGCGCCAGGCCCAGGAGGCCTCGGCCAGCGCCGGGGCGTCGACGGCCGTGCCGGCGGCGGCCTGCGGCGCCAGCGCGTGGCTGGCGCCGCAGCAGGCGATCTGGCGCTCGATGCACACCGGCGTGTAGACCAGGCTGGGCACGCGGTGCCAGAAGTAGCCGATGGCCAGCTGGATCTGGCCTGACAGCAGCTGCTCCTCCAGCTCGGCCGGGGCGCCCACGCGCAGCGTCAGGCGCACCGCCTCGTCGCGCTGGCGGAAGCGCGCGATGGCACGGCCGACGCGCAGGTTCTGCGCCATCGGCGCATGGCCGATCAGGCCGATGGCCAGCGAGCCGACCAGCCGCCGGTCCATGTCGCGCGCCTGGGCGCTGAAGTCGGCCAGCGTTGCGCACAGCTGGCGCGCCAGCGGCTCGAAGCGCTCGCCCTTGGGCGTCAGGCGGAAGCCGCCGCGGCCGCGCTCGCACAGGCGAAAGCCCAGCCGCGTCTCCAGCGTCGACAACTGGGCGCTGAGCGTGGACTGGCCGACCTCCAGCGTGGCCTGCGCCGCCGACAGCCCGCCGGCATCGACGATGGCCAGGAAGACGCGGATCAGCCGCAGGTCGAGGTCGGTGGTGAGCTGGAGCATGGTGGGTCAGGTGCGGGCGGTGGTCGATGGTCGGCGATCGGCTGTCGGCGGTCCCCCGCATCGGCGCCCGGACAAACCCGATTTCACATCGATCCGGATCGATGTGGACATGCGCACATCGGCATGGATGCCGATGCCCGGGCTGCGCAAGATGCCGGCCATGCGCTGCACCGACGGCTGAACAGGCCCGAGCCGGCCGCGCCTGCCGTCTTCCCCGCCCATCGCCCGGATCCGACATGAATCCCTCCTGCTTCACCGCGCCTGCGTCCGATGCGCCGGCGCCCCGCCACCAGCCGCTGGGCGGCAACGACATGCCGCGCTTCGGCGGCATCGCCACCATGATGCGGCTGCCGCTGGTCAGCGATCCGGCCACGCTCGATGTCGGCTTCCTCGGCGTGCCGCTGGACATCGGCACCTCGCACCGCGCGGGCACCCGCTTCGGCCCGCGCCAGATCCGCGCCGAATCGGTGCTGCTGCGGCCCTACAACATGGCCACCCGTGCCGCCCCCTTCGACCACCTGCGCGTGGCCGATCTCGGCGACATCGCCACCAATCCCTACGACCTGGCCGACGCCGTGGCCCGCATCGAGGCCGGCCTGCGCCAGGTGGTCGACGCCGGCTGCCGGCCGATCACCCTCGGCGGCGACCACACCATCACGCTGCCCATCCTGAGGGCCATCACGCGCCGCCACGGGCCGGTCGGCCTGATCCATGTCGACGCCCATGCCGACGTCAACGACACCATGTTCGGCCAGAAGATCGCCCACGGCACCACCTTCCGCCGCGCGCTGGAAGAGGGCCTGATCGATCCGCGGCGCACGGTGCAGATCGGCCTGCGCGGCACCGGCTACGCGGCCGAGGACTTCGACTGGTGCCGCCGCCAGGGCTTCCGCGTGGTGCAGGTCGAGGACTGCTGGGGCCGCTCGCTGGCGCCGCTGATGAACGAGGTGCGCGCGCAGATGGGCGCGGGGCCGGTCTACCTGAGCTTCGACATCGACGGCGTCGACCCGTCCTGCGCGCCGGGCACCGGCACGCCCGAGGTCGGCGGCCTGACCGTGCCGCAGGCGCTCGAGATCGTGCGCGGCGCCCAGGGCCTGGCGCTGGTGGGCGCCGACGTGGTCGAGGTCTCGCCACCCTACGACAGCGGCGGGATCACCGCGCTGCTGGGGGCCAATCTGGCGTACGAGATGTTGTGCGTGATGCCGGGGGCGGTGCCGCCCGCGCCGCAGGCTACGTCCAGCCGGCCGCAGGAGGCCGTGTGATGGCCCGCGACGAACTGACCACGGTCGAGCCCTACGGTGTCGAGCCGATCCCGCTCGCGCACCGCGACGCGTCGGTGTTCGACTTCATGCGCCTGCAGTGGGGCGGCGCCAACACCCTGGCCACCGCGGTGCTGGGCTCCTTCCCTATCCTGTTCGGCCTGTCGTTCTGGCACGCGCTGGCGGCCACGGTGCTGGGCGTCGCGCTCGGTGCGCTGATCCTGTCGCCGATGGCGCTGTTCGGTCCCGTCACCGGCACCAACAACGCGGTGTCCTCGGGCGCGCATTTCGGCGTCGTCGGGCGGGTGGTGGGCTCCTTTCTCAGCCTGCTGACGGCAGTGGCCTTCTTCTCGATCAGCGTCTGGTCCAGCGGTGACGCGCTGGTGGGCACCTTGCACCGGCTGACCGGCGTGGCCGAGAGTCCGGCGCTGCAGGCGGGCGCCTACGCGCTGTTCGCCGCCGCGGTGCTGGTGGTCTGCCTCTACGGCTTCCGCTTCATGCTGTGGGTCAACAAGGTGGCGGTGCTGGCGGCCACGCCGCTGTTCCTGGCCGGCTTCGTCGCCTTCGCGCCGGACTTCGACCCGGCCTATGCCGGCGGTGCGGCTCTGGCGCCGGGCGTGCCCGGCTTCTGGGCGGCTTTCACCGGTTCGGCGTTGATCGCGCTGTCCAACCCGGTGTCCTTCGGCGCCTTTCTCGGCGACTGGTCGCGCTACCTGCCGCCGCGCACGCCGCGCCATCGCCTGGTCCTGGCCACGCTCGGTGGCCAACTGCTGACCTTGGTGCCCTTCGTCTTCGGCCTGATGACGGCCAGCATCGTCGCGGTGAAGTCGCCCGATCACCTGGCCCAGGCCAACTACACCGGCGGCCTGCTGGCCATCACGCCCGCCGGCTACTTCGTGCCGCTGCTGCTGCTGGCGCTGGTCGGCGGCATGTCCACCGGCACGACATCGCTGTATGGCACCGGGCTGGATTTCTCCAGCGTGTTTCCGCGGCTGAGCCGGCCGCGCGCCACCCTGCTGGTCGGCCTGCTGGCCATCGCGCTGATCTTCATCGGCCGCTTCGTCTTCGATCTGGTGGGCGCCATCACCACCTTCGTGACCCTCATCATCGTCATGACGACGCCGTGGATGGTGATCATGTTGATCGGCTTCCTGACGCGCCGCGGCCACTACCAGGCCGACGACCTGCAGGTCTTCACCCGGCGTCAGAAGGGCGGCGCCTACTGGTTCCACGGGGGCTGGAACCTGCGCGGCATGGCGGCCTGGCTGCCGTCGGCGGCCATCGCGCTGGCGACCGTCAACATCCCGGGCCAGTTCGTCGGCTGGGCCGGCGAATGGGCCGGCGGAATCGACCTCTCGCTGCCGGTGGCCCTGCTGCTGCCGGCCCTGATCTACCCGGCGCTGCTGTGGGCCTGGCCCGAGCCGCGCGCTGTCTACGGGCCGGCCGGCCCGCGCGGCGTGCCCTGCAGCGCCGCACCCATCGCCCCGATCGAGGCTGAATGATGTCCACGGATCCGACGACCGACCACGCCGCGGCGCAGGCCACGGAACACGCCGTCCTGGCTGCCGCCGAGCGCCTGGTGCGCGCCTTCGCCGCCCATGACACCGAGGCCTATTTCGACGCCTTCGACCCGCAGGCCAGCTTCATCTTCCACGCCCATCCCGAGGTGCTGGACGACCGCGATGCCTATCGCCGCTTGTGGGCGCACTGGGAGCAGGTCGATGGCCTGCGCATCCTCGACTGCCGCTCCACCGCGCGCCAGGTGCGGGTGCTCGGCGACGTCGCGATCTTCCACCACCAGGTGCGCACGCGGGTGGCCGGCCCCGACGGCCCCTGCGTGCTGGACGAGCGCGAGACCATCGTCTTCCAGCGCGCTCCGGACGGCCGCTGGCGCGCGGTGCACGAGCATCTGTCGCCGCTGCCCGCGGGCGCCGCGCCGGCTGCGGAGGCGCAGCCATGAGCGCCGTGCCGTCACGGGATGTGCCCAGCTCCGCGGCCCTCGCCGTCGATCCGGATGCGCCCATCCCGGGCGTGCTGATCGATGGCGTCTGGTCGCTCGGCGAGGGTGCCCGCCTGCCGGTGCATGACCCGGTCAGCCGTGCCCGGATCGCGTGGCTGGCCGAGGCTTCGGCGGCCCAGGTCGATGCGGCGGTGCAGGCGGCGGCGCGTGCCGGTGCGCACTGGCGGGCCACCTCCGCGGCCGAGCGTGGCCAGGCGCTGGCGCGCATCGCCGAGGCCGTCGCCGCGGCGCAGCCGATGCTCGTCGCGCTTCAGCAGCGCAACAACGGCAAGCCGCGCCATGAGGCCGAGGCCGATGTGGCCGACACCATCGCCACCTTCCGCTACTACGCCGGTCTGTGCGCCAGCGGCCAGGGGCTGGACGAGCAGATGGTGGCCTTGCCGGAGGCCGGCGTCGACGCCCGGCTGGCGCGGGTGCCCCTGGGCGTGGCCGCGCTGATCGTGCCCTGGAATTTTCCGTTGGTGACCACGGCCTGGAAGCTGGCGCCGGCCCTGGCCGCCGGCTGCACCGTCGTGCTCAAGCCGTCCGAGCTGACGCCGCTGGCCGAATGCGCGCTGCAGCGGCTGATCGCCGACAGCGGTCTGCCGCCGGGTGTGGTCAACCTGGTGTGCGGCGGTGCGGCCACCGGTCGGGCCCTGGTCGCCCACCGCGGCGTGGCCAAGGTGTCGTTCACCGGCAGCAATGCGGTCGGCCAGCAGGTGCTGGCGGCCTGCGGGCCGCGCATGACGCGCGTCAGCCTGGAGTTGGGCGGCAAGTCCTCGCTGATCGTGCTGGACGATGCCGATCTGGACCGGGCCGTCGAGCTGGCCATCGGCGGTGCCTTCTGGAACGCCGGCCAGATGTGCTCGGCCACGGCCCGCATCTGCGTCGCGCGGCCGCTGGTCTCGCGCTTCACCGAGGCCTTCGTCGCCGCGGCCCGGGCGCTGCGCCGCGGCCCGGCCGATGACGTGGCCACCACGCTGGGCCCGCTGATCAGTGCGCGCCAGCACGCGACCGTGTGCGCGCGCATCGCGGCCGGCCGGGCCGCGGGCGCCCGTCTGCTGTGCGGCGTGGTGCCGGCGGTCGGTGAGGGCGCGGCAGGCGTCGGGTCCGACACCGGCTGGGCCTTGCCAGCCACGGTGTTCACCGATGCGCGCGCGGTGCCTGCCCTGTGGGATGAGGAGATCTTCGGCCCGGTGGCCTGCCTGCAGTCCTTCGACCGCGACGACGAGGCCGCCGCGCTGGCCAACGACAGCGATCACGGCCTGGTGGCGACGGTGGTCGGTGGTGATGCGACGCGTGCCCGGCGGCTGGCCGACACGCTGCAGGTCGGCACCGTGTGGATCAACACGCCGCAGCTGATCTTTCCGCAGACCGGCTGGGGCGGCTTCAAGCACAGCGGCCTGGGGCGTGAACTGGGGCCCTGGGGCCTGCAGGCCTACCAGGAACTTCGGCACGTGATCGCACCGGGCTGAGGCCGGCCGAGGTGTCGATCTGGCCGTCGGCGCGCTGCGCCGATGCCGCCTTCCCAACGGGCTCAGGGGCCATCCTGCATGACCAGAACTCAGCCGGATGGCCCCGCCGTCCCGCGCAGCACCCGGTCGATCGCCTGCAGCGCCTCCAGGGCGCCAGCCCCCAGGCCCAGGCCATCGCCCGGCCTGACCTCGGGCTCGCGCAGGTTGATGCGCAGCAGCGTGGCGCCGCGGCGCACCATCATCGCGCTGAAGTGGCGCACGGTGGGCACGGCCAGGCCCGCGCCCAGCTCGATGACCAGCGGGCGGCGGGCCTGGCGGGCCAGCCAGTCGCGCTGCCGTGCGTCCTGCGCATCGGTGCGGGCCGGCAGCCAGCGGCCGTCGCCGAACATCAGGATGTTGGGCCGGGCCACGGCGCCGCAGTGCGGGCAGGTCGGCACCTCGCCGCGCCAGCGGCAGCGCGTGGGGTCGATGTCGGGCTGCAGCGCGTCGGCCGGCCAGATCGCGTCGCTGCAGGGCTCGGTGCACTGCAGCCAGTCGATGGTGCCGTGGCATTCGTGCAGCGTCTGCGGGTCGAAGCCGGCGCGCTGGAAGGCGCCGTCGACATTGCTGGTGAACACCGTCAGCGGCCGGCGGCCGCGCGCGGCCCAGTCCAGCAGCAGGCGGTGGCCGGCGTGTGGCGGCGTGGCGCGGTAGAGCGCCAGCCGGTGGCCGTAGAAGCCCCAGGCCAGCTGCGGATCGCGGGCGAAGGTGGCCGGCGAGGCCACCTGCTCGAAGCGCAGACCGGACGCGCCCAATGCGGGGTAGGCACGCCAGAAGCCCTGGGCGCCGCGGAAATCGGGCAGACCGGAGTCCACGCCCATGCCGGCGCCGGCGGCGATGATGAGGCTGCCGGCCTCGGCGACGAGCCGGGCGGCGCGGACGATGTCGTCAGGATCCATCGGCGGCGGCGGGTGATCGGGACCGGGCGATGATGCCCGATCTGGCCGCTACCGCTCGACCGCACCTGATGATGCGGGTCATTCCGTGGGCCTCGCCCGCTCACCGGATGTGGACGGGCGGGCCCGATGGCCCTGGGCCGTGCCCTGGGCGGCCTCGCGCCGGCCGGCCCGGCCCCAGCCTCAGGCCCCGCCCGCCAGCGGGTACTCGTCGGCCTTGAACACGGTGTGGAAGACCGTGCCGTCATAGAGTTCGAGCAGGCCGCGGGTGACTTCGCGGCTCTCGGCGCGCACGGGCGAGGCGAGTGCGCGGTCGATCGCGGCCTGATCCGGGTAGCGCACGGCCAGCACCATCTCGTAGTGCGGATCGGCGACGTCGGCCTCGACCTGGCGCAGCACGCGCACCTCCTGTGCGCCGGGGAACTGTGTCCACAGTGGCACCAGGCGCTCGCGCACGTAGTCGGTGAAGGCCTGTTCCTGCCCGGGCTTGGCCCGGCCGTGGAAGAACGCGCAGCGGATGTACATGGTCGGGCTTTCGGCCGGCGTGCTGCCGGCGGGGTGGAGAAGCGGACGCAACGGGTTGAGGGGGCGAAAGTCGGCGGAGCGGCCCGGGCGGGCGCCTCAGTCCGCGCGCCAGCCGTCGAACTGGCGCAGCATGGCCACGGTGTCCAGCGGGCCGAGGCCGGCGGCGACGAAGGCGCGGTGCAGCTCGCTCACCTGGGCCGTCAGCGGCAGGGGCAGGCGCTGGGCCTGGCTGAAGGACTGGACGGCCTCCAGGTCCTTGAGCATGTTGTCGATGCGGCCGGTCGGGCGCTCGTCGCGGGCGGCCATCTTGGGGCCGAACTCGCGCAGGATCTGGCTGTCGGCGCGGCCGCCGGCCAGTGCCTGCGACAGCCGTGCGGCATCGACGCCGCCGGCCTCGGCCAGGCGCACGGCCTCGGCCACGGCCTGGAAGCCGATCGCGCACAGCAGCTGGTTGACCAGCTTGGTGGTCTGGCCGGCGCCGGCCGGGCCCATGTGGGTGAAGTTGGCGCACAGGTCCTGCATCAGCGTGGCGGCGCGGGCCACGTCGGCCTCGGTGCCGCCGGCCATCACCGTCAGCTGGCCGGTCGCGGCCTTCGGTGCGCCGCCGGACAGCGGCGCATCGACCCAGCCGGCACCGCAGCGCTGGCGCAGCTCGTCGCCCAGCGCCCGGGTCGACGGCGGGTCGATCGACGACATGTCGATCAGCAGCGCCTCGGCGCCCAGGCTCTCGGCCGCGCCGCCTTCGCCCAGCACCGCGCGGCGCACGATGGCGGCCGCGTTCAGGCTGGTGATGACGAAGGCCGCGCCGCGGGCGGCCTCGGCCGGGCTGGCGGCGGCATGGGCGCCGCGCGAGCCCAGGGGCGCCATCTTCAGCGGATCGGGGTCGTACAGGCGCAGCGCGTGGCCGCGCTCCAGCAGGCGGCCGGCGATGGCGCTGCCCATGATGCCGATGCCGAGCACGGCGACGGTCTGGCGCGGGGAGGCCACGGCGGTGGGGGCGGCGTCGGTCATGCGGGTTCTCCTGTGGGGTGCGTGCCGGTCATGGCCGGCGCGTCGGGGGGCGGCGGGGCAGTGCCCGCTGCGTCAGGCGCCGTGCGGGGCCGGCGCGCGCAGGGCCTGCAGCGCGTGGGCGATCACGGTGGCCAGCGGGGGGCTCAGGTCGACCGTCAGCACGTCGGGCTCGTCGGCGCCCGGGCGTTCCAGCGTGCGCAACTGGCTGGCCAGCAGGCTGGGCGGCATGTAGTGGCCCTGGCGGGCGGCCATGCGCTCGGCCAGCACCGCCTCGGCGCCGTCCAGGAAGACGAAGCGCAGGCCGGGGCAGGCGGCGCGCAGGCGGTCACGGTAAGTGCGGCGCAGGGCCGAGCAGGCCACCACCAGGCCGGCCGTGCCCGCGGCCGCCGGGGTGGCCAGGCGCTGGCCGATGCGGTCCAGCCAGGGCCAGCGGTCCTCGTCGGTCAGCGCGATGCCGGCGCGCATGCGCGCCACCGCCTCGGGGCTGTGCAGGTGGTCGGCGTCGAGGGCCTGCAGGCCGAGGGCGGCGGCCAGCCCCTCGGCCACGCTGGTCTTGCCGCAGCCGCTGACGCCCATCACCACCAGGCGGGTCATGCCGTTCACAGCCCGGCCGTGATGCCGCCGTCCACGTACAGGATGTGGCCGTTGACGAAGGTGGAGGCCTCGCTGGCCAGGAAGATGGCCGCGCCGGCCAGTTCCTGCACATCGCCCCAGCGGCCGGCCGGCGTGCGCTTGGACAGCCAGGCGGTGAAGGTCTCGTCGGCCACCAGCGCCTGGGTCAGCTCGGTCTTGAAGTAGCCCGGGCCCAGGCCGTTGACCTGGATGCCGTGGGCGCCCAGATCGACCGCCATGCCCTTGGTCAGCATCTTCACTGCCCCTTTGGTCGCCGTGTAGGGGGCGATGCCGGGGCGGGCCAGCTCGCTCTGCACCGAGCAGACATTGATGATCTTGCCGCGGCCGCGCGGGATCATGCGCTGGGCCACCGCACGGCCGACCAGGAACACGCTGTCGATGTTGGTGCGGCTGAGCTGCTGCCAGGCCTCGACCGGGAAATCGGCGAAGGGCGTGCGGTGCTGCATGCCGGCGTTGTTGACCAGGATGTCGATGGCGCCCACGCGCTGCTCGATGTCGGCGATGCCGGCCTCGACGGCGGCCGGGTCGGTGACGTCGAAGGCGGCGGTCTCGACGCTCAGCCCGTGCTCGCGCAGCAGACGGGCGGCGGTGTCGAGCCGTGCCGTGTCACGCGCGTTCAGCACCACGCGGGCACCGGCCGAGGCCAGCGCCTGGGCCAGCGCCAGGCCGATGCCCTTGCTGGAGCCGGTGACGAGGGCGGTGCGGCCGCTGAGGTCGAACAGGCCGAGGGCGGGGGGAAGGCGGGAATCGGTCATGGCGGTCGGTCGGGCGATGCGATCTCGTGGGTGAACGGTGGCGCTCAGGTAAGTTACCGGTATCATATGATCAATCCGGTCCACCAGTCTAAGGGTAGACCTGCATGTGCGGTCTACGGACGATCCCATAAGTTACCGGTATCCTTCTTTTCGGAGCATCCATGACGATCGACGCGCGGCCCCACGTCCTGATGTGCGGCGCCTATCCCGACTGGGACCTGCAGCCGCTGGAGCGCGACTACGTGCTGCACAAGCTGTGGCTGGCCGAGGACCGTGACGCCCTGATCGCGCAGTGCGCGCCGCAGGTGCGCGCCATCGCCACCCGTGGCGAGCTGGGCGCCTCGGCCGAGCTGATCGCCCGCCTGCCCCAGCTGGAGGTGATCTCCTGCTACGGCGTGGGCACCGATGCCATCGCGCTGGACGCGGCCCGCGCACGCGGCATCCGCGTCACCAACACGCCCGACGTGCTGACCGGCGACGTGGCCGACATCGCCATCGGCCTGGCCCTGGCCACGCTGCGCCGCATGCCGGCGGCCGAGGCCCATGTGCGCAGCGGCGCCTGGGCGCAGGGCAACTTCGACCTCGTCAGCCGCCTGTACGGCAAGAAGGTCGGCATCGCCGGCTACGGCCGCATCGGCCAGGCGGTGGCGCACCGGCTCAGCGGCTTCGACGTCGAGATCGCGACCTATGGCCGCACGCCGGTGGCCGGCAGCCCGCACCGCCACATCGGCTCGCTGGTGGCGCTGGCCGACTGGTGCGACGTGCTGATCGTGACCCTGGCCGGCGGCGAGGGCACGCGCGGCCTGATCAACGCCGACGTGCTGGCCGCGCTCGGCCCGCAGGGCTGGCTCGTCAACGTGGCGCGCGGCAGCGTGGCCGACGAGCCGGCGCTGCTGGAGGCGCTGGAGCAGCGCCGCATCGCCGGTGCCGGCCTGGACGTGTTCTGGAACGAGCCGCGCATCGACCCGCGCTTCCTGACGCTGGACAACGTCGTGCTGCAGCCCCACCACGGCAGCGGCACCGAGGAGACCCGCCGCGCGATGGGCCGCCTGGTGCGCGAGAACCTGGCCGCGCATTTCGCCGGTCAGCCGCTGCTGACGCCGGTGGTCTGAGCGTCCCGCCGCCCCGCTGCCCGAACCCCCGACCCGAGGATCCCGACCGTGAACGACACCGTGCGTGACGACGCCCTGGCCGACGAAGGCCGCCCCCTGAGCGCACTGCGCCTGCGCTGCACCTGCCTGGTCATCAACGCGCCCGACGACCTGCAGGTCGTCGAGCAGGACGCCGGCGAACTCGGCCCCGGCCAGGTGGCCGTGCGCGTGGGCTTCGGCGGCATCTGCGGCTCCGACCTGCACTACTTCCACCACGGCGGCTTCGGCACCGTGCGCATCAAGCGGCCGATGATCCTCGGCCACGAGGTGGCCGGCACGGTGGCGGCCGTCGGCGAGGGCGTGACCCGCGTGAAGGTCGGCGACCGCGTCGCCGTCAACCCCAGCCGCCCCTGCGGCGCCTGCCGCTACTGCCTGGACGGCCTGCCCAACCAGTGCCTGGACATGCGCTTCTACGGCAGCGCGATGCGCGATCCGCACATCGAGGGCGCCTTCCGCGACCTGCTGGTGTGCAGCGCCGTGCAGTGCGAGACGGTGGCCGCCGGCGTCTCGCTGCAGCACGCCGCGCTGGCCGAGCCCTTCTCGGTCGCGCTGCACGCGGTCAACCGTGCGGGGCCGCTGCTGGGCAAGCGGGTGCTGGTCTCGGGTTGCGGGCCGATCGGCGCGCTGGCCGTGGCCGCCGCCCGCATCCACGGCGCGGCCGAGATCCTGGCCGTCGACCTGACCGACAGCACGCTGGCCGTGGCCCGCGCCATGGGCGCCGACGTGCCGATCAACGGCGCCACCGACAGCGGCTGGGTGCAGCGCTACAGCGCCGACAAGGGCCAGGTCGACGTCGTCATCGAGTGCAGCGGCAACGAGCGTGCGCTGCGCGCCGGCCTCGACGTGCTGCGCCCGCGCGGCATCGTCGTGCAACTGGGCCTGGGCGGCGAAGTGAGCATCCCGCAGAACCTGATCGTGGCCAAGGAACTGACGCTGCTGGGCAGCTTCCGCTTCCATGCCGAGTTCGCGCTGGCGGTGCGCCTGATCAACGAGGGCCGCGTCGACATGCGCCCGATGATCACCGGCAGCTTCACCCTCGACCGCGCCCGCGAGGCCTTCGAACTGGCCAGCGACCGCCAGCGCGCAATGAAGGTGCTGCTGGACTTCGCGGCGCCCGAGGTCCAGCCGGGCTGATCCAGCGCGTCCGATCCATCGTCCCCCGAGAAAGACCCCCGAGATGAGCACCCCCGTCCTCAGCGACATCGGCCTGATCGGTCTGGCCGTGATGGGCCAGAACCTGGTCCTGAACCTGGAAAGCCGTGGCCTGCGCGTCAGCGCCTACAACCGCACCGCCGCCACCACGGCCGCCTTCGTCGAGGCCCATCCCGGCAAGCGCCTGCATGGCGCCCCGACGCTGGCCGACTTCGTCGCCAGCCTGGCGCGGCCGCGCCGCGTGCTGGTGATGGTCAAGGCCGGCGCGGCCGTCGATGCCGTGATCGACGAGCTGCTGCCGCTGCTGGAGCCCGGCGACATCGTGGCCGACTGCGGCAACAGCCTCTACACCGACACCGTGCGCCGCGAGGCCCGGCTGACGGCTGCCGGCTTCGTCTTCATGGGCATCGGCGTGTCCGGGGGCGAGGAGGGCGCGCGCAAGGGCCCGAGCATCATGCCCGGGGGCCCTGAGGCCGGCTGGCAGGCGATGCGGCCGATGCTGGAGGCCATCGCCGCCCGGGTCGACGGCACGCCGTGCGTGGCCCACATGGGGCCGGGCGGCGCCGGTCACTTCGTCAAGATGGTGCACAACGGCATCGAGTACGGCGACATGCAGCTGATCGGCGAGGCCTATCAGCTGATGCGCACGGCCGGCCTGAGCGCCGCCGAGATGGCCGCCGTCTTCACCCGCTGGAACGAAGGCCCGCTGCAGAGCTACCTGATCGAGATCACCGCCCAGGCGCTGGCCCAGCAGGATCCGCTGACCGGCCGCGCGCTGGTCGACGTGATCCTCGACCGCGCCGGCCAGAAGGGCACCGGCCGCTGGACGCTGATCTCGGCGGCCGAGCATGCGGTGCCGGTCAGCGTGATGCAGGCCGCCGTCGAGGCGCGCATCCTGTCGGCCCGGCGCGACCTGCGCCTGCGCGCGGCCGAGGTGCTGGTCGGACCGGCCCCGGCCCCGCTGCCCGAAGCCGAGCGCGAGGCCCTGCTGGCGCGCGTGCACGACGCGCTCTACGCCTCCAAGATCGTCAGTTATGCGCAGGGCCTGGACCTGCTGCGCGCGGCCGGCGAGGCCTACGGCTGGAACCTGGATCTGGGCACCATCGCCTCGGTCTGGCGCGGCGGCTGCATCATCCGCGCGCAGTTCCTGGGCCGCATCACCGAGGCCTACCGCGCCGACCCGGCGCTCGACAACCTGCTGCTGGCCGACGGCTTCCGCCAGGTGCTGGCGCGCGCCCAGGACGCCTGGCGCGCCACCGTGGCCGATGCCGCCGCCCGCGGCGTGGCCGTGCCGGCCTTCGCCGCCGCGCTGGCCTACCACGACGGCCTGCGCACCGCCCGGTCGCCAGCCAATCTGCTGCAGGCCCAGCGCGACTACTTCGGCGCCCACACCTACGAGCGCACCGACCGGCCGGCCGGCGAGATGTTCCACACCGTCTGGCCCGAAGTCATCGACTGAGGACGGCTCCCCCGTCGGACCGGGTCGGTCCGGTCCGGCCCCGGTGGCCGCAGCCCCCGCGTCGATAATCGTGCGCAGTCCGCGCGGTGCGGTGCCCGTCAGAGGGGGCCGTGCCGCGTGCAGCCACGCATCTTCGGGAGTCTCGCGATGAGCGATCAGGGGTTCACCACCACCACGGTCCATGCCGACCGGCAGTCCGGCGCCGAGCACGGTGCGCTGCACGCGCCGATCCACACCTCCGTCCAGTACGGCTTCGAGAAGGTCGACGACCTGATCGGCGTCTTCCAGGGCCGCATCAAGGGCGGCTTCAACTACGCCCGCCAGGGCACGCCGACCACCGCCGCGGTCGAGTCGCTGATCACCCGCATGGAAGGCGGCGTCGGCAGCGTCAGCTTCGCCACCGGCATGGCGGCGATCACCGCGGTCTTCCTCACCCTGCTGCGCGCCGGTGACCACCTGGTGGCCAGCAAGTTCGTCTTCGGCAACACCAACAGCCTGTTCGGCACGATCCAGGACCTGGGCATCCAGGTCAGCAAGGTCGACACCACCACCGCCGAGGCCGTCGAAGCCGCGCTGACGCCGGCCACGCGCATGGTGTTCGTCGAGACGCTGTCCAACCCCGGCACCCGTATCCCCGATCTCGAAGGCATCGGCCGCCTGTGCCGCGAGCGCGGCCTGGTGTTCGTGGTCGACAACACCGTCACCTCACCCTGGGTGTTCAAGCCGGCCAGCGTCGGCGCCAGCCTGGTCATCAACTCGCTGACCAAGTCGATTGCCGGCCACGGCAACGCGCTGGGCGGCACGGTGACCGACACCGGCCTGTTCGACTGGTCCGCCTACCCGAACATCTTCGAGGCCTACCGCCGCGGCGACGCCAAGGGCTGGGGCCTGCAGCAGGTGCGCAAGAAGGGCCTGCGCGACATGGGCGGCTCGCTGTCGTCCGACCATGCCCACCGCATCCTGGTCGGCGCCGAGACGCTGGAGCTGCGCATGGTGCGCACCGCCGCCACCGCGCTGGCGCTGGCCCGCTGGCTGCGCCAGCACCCGGCGATCGCCGCCGTGCATTACCCGATGCTCGAGGAGCATCCGCAGCACGACACCGCCCGCCGGTTGTTCCGCAACGGCTCCTGGCTGCTGGCCTTCGAGCTGGCCGATCCCGCGCGCATGGTGCCGGTCATCGACCGCCTGCGCCTGCCGGTGGCCGCCACCGGCCTGGGCGACACCCGCAGCCTGATCATCCCCGTCGCACCGACGATCTTCTGGGAGATGGGCGCCGCCGGCCGCGCCGACATGGGCATCGCCGACGGCCTGGTGCGGCTGTCGGTCGGGCTGGAGGACGAGGCGGATCTGATCGCGGATTTCGCGCAGGCGTTGGGGGGCTGAAGAGCCAGGCCGGCGGCGTGGGGACGGTGTCGTGCGGCCACCCATGGATCGGGGAGGCTTACGAGACCACGCTGACGCTTCCCAGGGAGTAGCGCCGCGCTAAGCGCGACGGCGTCGGCGCAAGCCCGTGAAGCCGTTTTTCGTGCGTCCCTAGACAGTGCACGCGGGCAGTGCGACGACCCCGATACACTTTTCGACAATCACGCCACTTTGAACTTCGGAGACCTCGTGAGCGAACAGATTTCCTTCGAAACCAACGACTTCGCCAGCAATCCGGAGCCTCGCTGCCCCTGCATCCTCCTCCTCGACGTGTCTGGTTCGATGAACGGGCAGCCTCTCAATGAGCTGAACGCCGGTCTTGGCACTTTCCGGGATGAACTGTCTGCTGACACCCTGGCGATGAAGCGGGTCGAAGTTGGCATCGTCACTTTCGGCCCCGTCAAGGTCGAGACTCCGTTCACGAGCGCTTCCACGTTCTACCCGCCGACTCTCCAAAGCCAGGGCGACACGCCGACCGGGGCTGCCATCACGCAAGCGCTGAACATGGTTGAAGACCGCAAGCGCGACTACAGGGCGAACGGCATCTCGTATTACCGGCCTTGGGTGTTCCTCATCACCGACGGCAAGCCGACCGATTCTTGGAAGCAGGCCGCCGAGGCGATTCGCGAAGGCGAGGCTTCGAAGAAGTTCGCGTTCTTCGCCATCGGCGTTCAGGGCGCGGATATGGACACGCTGCGACAGATCAGCGTGCGTGAGCCGCTGTCTCTGCAGGGCTTGAAGTTCGACAAGCTCTTCAAGTGGCTCTCCAGCTCTCTGCGGTCCGTCTCGCGTTCGACGCCAGGTACCGAAGTACCTCTTGAGGCTCCGAAGGGCTGGGCGTCGGTGTGACTTGGCGTCTGGTCTACGCGTCAGAGGTCGGTACATCACACACCCGCACCGGAACCCCTTGTCAAGATAGTTGCTGGGCGCAAGTGGACCGGCTGGCTGACGGTCTGCCTCTGCTGTCCGTCTTCGTCGCTGACGGTGCCGGTAGCGCAGCGAAGGGCGGGGAGGGCGCGGAGCTGGCCATCGAGGCTGCAGCGGCCTTCATCGCCAGGAAGGTGAAGCAAGGGGAGTTTGGCCTCAGTGACGGACTTGCCACCGACTTGGTGGTTGCAGTGCGCGACCGCATCTACGCAGCCGCTGAGGCAGAAGGCCTGAAAGCCCGGGACTTTGCCTGCACGTTCCTGGGTGTGCTGTCGACAGCCGTCGGCACCCTGGTTCTCCAGATTGGTGATGGCGGGGTAGTGCTTGATACCGGTGCCGGCCTGGAGGTCGCGGTCATTCCGATGTCTGGCGAGTACGCCAACATGACGCACTTCGTGACCGATGAAGACGCCGTCACCGTCCTGCAGACAAAGGCGTATCCAACCCGAGCCCTGAAGGTTGCCGCGTTCACGGACGGCATCCAACGCCTTGCGTTGAACCTTGCGATCAACACTCCCCACGAGCCGTTCTTTGCTCCGTTCTTCAACGGGATGGCCAAGGCAACCGCCGAGCAGGAAGAGCAACTGCAAGGGTTGCTTGTCCGGTTCTTGGGCAGCGCGCCTGTCAACGAGCGCACGGACGACGACAAGACGCTCTCTCTCGCTCTTTGGATGCCCTGACGGAAGGTATGGCGAGGACGCTCTACACCTCACGCGGAACGGCTATCGACGTTGGCCGGGAGCTTGGCAAGGGCGGCGAAGGCTCGGTGTTCGAGCTGCCGGCACTGACAAACCAGGTCGCCAAGCTGTATCACAAGGCGCCTGACGCGAAAAAGCAAGCGAAGCTCAGCTACATGGCGTCCACGGCGGACGCGCAGCTTCTGAACTACGTCGCCTGGCCGCAGGAGACGCTTCATCCCAGCCGTGGTGGTCCTGTCATCGGCTTTCTCATGCCGAAGGTGTCCAACAAGGACCCTATCCACATGGTCTACAGCCCGGCGCACCGCCGGCAGGACCATCCGAAGGCTGCGTGGGACTTCTTGCTGTTCGTGGCGCGAAACATTGCGGCCTCGTTCGAGGCGGTGCACGCCCATGGTCACGTCGTCGGCGACGTGAACCAGGACAGCTTCATGGTGGGTCGCGACAGCAAGGTCGTGCTCATCGACAGCGACTCGTTCCAGGTCAATGCCCGAGGAACGATGCACTTCTGCGAAGTCGTCGTTCCCCATTTCACGCCACCAGAGCTGCAGTCGTTGTCTTCCATCGACGGGTTCACCCGGTCGACGAACCATGACAACTTCGGCCTCGCGCTGCTGATTTTCCATCTGCTCTTCGGCGGTCGACACCCGTACTCCGGCGTGCCCCTGCGAAGTGGCGTTGGTGACGCGCTCGAGACCGACATCAAGAACTTCCGGTACGCCTATGCCCGCGACAACCAGTTGCGCGGCTTCAGCCCACCGCCCCGTTCCATCCCTGTGTCGATGCTCCCCGACGCAATGGAGTCCATGTTCCACGTGGCTTTCACCGAGAAGGGCGCCGCAGGCGGAAGGCCCAGCGCCCAGCAGTGGGTTGCAGCTCTCGACGGGCTGCGGGGCCGGTTGAAGAAGTGCAGCGCTTCGAGCATGCACGTCTATCCCGATCACCTCGGTTCCTGCCCTTGGTGTGCGCTGGATAAGCAGGGGGTTGTCTACTTCGTCGACCTCGGTGCCACCTTCACGCCGACTTCGAGCGGGTTCGTACTGACGCAGGCCTGGGGTCTCATCCAGGCGGTGCCAGCGCCGGCGCCATTGAGTCTCCCGACGCCGAGCGACTTCAGTGTGACGGCCAAGGCACTGCCCGCCGGCATCCCGGGGGAAGGGACGGTGACCTTCTACCGCTTTGTGGTCGTGGCCATCGCCATCGCTGTCGTCTTTTCGGCCCCGAAGGCTTGGTTCTTTGCGTTGCTGGGTGGAGGGTTCGGGTGGGTAATGGCCGGCGGTGCGGGCTCGTCTGAGCGCGCGGCCGAGCGTTCCACGCGCAAGAGCGCCCTGGACGCAGCTAAGCAGGAATACGAGCGCCTAGTTGAACGGGCCAAGAAGGAGGCAGGCCCGGAGGGCTTCCATGCGCGTAAGGCCGAGTTGGCTCGGGTCAAGGACGAACTCGAAGCGCTGCCTCGGGCGGAGCAGGCTGATCTGAACCAGCTTCACGCTACTGCCCAGGAGCGCCAGAAGCAGAAGTTCTTGAGTACCTGCTTCATCGACCGGGCGACCATTCCAGGCGTTGGCCCTGCTCGGAAGGCGGCGTTGAGGTCCTTCGGTATAGAGACCGCCGCCGATGTGACCAAAGGGCAGGTGATGCAGGTGCGCGGCTTCGGAGAGAGCCTGACGCGTTCCGTCCTTGACTGGCAGCGCAGCTGCGAACGGCAGTTCCAGTTCAATCCGGCGGCAGCCGTATCGCAGGCGGACATGGACTCGGTCCGAGTCAAGTTCGCTGCGAAGCGACTCTCGCTGGAGCGCATGCTGGCGGCAGCGCCGGCCGAGCTGCAGCAGTTCCGACAACGGGCCACCGCACAGGCCGCCAGCTTGTTGCCTCAGCTTCAGGCTGCCGCCCAGACGCTCGCGCAGGCGGAAGTGGACTACAACGCTGTCTAAGGGTGCACCCGCTGCGCGGATTCTTGGAGGGCCGCCGTCGACGTAGCCTGCGAAGGCTTAGAGCGGCTGACTCCCAGACTGAGCAGGTGATCGGCTACACCTTCGGTGTCATCTCCGAGATCAAGGGCGGCCCGACCAGGCCAAGGCCTGGCTACAAGCCACCGGCCTCTGACTCAGCTACTCCCCCGCAACTCCACCTGGAACGGAATCAGCACCGTCTGCGGGGCCAGCGGCGTGCCCTCGCGGGCGGCGGCGATCGCGCGCAGCAGCAGCTCGCCGGCGGCGCGGCCGATGCCGGTGCAGTCGACGGCCACGGTGCTCAGGCGCGGGTGGCAGCTGGTGCCGACCTCGAAGCCGCCGAAGCCGGCGATGGCCAGCTGCTGCGGCACCGCGATGCCGCGGCGCTGGCATTCGGCCAGGGCGCCGAAGGCCGGGTGGTCGGAGACGCAGACCAGCGCGTCGGTGTCGGGCCAGCGCTGCAGCAGCTGCACCACGCCTTGCGCGCCGTGGGCCATCGACACCGGCGCCTGGCCGACGCTGAGCTGGCGTGAGGCGTCCAGGCCGAGGGCGGCCATCGCCTGCTCGAAGCCGCGGCGGCGGTCGGCGCCGCGCGCGTCGCTCTCGGGCACGCCGCCGAGAAAGGCCAGGCGGCGGTAGCCCTGGGCGTGCAGCTGGTGCACCAGCTGGGCCACGGCCTCGGCGTTGGAGAAGCCCACGCAGTGCTCGACCGGCTGCAGTGGCAGATCCCAGGTCTCGACCACCGGCACGCCGGCGGCCTGCAGCAGGCGGCGCGCGGCCGCGGTGTGGGTGCCGCCGGTGACGATGACGCCCTCGGGGCGGCGGCTGAGCATGGCGCGCAGCAGGCGCTCCTCGGTTGCGGCGTCATAGTCGGTGTAGCCGAGCAGCACCTGCAGGCCGCTGGCCTCCAGCGCGGCGGTCAGGCCGTGGGCGGTGTCGCTGAAGTTGCTGTTGTTCAGCGCCGGCACCAGCGCGGCGACGAAGCCGGAGCGCTTGGACGAGAAGGTGCGTGCCGTCTGGTCGATGACATAGCCCATCTCCTGGCAGGCCTGCAGGATGCGCTGGCGCAGTGCCTCGCTGGTCGAGCGGCTGCTGCTGCCTTCCCGGTTGAGGGCCCTGGAGACGGTCATCTTGGACACGCCGACGCGCGCGGCGATGTCGGCCATGGTGACCTGGGTGGCCGGCGGCGCGGGTACGGCGGCGCCGGCGGGGGACGGGCTGGTGGTGGCGGGCGGCGGCGGCTTCGAGGCCGTCGGCTTGCGTGCGGGCAAGGCGCTTCTCCGGTGACGGTGCGGTTCCGGGCGCAAGCATAGCGGTTGGGCCGGATCCGGGGCAGCCGGTGATACCGAGAACATCCGGTCGCAGCCGGTGCGACGCCGTGCCGGTGTCGCCATTCCTCCTGTGAAACGATCGCCGCGAGAGCGCCGAGGCCCGCGGTGGCCGCTGCGCGATGCGGGTATGTACCGGTTACCGGTAACCAATACCGGCGCACACTCGCGGCCATGTCCTCGATCCAAGTCCTTGATCCCCGCTTCGCGGCCGTGGCCGACGGGGCTTCCGCGCTGGAGCACCTGGCCGGCGGCGCCGTCTGGAGCGAAGGTCCGGTGTGGCTGCGCGAAAGCGGCGAACTGCTGTGGAGCGACATCCCCAACGACCGCATGCTGGCCTGGCATCCGCAGCACGGCCAGCGCGTCTGGCGCGAGCGGGTGGAGTTCACCAACGGCCATGTGCGTGAGGCCGACGGCAGCCTGCTGCATTGCTCGCACGGTGAGCGTGCGATCCAGCGCACCCGGCTCGACGCGCAGGGCCGGCCGCTGTCCGATGAGACGGTGGTCGACCGTTATCAGGGCCGGCGCCTGAACTCGCCCAACGATGTCGTCGTCCAGCGCGACGGCACCATCTGGTTCACCGATCCGCCCTACGGCATCGCCTCCGACCACGAGGGCCACCAGGCCGAGAGCGAGCTGGGCGACTGCTACGTCTTCCGCTTCGATCCGGCCAGCGGCGCGCTGCGCATCGCCAGCGACTTCGTCGAGGAGCCCAACGGCCTGGCCTTCTCGCCCGACGAGTCCGTGCTCTACGTCAGCGACACCTCGGCCGCCCTGCGCCGAGACGGCACGGGCCATCATCACATCGTCGCCTTCGACGTCATCGGCGGCCAGGATCTGGCGCGGCCGCGCATCTTCGCCGTCATCGAGCCGGGGCTGGCCGACGGCTTCCGGGTCGATGTGCACGGCTTCGTCTACACCAGCAGCGCCGACAGCGTGCAGGTCTACCACCCGGACGGCACGCGCATCGGCCGCATCCCGGTGCCGGAGAAGGTCGGCAACCTGGTCTTCGGCGGCGCGGGCGGCAACGAGCTGTTCATCTGCGCCAGCACCTCGCTCTACCGCATCGCGCTCAACACCCGGGGGGCGACGGCATGAGGTGGGCCGAGCGACGGGCCGCTCCCGAGCCGGCCCACGTCCCCTCGGGGGACCGGTCGGCGTACTCGACGACCGAGGGGTCCACATGACAGCTCTATTGCGCTTCGACCACGTCAGCAAGCGCTTCGGCGGCACCCAGGCCGTCGATGACGTGACGCTGGACGTGCATGCCGGCGAGGTGCTGGCCCTGCTGGGCGAGAACGGCGCCGGCAAGAGCACGCTGATCAAGCTGCTGGCCGGCATCCACAGGCCCGACGCCGGCACGATGACGGTCGACGGCCAGCCCGAGAGCGCCTGGCGCAGCCGCGATCCGCTGCGCCAGCCGGTGGCCTTCATCCACCAGGATCTCGGCCTGGTCGAATGGATGACGGTGGCCGAGAACGTCGCGCTCGGCATGGGCTATCCACGCCTGTTCGGCTGGAAGCACGGTCTGGTCGACTGGCGGGCGGCCGATGCGGTGGCGCGCCGTGTGCTGGCTCGCGTGGGCTGCGACATCGATCCGGGCCGGCGCGTGTTCTCGCTGACGCGGGCCGAGAAGTCGCTGCTGGCCATCGGCCGCGCGCTGGAGGTGCAGGCCCGGCTGCTGGTGCTCGACGAGCCCAGCGCCAGCCTGCCGGCCGCCGACGTGCAGCGCCTGTTCGAGGTGCTGCGCGGCCTGCGGGCCCAGGGCGTGGGCATGATCTACGTCTCGCACCGGCTCGACGAGGTGATGCAGCTGTCGGACCGTGCGGCGGTGATGCGCGATGGCCGGCTGGTCGGCGTGCGCCGCACCGCCGAGACCACCGAGGCCGAGCTGGTGAGCCTGATCGTCGGCCAGCACCTGGGCCAGGACAGCCGGCCGCCGGCCCCCGAGATCGACCGTGAGGCGGTGCCGCTGCTGGCGCTGCAGGGCGCGGTGGCCGGCAATGCCGGGCCGCTGGATCTGGCCCTGCACCGCGGCGAGATCCTGGGCCTGGTCGGCCTGCGCGGCGCGGGCCACGATGCGGTCGGCCGCGCGCTGTTCGGCTGCGAGCCGCTGCTGGCCGGTGCGCTGCACATCGGCGGCCGGCCGCGCACGCTGCGCGGCCCGGCCGAGGCGATCGCCGCCGGCATCGGCTACACCGCCGGTGAGCGGCTGGAGCAGAACCTGGCCGGCGCGATGACGGTGCAGGAGAACCTCTTTCCCAACCCGCGCCTGCACGGCGAGCGTGGCCTGGACACCCGCCGCCGCGCCCGTGAGCTGCAGCAGGCGCAGCAGCTGGCCGAGCGCTTCGACATCAACCCGCGCGCGCCGCAGGCCATCGTGCAGCAGCTGTCGGGCGGCAACCAGCAGAAGGTGGTGCTGGCCCGCTGGGAGGCGCTGGCCCTGCCGGTGCAGGTGCTGGAGGAGCCGACCGCTGGCGTCGACGTCGGCGCCAAACGCCAGATCTATGCCTTGCTGCGCCGGCGTGCCGCGCAGGGCGCCGGGCTGGTCGTCGTCTCCACCGATTACGAGGAAGTGGCCACCGTCTGCCACCGCGTGCTGGTGTTCCGCGCCGGCCGCATCGCCGCCGAGCTGCGCGGCGACCAGATCACCATCGCCCGCCTGCTGGCGTTGTCCGCCGGCTCGGCCGGCGAGGAAAGGAAGTCCGCATGAGTTCTTCGATCAAGTCCACCGCGCTGGAGCCCGATGCCAGCCTGGATGGCGCCGCCGACACGCTGGCGCGTCGCCTGGCCCGGGCGATGCCGGCCTACGGGCTGGTGGTGCTGATGGTGGCGCTGGCGGCGCTGTTCTCGGTGCTGCTGCCCGACACCTTTCCCACGCTGTTCAACCTGCGGGCCATCCTGTCGGACAAGTCGGTGATCGCGCTGCTGGCGCTGGCCGCGATGATCCCGATGCTGACCGGCAAGATCGACCTGACGGTGGGCTACGGCATCGTGCTGTGGCACATCCTGGCCATCAGCCTGCAGACGCGCTTCGGCCTGTCCTGGCCGGTGGCGGTGCTGGTGGTGCTGGCCTGTGCGGCGCTGTTCGGCATGCTCAACGGCCTGCTGGTGGAGCTGGCGCAGATCGACAGCTTCATCGCCACGCTGGGCACCGGCACCGTGCTGTACGCGGTGGCGATGTGGCACAGCGGCGGCCGCCAGGTGGTGGGCGAGCTGCCCGAGGGCTTTCTGCAGCTGGCCGGCGCGGACCTGTTCGGTCTGCCCATCCCCGCGTTCTACGTGTTGGGCATCGCGCTGCTGCTGTGGGCGGTGACCGAGTTCATGCCGCTGGGCCGTGGGCTGTACGTGATCGGCGCCAACCCGAAGGCGGCCGAGCTCAACGGCCTGTCGGTGCGCCGCCACGTGATGGGCGCCTTCATCGCCTCGGGCCTGCTCAGCGGCTTCGCAGGCGTGCTGCTGGCCTCGCGGCTGCAGATCGGCCAGGCCAGCGTGGGGCTGGAGTTCCTGCTGCCCGCGCTCGTCGGCGCCTTCCTGGGCAGCACCACCATCCGCCCGGGCCGCGTCAACGTCTGGGGCACGCTGGTGGGCGTGGCGATTCTCGCCATCGGCATCTCCGGCATCCAGCAGTTCGGCGGCGCCTTCTTCGTCGAGCCGCTGTTCAACGGGCTGACGCTGCTGATCTCGATCGGCATCGCCGGCTGGGCCCAGCAGCGCCGCAACGCGTCCATCCGCCGCCGCATCGCCCAGCGCCAGCTGGACACGCCGGCCGCTGCCCCCCCGACTTCGCTTCCCACCGAGCCGATCACGGCCACCACCTGAGGAGACACCATGAGCCGCAAGAATCCCGCACGTCGGTCGTTCGCACTCGCCGCCGTCGCTGCCGCCAGCCTGTTGATGGCCGCCGGGCCCGCCGCCGCCGATGACTTCGTCGCCGCGGCCAAGGCCAAGGTGGCGCAGATGGCCGGCGCCAAGTCGAAATGGGACGGCCCGACCAGCGGCCCGAAGGCGGTCGCGGGCAAGACCGTGGTCTTCGTCGCCGCCGACATGAAGAACGGCGGCATCGTCGGCGTCAGCAAGGGCGTCGAGGAGGCCGGCAAGGCCATCGGCTGGACCATCCGCGTGATCGACGGCCAGGGCTCGGTCAGCGGCCGCACCGCGGCGCTGAACCAGGCGCTGGCCCTCAAGCCGGCGGGCATCGTCGTCGGCGGCTTCGACACCACCGAGCAGAAGACCGCCTTCGGCAACGCCGCCAAGGCCGGCATCCCGCTGGTCGGCTGGAACGCCGGCCCCAAGCCGGGCCCGGACACGGCCGCGGGCCTGTTCGCCAACGTCACCACCACCGCCGACGACATCGCCGAGGCCGCCGCCCTGTGGGCCGTGGCCGACAGCAATGGCAAGGCCGGCGTGGTGATCTTCACCGACAGCCAGTACTCGATCGCCATCTACAAGGCCAAGGCCATGGAGGCGGTGATCAAGAAGTGCCCGGGCTGCACGGTGCTGAGCTTCGAGGACAGCCCGATCGCCGACAGCGCCACCCGCATGCCGGGCCTGACCACCTCGCTGCTGCAGCGCTTCGGATCGAAGTGGACCCACTCGCTGGCCATCAACGACCTGTACTTCGACTTCTGGGGCAGCGCGCTGAAGGCCGCCGGCAAGAAGGGCGACGACCTGCCGCGCGCTGTCTCGGCCGGTGACGGCAGCGAGGCCGCCTACCAGCGCATCCGCGGCAAGTCCTACCAGAGCGCCACCGTGCCAGGGCCGCTCAACATGCAGGGCTGGCAGGTCGTCGACGAGATGAACCGCGCCTTCGCCAAGGTGGCCTGGTCCGGCTACGTGCCGGGCGTGCACGTGGTGACGGCCGCCAATGTGGGTGGTGACGGCGGCGACCGCAACGTGTTCGATCCGGGCAACGGCTACCGGGACCAGTACAAGAAGATCTGGGGGCGTTGAGGCCCGGGCAGCCCGGGGCGCCCGGGCCGTCCGTGCAGGCTCAAGGCCGTGGCTGCAGGGCCACGGCCTTGAGCACCGTCGGCGCGATGATCCGGTGCATGGGCTTGACCGGGATCATGTAGAGCCGGCCCAGCCGGTTGTGGATCTTGACCGCCGTGGTGATGGTGACCTGCACCCGGCCCGCGGCGGGCTCGTGGCGATGCACCGAGAGCCGCACGTCGAGGTGCGTGTCGTCGATGCCGAACACCGCTTCCTCGAACGTGACCGAGCGCAGGGTGAAGATGCCGATGCGGTCGCCGGGCCGGTAGCCGGATTCGGGCCGGCTGCGGTCGAAATGGCCCAGTCCGCCGAGGTTCTGCAGCCCGACGAGTTCGACGGCCCGGTTGCGCAGCGCCATGCAGCGCTCGACCCAGCGCGGGGTCAGGGCCATGCACCTCAGAAACTGGCCGAGTGCGGAGAGGCCGGGCTGCGCCGCAGTCTCGGCCCAGCTGTCGTGGAAGTCGGTGCCGATGACCAGGGACTCGGCGGCGCTGCCGGGCGGAACGGGGACTTCGGTGGGCATGGGGGTGGGCGTGTCCGTGGTGCGGGCCGTGCATGAGGCCGTCCGAGTGTGCCATCCGGCCACCGGCGCTCGGAGAGGTGACCAGCATGATCCGCCGCCATCCTCACACCGGTGGACATCCGGGCCTCTGCTTGATCGCCGACATCGGACCGTCATCCACCCCTCACTACACTCTTCGGTGAACGGTCGCTGAACAAGGGGCCGGCAGCCCGCCGGTCGCACGGTCGATCGTCAGGAGGGCGTGCAGGATGCAGACCTCGACCCTGTGGTGGATCGCGGCCGGGGCGCTGACCATCGGCGAGATGCTCAGCGGTACCTTCTACCTGCTGGTGCTGGCCGGCGGCGCTGCCGCCGGGGCGCTGGCGGCCCATGCCGGCGCTGACCTTGCCGTGCAACTGGGCCTCGCCGCCGTGGTGGCGGCCGTCGGTGTCGCCGTCTGCCGGTCCTGGTACCGGCGCCGGGCCGGCACGGCGCCGGCTGCGCCCGTCGGCCTGGCGACCGAAGCGGCCGAGGCCGATCCCGACATCCATCCCGACATCGGCCAGCACGTGCACGTGGCCGCCTGGTCGCCCGAGGGCACGGCGCGCGTGCGCTACCGTGGCGCAGACTGGGCCGTGCGCTGGGCCGGCCTCGGTGCGGCGGTGCCCGGCGCGCTGGTGATCGCGGCCGTCCATGGCGCCGAGCTGCAGCTGGTACCGCCACCGGCCTGAACCCCGGATTCCGCCACCCATGATCCCGCCGCGGGCACGCCAGCGCGCGCCACGTCCGGCCGCCCGCGTCCCCTGACTTCCGCCAACAGGAGCTTCTCCGATGGAAATCGCCTTCATTCTGCTGATTGTCGTCGGTGTGTTCGTCGTCCGCTCGCTCAAGGTGGTGCCGCAGCAGCATGCCTGGGTGGTCGAACGGCTCGGCAAGTACCACGCCACGCTGTCGCCGGGTCTCAACATCCTGATCCCCTTCATCGACCAGGTGGCCTATCGCCACTCGCTCAAGGAGATCCCGCTGGACGTGCCCAGCCAGGTCTGCATCACCAAGGACAACACCCAGCTGCAGGTCGACGGCATCCTGTACTACCAGGTCACGGATGCCAAACGCGCGAGTTACGGCTCCAGCAACTACCAGCTGGCCATCACCCAGCTGGCGCAGACCACGCTGCGCAGCGTGATCGGCCGCATGGAGCTCGACCGCACCTTCGAGGAGCGCGAGATCATCAACGCCCAGGTCGTCAGCGCGCTCGACGAGGCGGCGCTGAACTGGGGCGTCAAGGTGCTGCGTTACGAGATCAAGGACCTGACCCCGCCGGCCGAGATCCTGCACGCGATGCAGGCCCAGATCACCGCCGAGCGGGAGAAGCGCGCGCTGATCGCCGCCTCCGAGGGCCGCAAGCAGGAGCAGATCAACATCGCCACCGGCGAGCGCGAATCCTTCATCGCGCGCTCGGAGGGCCAGAAGCAGGCCGACATCAACCAGGCCCAGGGCCAGGCCGCCGCCATCGAGGCGGTGGCCGAGGCGACGGCCGAGGCCATCCGCAAGATCGCCGCGGCCATCCAGCAGCCCGGCGGCGAGCAGGCGGTGCAGCTGAAGGTGGCCGAGAAGGCGGTCGAGGCCTACGGCCAGCTGGCGCAGAAGAACAACACGATGATCGTGCCCGGCCACATGGGCGAGGTCTCGACGCTGATCGGCACGGCGATGGCCTTGTTCAAGGGTGGGGCGGCGCGCGAGCCGTGAAGCATCCGAACTGCCCGAGGGCATGCACTACACCCACATCGCCTTCGCCGTCTATTCCGAGATCCAGACCTCGGATGGCCAGAAGCATCTGGGCTACGCCATCCACAACCTCTACCAGCTCGACGGCCGGCCCGACGTCAGCGGGCTGGTGGTCGACTACCCGGTGGACTTCTTCTCCGGCGCCGTGGAGCTGGAGGCCGGCGTGCTGATCCCCTCGCCGACGCTGCAGCAGCGCCTGCTCGACGTGATCACCTCGCCGCGCTACCAGACCCTGCATGAGCCCGCCTGTTCGGTGATCGCCAACCCCTACACGCTGGGGCGGCAGAACTGCACCGAGTTCACGCTGGACGTGATCCAGTCGGCCGTCTACCAGACCGGCGACGTGCAGACCATCAAGACGGCCAACCGCAAGTACTTCACCGCGCAGAAGGTCAATGTCAGCCCGCTGAAGCTGACCCTCGGCAGCCTGTTCTCCCGCGAGGTCTCGCTGGCCGACCAGGAGGGCGAGCCGGTGACGGCCACCTTCGAGACCATCGCCCGCTACCTCGGCCAGTACGACCAGGGAGCTAACAGCTTCACGGTGCGGCCGACGGCGGCGGCCGAGTTGCCGTCGCCGAGTCAGGCGCTGCGGTGAGGTGAGCTGGGCTTTTCTGGGGGCAGGTCAGCAGGCTTCGACGCAGGCGGTTGCACTCGGCGGTGCTCTCCTGGCCTGCTGAACGGTCGTTGCAGAAGCTGTTGATTCTGCGTGTTGGCTGCAAGCTACCAGGGCGCTACATGCGCCTTGTGCCATGCCGAAAGAGCGACTGCTTTGCAGCGGTTGCGGTCATTCGCGGCACCTCATCGAAGGGACCGCTGTCGGCCAGGAGCGGGCGCCGGCGACAGACTGCATCAAGGAAGTCGGCCGCGGACAGCTCGTGGGGTTGAGGGCGGCTTGCCAAAGTAAGATTCCCACTATCTGTTCGCTGACCGGGCCTGGCTGGACCCGTTGTCACGCCCGCTGGGAGGAAGATGCACAACGTGCAGTTCGAAATTTCGAAGCCCACCGACGATGGGGCCTTCGAAGACATGTGCGCCCGAATCTACGGGACCGTCTTCAATGACCCATTGCCGCAGACGAACGGGCGTCGGGGCCAGAAGCAGGGCGGCATCGATGTGTTCATCGACGCGCCAGAAGGCCGGCTCGGCGTCCAGTGCAAGAGGTACGCAGACGGTGCTCTGAAGTTCAAGCACGTAGAGCACGAGGTCTCCGAAGCCGACAAGGCAAACACCCCAATCGTCCGCCTCATCGTCGCTACCACTGCAACGAGTGATGCGGTGCTCCTGCGGGAAGTGCAGGGCCTGTCCGATGCCAGGGTGGCTGAGGGGCAGTATCCGATCAAGATTGAGTTTTGGCAGGACCTCTGCCGGCACATTCGCGGCAGTTCGAAGCTCCAGAATGACTACGCTCCAAATGCACCTGGCGCCGTCTTTCACCGCTTGGATGAGCAGAACGCAGGGATTGAGGCGAACCTGCTCAGCATCTACTCCAAGCTGGAAGTTCTTACGGGCCTGCCCAGCGGCCGCGCCGACTCGGTCAACAAGTTCCTTACTTCGCAACTTGACGCCGTCAACGACGTGCTTCGAGCCGCAAGGTTCAAGGATGCCATTGAAGACTTGCAGCGTATCGGCGCCGACATGTCGCTCTTCGATGCTCACCAGCAGGCGCGCTGGTACGTGCAGCGGGGCGTCTGCACGTGGCATCTAGAGAGCGGCGCTGCTGCCGCCCCTGACTTCCTTCGCGCCACCGAGCTGTATCCCGACGACGAGATAATCGCAGCGGCGAAGGTCAGAGGCCTACTCTTCACTGACAAGGTCGACGAGGCACTGGCCGCAGGGGATGAGGCACTCGCAAGGTATCCCGCATCAGTGCACGTCTGGATTGCCCATGCCAATGCCAGGATGGTCAAAGGGAACATCCTAGCGCTCGCTGATGCACCGGCCGCGATGCGCGACAACTGCGATGTGCTGCAGCTCGTTTCGTGGGCGCGGAAGAAGGCCGGAGACCTAACTGGCGCCGTCGAGCTGAGCGCTAAAGCATTGGCCAAGCCGAACGCTGCCTTTTTTGTCAGGAACACGGCGCTGGTGCTGGCACTCGAGGCAGTTGCCAGCGACCCCGTAAAGGTCGCACATGGCTTGGTGGGCGAAGCAGCAATCACCGCGCTCAGGCGGGCCGTCGAGGCGCTCACACCGCGAAAAGACCGTGTTTGGGCGGTGCAATCGCCGGGCTCAGTCGAAGACACGCTGGTGCACCTTGGCTACAGCTACCTTGTGCTGGGTACGCCTGATGAGACTTTGGCCCTTGTCAATGAGGCACGACACGCCGGCGTGCTGACACCTCGGCTGAAACGCGTCGCACTAGAAGCCTATCGTCGACTGGACCGCTCAGACGAGTTTGTCCAGCTTGGTCGGGAGTGGCTGGACGACCTTGAGGAAGAGGCGTTAATTCTGGTCGCGGAGTATGCCTCTGGTGTAGGCGACGTTCAGCTGGTCGAGGCCGTGCAGGCGTTGGTGACGCGAAACGGCTACCAGCAGGTAGAGGTTCCACACCTTCTGCGCGCTATGCGGTGGGTCGCTCTTTGGCGCTCAGGCACCCGCAAGCAGCAAGCGCTGACGGAGGTCAAGGCAGCGGATGTTGCGAACTCAGACAGCCTCGCCGTCATATGTGGCGGCGCCCGGATACTGCATGCGGGTAAAGATGAAGTGGCAGCCGATGCGGCGATTGAGAAGGCCTGCACCCTTGTGTCAAAGGACACTGCTCCGGCAGAGCGACTCTTGCTCGCGGATCTGCTCTTCGCCACGGACAAGCTGGAGCTTGCCGCGCGTCAGTACGAGCTACTTGCCCCACGCGGCAAGCACTCCGAGCTCCACAACCGGCTGCTTCGCTGCTATGTGCGCACAGGCGCGCTGCGCAAGGCGAAGGAACTGGTCTTGTCGTTTCCAGACACCTGGACAAGCGACGAGCGAGCATTGAGCCTCGCGATTGAACTAGGGCAGCAGGCATCGGACTGGGAGTTTCTGGTTCCCCTTGCTGAGTTGCATTGCGAGCGGCGGCCACAGGAGGCCGGCGGCTGGCTGCTACGTCTCGCGCTTGACCTCAAGATGCGCAAGATGGCCCGATTCCACTATGCGCTTGAGTCGGTACCGGCCCAGTTGTCAGGGCCACCAAGACTTCTTGCTCAGGTTGCGTCCCTTGAGCTCCGTTTCGGCCGCAAAGAGACCGGCATGCTGCGGCTGTATGGCATGTTTCGTCGCAACCTCGACGATGTAGACGCAGCCTCAGCCTACTTCATCGCCATCGTGGCCGGGCCTCAAGAGCTTCCGTTCATGGACGAGGAACTGTCGGAAGTTCAGCCTGGGGCAGTCGTGACGCTCAAGAACGAATTGGGCGAGACGGTGACACTTTCGCTGGACCCGGAGGGTTTGCTGGACCTCCCAGCCCGGGGAGGCATGGTCGCCCCGTCCGATGACGTAGCCCGCAGCCTACTGGGCGTGGCCGTGGGCCAGCAAGTCTCTCTGCCCGGGCCATTCGGAACCGAACAGCGCTTCGTTGTCGAAGGGGTGACAAGCATCTTCCGGCGGCTGCTTCGCATCGCGCAGGAACGGGTCAACTCGCCGATTGCTTCGGACCTGCCGTTGATGTCCGTGCCTGTCCCGAGGACAGACAAAGGCGTCGACTTTAGCCACGTGCACGCCATGCTGAAGCGGCAGTCTGAGCACTCACGGCGAGCGCTTCAGGGCTATGCGGACAACCCCATCACGCTGGGAATTCTGGGCAAGCTGATCGGGCGAAGCGTGCTCGACATGGTTGCTGGGTGGCCGTCTGACGCACCTCCCTTGTTTGTGTGCGCTGGTACCAAGGAGCAACGGGAGGCTGCCGTCGAATTGCTCCAACGGCCCGACGCTGAGTATGTTGTTGATGCTGCGACCGTTGCCGAGCTGGCTTCACTTGACTGCCTTGCCGCTCTGGCGGCGCTGCCTCGCGTCTACATCTCTACGAAGGCCGTTGAGACTCTCGAAGCTCGACTCGAAGAGGCGAAGCTCGAGCGCTCCGGCGGGCAGATGTTCGATGACAACGGCACGATGCGGTTTGTCGAGTACACGAACCAGGACAGGGAGCAGCAGACTGCGTTCATTCAAACCATGGTTGACGCGGTCCGACAGCACTGTGTGATGGTTCCTGCTTATGGACCGGAAGAGCTTCCAGCAGACCTGGAGCGAGCGCAGGACGTACTCGAAGACGAGGAACTCGCTGCACTGCTATTGACTGCGGAGAGGAACGCGACCCTGTTCACCGTTGACGGGCGACTCGCCCAGTTCGGCCTCGTATCGGCGAAGCTCAAGTCGGTGTGGCCGCAGGAGGTTCTCCGGTACGCCGGAGAACGAGGGAAGCTGACGCACCAGCAATACTCCTACGCTGTCGTTCGAATGTTTCTGCGGAATCGCAGCTTCGTCTCGCTAGGCTCGTACGACTTGGTGTTCATGTGCTTACAAGGAGGCTACGCGCTAACTGAGGGCCTTCAGCGGTTCAAGGACTACCTGGCCTCCAGCTCCACTGAGCTTGTGTCGGCGGTTTCTGTTGCGTTCGAGTTCCTCGAACTGCAAGCGCGGCACCCCACTCAGTTCAAGGCGTTTGCGGAGCTCATGGGTCACATCGTCGAAGCGAGCCTCCGACACCCGCACTGTAATCAGGAGGAACTCTTGAAGGTCGCGCTTGATTTTGCGAGCGGCATGGCACTCAAGAGCAACGGTTCCTCCATACCGTACTCTCGTGTCGAGGGCTACAGGCAGGCACGTAGGCGTGTCTACGCCAAGGTCCTCGGGAAGGCGATTGAGGCAGCCGTACGGCTCGCCAGTTCGCCGCCGCGTCGACGAGCAATAAAGCTGCGTGCGTTGATGTGCATGCAGCCTCCGTATCTCACGTTCGATGGGGAAGCGAAGGATCCGGTGGAGCCACCTATCCAGCACGTAGAAGCGTCGCCAGGAGAAGACCTTCAAGTCGGAGGCGGCACGACCACGCTAAGAGCGGCTAACATTACCTCTCATCTGAGGTCCAGATTGAGCGGTTGAGAGGCGATGGCCAGAAGGAAAGAAGTCAGCGGAGCACTGTGGGCACAGATCGAGCCGCTGCTGCCGAAGCACCAACCTTCACCCAAAGGCGGGAGGCCCCGTGTGTCCGACGAGCAGGCGCTCAACGGCATCCTGTTCGTCCTGCGCACGGGTATCGCCTGGGAGGACCTGCCGCAAGAGCTGGGCTTCGGCTGTGGAATGACCTGCTGGCGAAGGCTGCGCGAGTGGCAGGCCAGTGGTGTCTGGCACCAGTTGCATCTGGTGTTGCTGGCCAAGTTGCGGGCCGCCGACCGACTGGACCTGAGTCGAGTCAGCATTGATGGAGCCTCGGTCTCCAGCCCCCGGGGGGGCAGTACACGGGGCGCAACCCGACCGATCGGGGCAAGCTCGGCAGCAAGAGGCACCTCATCACGGACGTCAACGGCATCCCATTGACGTTCTGCGTCACCGGAGCCAATCGCCACGATTCGATCGTCTTCGAGCCGCTGGTTGACGCGCTACCGGCTGTCCCGGGAAAGCGCGGACGACCAAGGCGATGGCCGCGAAAATTGCATGCTGACAAGGGCTACGACTTCATGCGATGTCGGCAGCACCTGCGCAAGATCGGCATCCAGGCGCGGATCGCCCGCAAGGGTATCGAACGCAACGATCGACTGGGCAAGCATCGCTGGGTGGTGGAACGCACGCATGCCTGGCTGGCAGCCTTCGGCAAGCTGCGGATCCGGTTCGAGCGTCAAATCGCCACTCATGTGGCGCTTCTGTCGCTTGCTTGCTGCATCATCTGCATGCGTTCGCTTTCTGGGTAATGTTAGCGGCTCTAAGCAGCAGTCAAGCATTGATGTTGCCCCTCGCCTACGAAGCGGATGAACGCGCTGAGGAGGCAAAAACTGAACCGGAGTCGCCGCAAAGCGCAGCGGCCTGACGGTCCGGTTCGAGACTGCGCGATCTGGAATCTGGATGTCGCTTCAGGGTCGTTAGTGGTCACTGATAGCCGAGCAAGCGAGCGACCGCCATCAGTCTGAAGCAGCCAAAGACATCCCGTGCGTGAGTCTTTCTCCCCATGACAGCCGTCAGCCCCCCCACCGCCGCGGCCCTGACGAACGGCGGCCGGGCTGGGCGGGTGCAGGTCCATCAGGTCAGGCGCTGCCATCCTCTCGACGGATGACGTCCCGAGGCCGTGAGCCGCACGGTTTGCGCGTGATCGTCTGGCTTCCGGGGCCCCGATGCTAGGGTGCCGGAAGACCCGCGCCGGGGGGCGCGGCAGCAATGGCTCGGACACAGGGAGGGAACAGCCATGCGGATCGACACGAAGCGGCTGTGGACGGTGGGCGTCTGCACGGCCTTGGTGGCCTGCGGCGGCGGTGGGGGCGGCACCGGCGATATGACCGTCGACCCGGGGCAGAACGCGGCCCTGGTCGCCGAGGTCAGCGCATTCATCGCCCGCCTGGACGCGGACCGAGCCACGGCCTTGCCGTCCAGCGGAGCGGCCATGTACGCCCACCACGATGCGTGCTATCTGAATGACGGCTGGACCAAGGCCGCGTTCGTCGCGGGTTTCGATGCCGACCCACAGGCGGTGGACGGTCGGGGCTACCTCATCGGCAGCACCCGGCACAACCTGGTGGTGCTGGCCCAACGTACGCTGACCAACGGCGATGGCAGCAGCCGGCACGAGGTCGATGTCCAGTACGACATCCACCATGCCGACGGCACGGTGAACGTGGCCAACCGCGAGACGCTCATCCACGGCAGCAGCGCCGGCAGCACGCTGCTGAACGGCGCGCCCTGCGCCACGCCGGAGAGCCGTGCCGAGTGGCGCTTCCACGGCAACCGCCGGGTGGTGCGGGTGTCGGTCCATGCGCGCAACGTCCGGACCGAGTACCACGCTCTGGACACGGGGGCCTCCTTGTCTCCGGGCGTGGGCTATTCCAGGTACATCGGTCTGCTGGTTTCCGATCCGGGGCGTGTGGCCACTATGCCACCGTGTCCGGCCCCGGGCTGACCGTCAATGGTCAGCCGGCGGTCTTCAAGCTGCTGTCGCCGCGGATCCTGCGCGATGACCCGCTGCTGGACGGCAAGACCGGCCATGAGGTGGACGCGCAGGACACCGATGCCTTCCGGGTCTGTCGCACCGCCGCTGGCGGCTATGCCGAGGCCAGCCAGGCCGATTGCGTGCGCAACGGCGCTTCAGGCAGCACCTGGGGCGCCCACGGCTATCTCGCGGTCGGCGATGCGGATGCGGCTTTCGACAGCATCGGACTGGTGGCCGGCGGGATCTACACCTTCACGGTGTATGCCGATGACGGCTGGAAGACCGTCAATGGCCAGGCCGGCAAGGTGCCGATCGCCACCTACACCGCCACCTTGAAGCATCTGCCCTACAGCGCGGCCGCGCTGGCCGCCGGCTTCCCGTCCTTCACGGCCCTGTCCAGCCCGCCCGAGGACATCGCCAGCGCCGTGCGGTCGAAGTCGGCCCTGGCCGTCGACGCCACCTAGTCCGCTCCGGGCGTCCTGCCCAACGGTGGTGTGCTCGGCTTGTCCGAGGCCTACGCCATCGTCCAGGGCCAGGCCAACGCGCAGGGCCGGCGCTTCCCGTCCAGCGGCAGCATCCGCTGGGGCTATCCCGACCGCGGCGCGACCCGGGCGCAGCTGCCCGCCCTCACGCCGGGCGCCAGCCTGGTCACCCCCGTCCATGCGGAGATCGGCCTGAACTTCACCACCCGCGATGGAAACGTGGTGACCACCGCCGTCAGTTTCTTTCAGCCATCGAGCCAGACGCAGGCGCTGGGCGCGTGCCGGCGCGACGGCTGCGGGCGGTGAACGGCGGCGGATGGCAGGGCCTGCTGACCCTCAACACCGCTCGCTGACGAAATCCGCCCGCGCCGGCCGCACCTTCTTCAGGTTCACCAGCCAGTCGCCTTCGGCGGCACGGTAGCCCAGCGGCAGCAGGATCACGCTGCGCAGGCCCTCGGCCTTCAGGCCCAGGATCTCGTCGACCTGTGCGGGGTCGAAGCCCTCCATCGGCGTGGCGTCCACCTGCTCGGCGGCGGCGGCGATCAGCGCGCTGCCCAGGCCGATGTAGGCCTGGCGGGCGGCGTGGGCGTGGTTGACTTCGGGGTCGCGCGGCACGTAGCTGGCCAGGACCTGTTGGCGATACGCCTCCCAGCCCTCGTTGCGGAAGCCCCGCTGTTCGTTGACGAGGTCGAAGGCGCGGTTGATGCGCTCGGCGGTGTAGTTGTCCCAGGCCGCGAAGACCAGCAGGTGGGAGGCTTCGGTCACCTGCGCCTGGTTCCAGGCCACGGCGCGGATGCGTTCGCGCAGTTCGGGGTTGGTGACCACGAGCAGCTGGTAGGGCTGCAGGCCGGACGACGAGGCCGTCAGCCGCACCGCCTCGGTGATGCGTTCCACCGCCGCCTCGGGCACGGCGCGGGTGGGGTCGAATTTCTTGGTGGCGTAGCGCCAGTTCAGCAGGTTCAGCAGATCCATGGGGCAGTCATCGAAAGGGCAGGCCCGCCGCGGCGGGCGATGGAACACCACGGGCCGGCATGGGTGCCAGCCCTCGCCGGCATTGTTTCGTTCCGGCGTCATCGGGGTCCTGTCGCCGCGCAAGACCTTGGCGCGCAAGGGCCATCCGTCGGGCGTGTTGCAGACGCGACCGGAACGGTCCAGGGCTGATCGCGGGCCGGCACGGCGGCCGGTGCGCCGAGCCAGCGGCGCTTCCGGCCTCAGTACAGATCCCTCCGGTAACGCCCGGCCGCGCTCAGGGCCTGCAGGCCGGCGTGGCCGAGCAGCTCTTCCAGCACCCCGTGCACCGCCTGGCCCATGCCCTGGCGGCTGCCGCAGACGTAGATCGCGGCCCCGGCTTCCAGCCACTGGCGCAGCCGTGGCGCGCGTTCGCGCAGGCGGTGCTGCACATAGGGCTGCTGGGGCGTGTCGCGGGAGTAGACGCGGTCGAGCTCGCGCAGCAGGCCGCTGGCCTGCCACTGCGCCAGCTCCTCGGCGTAATGGTCATCATGGGCGGCGCTGCGTTCGCCGTACAGCAGCCAGGCCGGTGCGGCGAGCTGGCCGCTTGCCGGGTGGCCGGCCCGGGCCCGGAGGTGGGCGCGCAGGCCGGCCAGGCCGGTGCCGTTGCCGATCAGCACCAGCGGGCGCGTGCGGTTGCCGCCGATGCGGAAGCCCGCATGGGCGCGCACACGCATCGGCAGGGTGTCGCCGGGGGCGGTGTGGCGGGTCAGCCAGCCGGAGGCCAGGCCGCTGCGGCCGTCCGCCCGGCCTTGCTGGCGGACCAGCAGATGCACGCGGCCGTCCGCGGGCACGGAGGCGATGGTGTAGTCGCGCGGGCGGCCCGGTTCTTCGGGCACGTGCAGCTGCAGCAGGTCGCCGGGCTCCCAGTGGGGCGGGGGGCCCTCGGCCGGCTCCAGCTCCAGGTGGAAGCAGGGGCCGCCCGCGCTGCCGGGGTTCAGGTGCCGGCGTTGCACGATGCGCCAGGGCTGGAAGGGGGCGGCGGTGGGAGACGGGTGTGCCGGGTCCGCCGGCGCGGCCCCCAGGGTCTGCAGCTGGCGCTGCCAGGCGGCCAGCGCCGACGGATCGCCGGCATCGACATCGATGCGCGGGAACAGGCGGTGGGCACCGCATTCGGCCAGCCAGGTGTCGAGCGCGTGGCCGAAGGCGCAGTACCGGGCGTAGCGGCGGTCGCCGAGCGCCAGTACCGCGTAGTCCAGGCCCTGCAGGTCGGGCCGGGGGCGGTGGGCCATCACGTCCTGGGCGAAGGCTGCCGCGTTGTCGGGTGGATCGCCCTCGCCGGCGGTGCTGGCGACGATCAGCAGCGGGCCGCCGTCGCGCAACGCCGGGGCCTGCAGCGCGCCGAGCGTCAGCAGCGTGACCGGTCGTCCGGCCGCATGCAGGGCCTGTGCGGCCTGCGTGGCCAGGGCCTCGGCCTGGCCGCTCTGGCCCGCATGGGCCACGCGCAGTGGCGGCTGCACGGGGGCCGCGGGGGCTGTGGTCGACACCGGGTCTGGGGATCGGGCCAGCGATCGGGCCCGGGCCTCGGCCGCTCGGGCGCGCTGTCGGTGGGCCCGCAGGATGGCCGCACACATCAGGCCATAGCTGACCAGGACCGCGGCCGCGGCGGCCAGCCGGTCGGGGCTCATGCGGCCAGCGCCGCCAGGGCGGGGCTGAGCTGTTCATGCAGCCCGCCGGCAGGATCGCGCAGCCGCCACAGCGCGGCCAGGCCGTACAGCCGGGCCAGTGCCAGGCCTTCGGGCCAGGGCAGGGCCATCAGCGCGGTCGACCAGGCATCGGCCTGCATGCACGAGGCATGGACCACGCTCACCGAGGCCACGCCGTGGTCGGCCGGCTGGCCGGTGCGCAGGTCGAGGGTGTGGGCGCGGTGGCGGCCGTCGGCGTCGGTGTAGCAGCGGCGGTAGTCGCCCGAGGTGGCCACGGCCAGGCCGTGCAGGCCGATGCGGGTGGGTGTGGGCCCGCCGGCATCGGCGTGTGCCGCGGGCGGTGCCTCCAGGCCGACCCACCAGGGCTGGCCGTCGCCGCGCAGGCCGATGCCGCGCAGCTCGCCGCCGATGTCCACCAGGGCGTGGGCGATGCCGGCCGCCTGCAGGGTCTGCACCAGACGGTCCACCGCATGGCCCTTGGCGATGGCCGAGAAGTCCAGCCGGATGCCGCCGGGTTGCAGCAGGCGCGTGCCGTCCAGGCGCAGGCGGCGCCAGCTGCCGTGCGGCGCGGCGGCCTGTGCGCGGGCCCGGTCGCGGGCATCCGGCGGGCGGAAGCCGGGGGCGTCGTGGCGTGGTCCGGGGCCGAAGCCCCAGGCATCGACCAGCGGGCCGGCGCAGGGGTCGAAGGCGCCGTCGCTGTCCTCGGCGATGGTGAGGGCGCAGCGCAGCACCGTCAGGAAGTCCTCGGGCAGCTCGACCCAGCGGCCGGCCGGCGCGCGGTTGTAGTGGCTGATGACGGTGTCGGCCTGCCAGGGGCTCATCTGGGCGATCACCGTGTCGAGCACCTGCTGCAGGGCCGCGGTCAGGTGCGGGCCGGCGGGTGCGTGCTCCGGCCCGTACCACTGCACCTGCCAGTGGGTGCCCATGGTGTGGCCGCCCCGCTGCTGGCGCACCAGGCCCAGCGCGGGTGGCGCCATCGGCGTGGCCTGCAGGGGCAGCAGCACGCGGGGGGGGGCCGCCGGGCGGTGTGCGGCGGCCCGGGTCTCGGTCAGCGCCATGGGCCGGTCACGGGGGCAGGACTTCCAGCGTGGCGGCATAACTGGCGCGGCGCACGGGCGCGGCCAGCGTGCCGACCGGCGCGTTCTTCTCGTCGCGCGGCGGCAGGGCCTGCACCCAGTACATGCCGGCCTGCGGCCAGGTCAGTTGCACCTCACCTTGGGCGTCCGTCGTCAGCTGCATCTCGACCGGCTGGTCGCGATAGCGCTTGCCGCCCAGGGCCACGGTCACGTTCAGGCCGGCCGCCGGTCGGCCATCGAGCGTGAAGCGCAGCGTGGCGGGGCTGCCGGCCTGCAGATCGTTGGGGTGTGGGCGGGTCTGCAGGTCCAGCCCGGTGGCCACCGGCTGCAGCGCCTGGGTCGACGGCCGGCCGGCGGTGACGAAGGTCTCGACGCGGCTGAGCGAGCGCGTCACGTTCAGCTGCTGGGCGTCGGCGGGGATCTCGCGGGCCAGGCTCTCGGCCGTGCCGCGCAGCCGGCGCGGCTCGCCCTGCGACCTGAAGCTGGCGATCAGCTGGTCGCTGAGCACCGCGATGCGATAGGTACCGGGCTGGGTGAGTTTCAGGTCGAAGGTGTTGCGCAGCGCGCCCTGGGCGGTGTGGGTCACGGTCTGCGGTCGGCCGTCGGGGGCGGTGATGCTCAGGCCGTCCAGGCGCAGCGCCACGTGCTCGAAGGAGAACAGCTCGTTGGAGACGGCCGCGTCGACCGTCAGCCAGGGATCCTGGCCGGCGTGGACGGTGGCCGAGGGCAGCAGCCACACGCGGTGGGCGTGGCCGGACAGCGGCAGGCCGAGGGCCAGCAAGGCCGCGAGGGCGAAGTGGCGGCCACGGAGGGATCGGGGTCGGGGAGCGGGCAGGGGCATCATCGATCGGTGCGTCGGACAGGGAAGGGCGGCGGGGCGGGCGTACAGGCTCATGGCTTGAGCTGCAGGCTGACGCCGCCCAGCTCCTCGCGGCCGCGGGCCTGGGCGGTGGCGGCGGCCTTGGGCGGCCACTGGAACGGCACTTTCACGCGCTCGCGCCCGCCGGTCTCGCGGGCCGCTTCGACCACCAGCTGGTAGTCGCCGTCGGGCAGGCCGGCCAGTGGCGCGCGCGTGCCGGCGAACGTCAGGCTGTGCTCGCCGGGGGCGCGTGTGGCGGTGCTCAGGCCGTCCAGCGGCAGGGTGAGCTCGCGTCCGCTCTGGCGCCACCAGCTGCGCAGATCCTTCAGCCACTTGGTGCCGCCCTGGTTGCGCAGCTTGATGTCGTACCAGACGGCCAGGTTGCCGGCGAAGCTCTGGTCGGGCCGCTCCAGCCAGATGGCCACGTAGGGGCGGTGATATTCGGCCACGTCCAGCCGCGGCAGTTCGAGCTTGAGCGTCAGATCCGCAGCCAGGGCCGGCCAGGCGGTGCCGGCGGCGGCCAGGGCCACGGGAAGGCGGCGGGACCAGGTCGGAAGGCTCATGAGGGTCGGGCGGCGGCAGGCCGCCAGGTCAGTGGATGAACAGGATGACGAGCAGCAGCGGCAGCACCAGGCCCAGGCCGACCAGCGGCCAGGTGCCCGCACGGTGGCCGGCGTGGTGCTGCAGGATCAGCAGGCCGCTGACCGAGAACACCAGGCAGGCGACGCCGAAGACGTCGATGAAGCCGCGCCAGACCGGCCCGGCATGGCGGCCCTTGTGCAGGTCGTTGAGCAGCGCGATCCAGCCGCGGTCGGTGCGCTCGTGGACGACGGCGCCGTCGTCCAGCGAGATGCGCAGCCACGCATCCCCGCCTGGCCGCGGCAGCGAGAGCTGGATCTCCTGCGGCGACCAGTCGGCCTCCTGCGCGGACAGCGCCTCCGCGCTCAGCTGCAGCTGCGTGGCCAGCCAGTCGCGCAGGGCCGGTGGCAGCGGGCGGCTGTCGTCACCCTCATCCTGCGTGGCCGCGCGGCTCAATGTGCGCCTCAGATCGTCCGGCAGGCGGGCCTGGCGCAGCTGCACGTCGGCACGCGCCGGGATGTCCGCCGCATGGTTCAAGGTGATGCCGGTCAGCGCGAACAGCAGCATGCCGATCAGGCACACCGCCGAGCTGATCCAGTGCCACTGGTGCAGCGTGCGCAGCCAGCGCGCCCGCCCGGGGGCCGAGGAGGGAGGCATCGGGCTCAGCGGCGTCCAGCGTCCGCGTCCGCATCGGCCGCTGCCGGTCGGCGCGGCGGCGGCAGCGGGTCCAGGCGGTCGACCCGTTGGTCGGCGTTCGTGTCGTGGCCGCGGAAGGTGCGGGCGGCGGCGGCCTGGTCTTCCTCGCGGGTGTAGTGGCCGTCGCGGTCGCGGTCGACCAGCGCGAAGCGCACATGGGCCTGCCGGATCGCCCGTTCGTAGCGCGCGTCGGGCTCGCGCTGCTCGTCCAGGTACTGGCGCTTGAGGCGGGCCTCGAACTCGGCGACGTACTCGGCTTCGTCGAGCACGCCGTTGCCGTCGCGGTCGCCGGCGGCGAAGCGCTGGTGGCGCACCGCGTCGTACTCGGCCCGCGTGACGGTGCCGTCGCGGTCGGTGTCATGGGCGGCCATGAAGGCGGCGCGGCTGTGGCCGTCCGTCGCGGTGGCGGTGTGGCCGGCGGTCGATGCCGGGGTGCCGCAGGCGCCCAGCATCAGGCCGGCGGCCGCCAGCATGACGGACATCATCAGGGGTCGGGTCACGGTGCGGGCCGGCCGGCGCAGGGGGGCTTCATGCATGATGGGGGTCTCCTCGGTCCGGGCGTCAGAACACGCCGCTCAGCGACAGGGCCACGCTGCGGCCGGGCGCCGTCAGCAGCTCGATGTCGCGCTGGTCGGCCGCCACCGAGGGCTGCAGGGAGCGCACGCTGGCGTAATCCCAGTAGCGCTTGTCGCCGAGGTTGCGCACCGAGGCATCGATCCGCCACTGGCGGTCGATCTGCCAGTGGCCGGCCAGGTGGAAGACGCCGTAGCCCGGCGTGCGGAACAAGGCGGTGGTCGATGCGGTCAGGTCCGTGCCGCTGTTGGCATAGGCTTCGCGGTTGGTCGCCACGGCCTGTTTGGCGCGGGCCAGCGTGCCGCTCAGGCGCAGGCCCCAGGTCTTCTCGGGGGCGTCGTAGCCGACGCCGATCACCGCCTTGTCGGGCTGCACGCTGTCCAGGGCCACGTCCTGGTCGCCGGCATAGCTGGACCTGGAGCTGCCGCGGCTCAGGCCCATGGCCCAGGTGGTGTAGACGCCGGCCAGTGCGGGTGTCCAGGTGCCGTGGTCCAGGCGCAGCGCGGTCTCCACGCCGTAGATCGTGGCCTCGTCGCGGTTCTCGGCCTGGTACAGGATGGTGATGGTCGAGGGCAGGCCGGTGAACAGGGCCGGCTGGCCCGCCCGCGTGTAGCGGGTGTAGGCGATGAAGTCCTCGTACTGGCTGTGGAAGGCGGATGCCGACAGCGTGACGCCGGCCGCCGGATGGCCGGCGAGGCCGACATCGACGGTGCGTCCGCTCTCGGGCTGCAGCGCCGTGTTGCCCACCAGGTGGTAGGAGGCGGTGCTGGAGCCATTGTTCCAGGAGCCGTAGAGCTCGCCTGCGCCCGGTGCCCGGTGGCTCTGGCGGATGCCGGCATGGGCCTTCAGTCCGGGCGTCAGGTCGTAGACCAGGCTCAGGCTGGGGCTTACCAGCGTGTGGCGCGACGGACGGCCGTAGAGCGCCTGCGCGCCGCTGGCGGACAGGCCGCTGGACGCGAAGGCCTCCAGGTTGCGGGCCTCGGTCTCCACATGGTCGACGCGCAGACCCGGCGTCAGGCGCAGGCGGCCGCCATCCAGCAGGCTGATCTCGTCCTGCACGAAGACGCCGACCCGGCGCGTGCGGCTGTCGGGCTGCGGCGTGACCACGCCGCTGACCGTCCAGGGACGCTCCGCATCTTCGGCGGCAGCACTCAGGCCGATGCTGAGCCGGTGCGCGCCGATGCGCTTGTCCGCCGTGGACGACAGGCCGCGCATGCGCGACCGGGTGCCGGTGTCATCGTGCGTGCTCAGGGCCGAGGACAGCGTCAGCGTGTCCGTCGCGTCCTGCGTGCGGGCGCCTTGCACGTACAGCCGGGTCTGCAGGCCGTCGATCAGGTGGCCTTCGGGCAGCGTCCACTGGTGCTGCAGCTGCAGCGTGGCGCGGCGCGTGTCGCTGTCCTGCGTCGACTGGCTGGCCACCGCGGTGCCGGTGGTGCCCAGCGTGTCCCAGGCCGAGGCGTTGGCGCGCTGGTAGAGATCGGCCGACAGCACCAGACGGTGGTCCTGGCCCGCCTTCAGGCCGCCCTTGAGCAGCAGCGCATGGGAGCGCCAGTCGTCCGGGTTGGCGGGCGTGGTCGCCGAGTGGTTGTCCGTCTCGCGCCCCTCACGTCGCGAGTACACCAGCAGCCCGTCCCAGGGCCCGGAGCGGCCGGCCGCGGTGATGGCGGCCTGGGTCGAGCCGTCGACCGTGTCGCCACCCAGCTTGACGCTGAGGTGGCGCGTCCGGTCGCCCTGCAGGAAGGGTTCGGCCGACTTGGTGCGCAAGCTCACCGAGCCGCCCAGGCCGGCGCTCTCACGGGCTGCGCCGCTGACGCCGGGATCGATCTCGATGCGGGTGTAGAGCTCCGGATCGATCTGGTCGCGGCCGACGCCGAAGCTGCCCAGCCCGGCCCGGCTGACGTAGGGCCGGGTGCTGGCCGCGGGCAGCTCGACCCCGTCGAGGTCCATGCCCACGCGGTTGCCTTCGAGGCCCCGCACGTTGTAGCCGGTGCTGCCGCCGCGGTCGAAGCGGCTCTTGTTGCGCGAGGCGCCGACGCCGACGCCCGGCGCGCTGACCAGCGGCTGCTCGGCGACCACGTCCTGCAGCGTGCGGGCGTGGGCCTGGGCGTCGAGCGCGATCGTCCTGCGGTCGGCGGGGGCGGCGGCCTGGTCCGTGCGGGCGCGCACCTGCAGCGTGGGCAGGGTCTGCTCGGGCACGGCGGCCGGGGTGCCGGCCGCGGCCGTGCCCTCCGTCTGGGCGGCAGCCAGCGTGCTGCCGAGGGCCATGCTGATGGCGAGCGTGAGACGGCCCAGGGCGAGGCGCCCTTGTGGATCCTGGTTCATGGGACGGCGGGTCGGATGCGGTGACGGATGAGGTCGCGGATCGTAAGTGCGAATGATTCGCAATACATCCAATGACCGCAGGAAGACCCTGGGTTTCTCCCGACGATCGTGGGGGGTCAGCCGGGCGTGACCCTGCCCATCAGCCCATCAGCCCAGCGTGACCACCCGTCCCTCCCGTGCCGACACCCGCGCCGCGTCCAGCACCGCCAGCAGCGCGGCGCCCTCCTCGGCGGTCACGGGCAGCGGGCCCTCGCCCCGCACGGCGGCGGCGAAGGCCGCGTAGTAGTCCTGGTAGGCGCCGCGGGCCGAGGGCACGGTCTCGCGGCCGTCCGCGGTGTTCAATGTGCCCCACAGCCGGGCGTCCTCGTGGCCCCAGCGCGGGCCCTCGTCGGCCGGGCGGCGGCCGCTGAGCAGGGCCTGGGTCTGCACGTCGGTGCCGCTGGCGATGTAGCTGCCGCCGCTGCCGTAGACGCGCCAGGACTTCTCGACGTGGCGGTTGAGCTTGCCGGCGCTCACGTGCGAGCGCACGCCGCTGCGGTGCTGCAGATGGATCGAGAAGCCGGCGTCGGTGCGGCCGGCGGGCCGGTCCACATGGTCCAGCTCGGCGTGCACGCTGTGGACCGGGCCCAGCAGCCACATCATCTGGTCGACCAGGTGGGTGCCGAGGTCGCGCAGCAGGCCGCCGTCGGGGCCGGCCTCCAGCGTCTCGGGCTGGTCCAGCTCGAAGCGCGATTCCACGCGCCAGATCTCGCCCAGGCGGCCGCTGGCCAGCACGGCCTGCACGGTGCGCGCATCGCTGTCCCAGCGGCGGTTGTGGAAGACGCCGAGCAGGCGGCCGGCCTGGCGGGCGGCCGCGGCCATCTCGTGGGCCACGGCCGCGCTGGGCGCGAAGGGCTTGTCGGCGATGACGTGGACGCCGGCGGCCAGGGCCTGCAGCACCAGCGCGCGGCGGGTGTGCGGCGGCGTGGTGATGGTGACGAGATCGACCCCGTGGGCCAGCAGCGCGGCCAGGTCGTCGAAGGTCGGCACACCGGGCCAGTCGCTGCGCACCTCGGTTTGGCGGTCAGGGTTGGCCGTCACCACGCCCACCAGCGTCAAGCCCGGCACGGCCGCGATGTAGGGCGTGTGGAACAGGCGCCCGCCGACGCCGTAGCCGACGACGCCGATGCGCAGGGGGCGAGAGGGGCGGTGGTCCGGTGGGTCAGCCAATGGTAGAGCGGTCATGTGGATGCCTCGGGCCTGTCGGGCCAAGCCTGATCGTGGATCGTACGGCAGTCTACCAAGTTGAAAAATGATTTCTATTGATTGATATGAGGAAATTAATTTCCATCACGTGGCGGCTGCCCGCTGCAGCAGCAGCGACAGCCGCTCGGCCGCCGGGGTCAGCGGCAGGGCAGCGCGGCTGACCTGGACGATGTCCGGGCCCATCAGCCGGTCTTCTACCGGCAGGGGCGCCAGCAGCCTGCTGAAGTACGGTGACTCGGCCCACTGGCGCGGCAAGAAGGCCAGCGCGTCCGAGCTCTCCAGCAGAGCCAGCAAGGCCAGCATCGATTCCACCACCGTGTGCACCGCCGGGCTGCGCAAGCCAAGGGCGGCGAACTGCTCCTCGAACTCCTGTTCCAGCCGTTCGCGCAGGCCGGTGACGATCCACTGTGCGTCCAGCAGATCGGCCAGACGGCGGGTCCCACCCAGCGGGTGGCCGCGGCGGGCCATCACCACGCGCTCGTTGCGGTAGACCAGGTCCACCCGGTAGGCGTGGCCGAGTTCGCGCTCGGGTCGTGGGCCGAGGTAGAAGTCGAGCCGGCCGTCGCGCAGCGCGGGCTCAACCGCCGGGAACAGGCCTTCGACGATGCGCAGCTTGATGCGCGGGCATTCGCGCCGGAAGTCGGCGCAGGCCGCGGCCAGCTCCCCGAGCACCGGCGCGCTGGACAGGGCCACGCTGACCTGGCCGTCCATCTCGCCGCGACCCTGTCGGGCTTCTTCCAGGCCGCGCCTCACCTCCTCCAGTGCGGTCTGGGCGCGCAGCAGGAAGCGCTCGCCGGTGGGGGTCAGCCGCATGCCGCGCGCATGGCGCTCGAACAGCGGGCTGCCGATCTCGGCCTCCAGTTCCTGCAGGCTGCGGGTGAGGGCGGGCTGGGTCAGACCCAGGCTGCGGGCGGCGGCGCGCGCACTGCGGGTGCGGGCGATGGCAACGAAGTCGCGCAGGTGGTGAAGCTTGGGCACTGATGAGTCTCAGGCATCGCTGGGTGAAAACTGCATTCTCCCCGTCATCGCTTCGGCTTCCTAGCATGGGTGTCACCGCATCAGACCGATGCCAGAGACATCCGATGGAGACACGATGACCGCCCTCAATCCGCCCCTGAACCGGCGCAGCACACGGCCCAGCCGCCGGCGGGCGGCGACCCGGATCGCCGTCTGTGCCCTCGGCCTGTGGGCCGCTGCCGCGCCGCTCAGCGCCCAGACGGTGCGCAGCGCGCCGACGCGCATCACCAGCGCGTTTCCGGCTGGCAGCGGGCCCGATGCCGTGGCCCGGCTGCTGGCGGCCCGGCTGGGCGCGCGCTGGGGCCAGCCGGTGCTGGTCGAGCCCAAGCCCGGTGCGGCCGGCGTGCTGGCGATCAACGCGATGAAGCGCCTGTCGCCCAGTGGCAATGAGCTGGTGGTGGTGGATGTGGGCAACCTCGCCATCAATCCGCTGGTGTTCCGCAACCTGGCCTACGACCCGCAGACCGAGCTGGTGCCGGTGGCCGTGCTCTACAAGGCGGCCTTCTTCGTCACCGTCTCCAGCCAGAGCCCGCTGCGCAGCGGGCGCGATCTGGCCGATGCGGCGCGGGGCGGGCGCTTCAGCTACGGCTCCAACGCGGTGGGCGGGCCGATCCAGCTGGGTTCGGCCCGGCTGGATGCGGCGCTCGGCACCCGCATGCTGCATGTGCCGTTCAAGGAGACGGCCGCGCTCTACAGCGCGGTGGCCACGCAGGAGGTGGACTGGGCGCTGGGCTCGCTGGCCACCACCGGGCCGCTGGTCAAGGCTGGCAGGCTGCGCTATCTGGCCGTGGCCGACAAGGTGCGCTCACCGGCCCAGCCCGATGTGCCCACGCTGGAGGAGGCCGGCGGTCCCAAGGGCCTGGAGGCCCAGACCTGGGTGGCCTTGATGGCGCCGGCCGGCACGCCCGCGGCGGTGGTCGACGAGATCAACCGCGCCGTCAACGAGGTGCTGGCCCAGCCGGAGGCCCGGGCCGCCTATGCCGGCTTCGGCTTCGTCGCCAGCCCCGGCCCGGCCAGCCAGGTCAGCGAGCTGATGCGCGCCGATGGCGCGCGCTATGCCGAAGTGATCAAGCGGCTCAAGCTCACGCTCGACTGAAGCGCGCACCGGCACCTCATGTCCACCGTCATTTCCAATCTTCCGGAGCCTGCCATGGACTTCGACACCGACGTCGCCATCATCGGCGGCGGCCCGGCCGGCCTGATGCTGGCCATCGAGCTGGGCTGCCGCGGCGTGGCCTGCACCGTGCTGGAGGAGGATGCCTCCTCCCCGGTGCTGCCCAAGGCCAACGCCACCTCAGCCCGCACGATGGAGCACTACCGCCGGCGCGGCTTCGCCGACCAGATCCGCGCACTGGGCCTGCCGCCGCGTCATCCGCAGGACGTCGTCTACTGCACGCAGCTGGCCGGCCACGAGCTGACCCGCTTCCAGATCCCGTGCGCGGCCGACGCCGCTGCCCAGGCCACGCTGGGCGACTACGGCGCCCAGGACTGGGCCACGCCCGAGCTGCCCCACCGCGCCCAGCAGATGTACATCGAGCCGGTGCTCAAGGCCCAGGCCGAGAGCCATCCGTCGGTGCAGGTGCGCTTCGGCCACCGGGCGCTGGCGGTGCGCGACGGGGCGCACGGCGCCGAGGTCGACGTCTGCGCGCTGGCCGACGGCCGCGACTTCACCCTGCGCGCGCGCCACGTGGTGGGCTGTGACGGCCCGCGCAGCCTGGTGCGCCAGACCATGGGCGTGGGCTACGTCGGCCAGGGCGGCGAGAAGCGCGAGTTCCTCGGCGGGCAGATGCTGTCGATCTACTTCCGGGCGCCGGGCCTGTATGCCCGCCTGGGCAAGCCCCAGGCCTGGATGTACTGGGCTGTCAACCCGCAGCGGCGCGGCCTGCTGTGTGCGATCAACGGCATCGACACCTTCGTGCTGCTGATCCAGCTGGCCGAGGGCGAATCGGTGGAGCGGGTGGACGTGGCGCAGGTAATGGCCGCCGTGATCGGCGCTGCCGCGGTGCACGACCTGGCGCCCGAAGTGCTGGCCCTGACGCCGTGGACGGCCGGTTATGCGCTGGTGGCCGAGCGCTACCGCGCCGGCCGTCTGCTGGTGGCCGGCGACGCGGCCCATCTGTTCACGCCCACCGGTGGCATGGGCTACAACACCGCGATCGACGACGTGGTCAACCTGGGCTGGAAGCTGGCCCTGGTGCTGCAGGGCCGGGCGCCCGAGACCCTGCTGGACAGTTACGAGGCCGAGCGCCGCCCGATGGCGCTGCGCAACACCGGCTTCGCCCGGGCGATGGCCGACAGCATCGGCCGCCTGCTGGTGGCCGCCGAGGTGACGGCCGACGGCGCCGCCGGGGTGCAGGCGCGCGAGGCCCTGGCCCTGGCCTTGGCCGCCCACGGCGCGCGCGAGTTCAACATCCCCGGCCTGCAGCTGGGCGTGTGCTATGCGGGCAGCCCCGTCGTCGCGGCCGAGGACGGCCCGCCGCCGCCCGACGATCCCAACCGCTACCAGCCCTCGGGCTATCCGGGGGCCCGGGCGCCGCACTGGCCGCTGGCCGACGGCAACTCGCTGCTCGACCACTTCGGCCGCGACTTCACGTTGCTGCTGCTGGACGACGCGCCGTCGCTGCCCTGGGAGCAGGCGGCCTTGGACTGTGGCCTGCCGCTGAAGGTGCTGCGCTGGCCCCATGCCGGCGCGCGCGAGCGCTACGGCGCCCCGGCGGTGCTGGTGCGCCCGGACCACCACATCGCCTGGCGCGGTGCGGCCCATGCACCCGCGGCCGCGGTGCTGGCCCGGGCCACTGGCGTGCAGGCGGCGGCCGAGCCGCCCGCCGCCCTGCCATCGGCCTTGCCGGCCTTCCCGGCCTGAGTGGCCCGGGCGGCCGCCCTTCTTCCCGCCATCCGAACCGAACGGAGACCTTCGATGCGTTTCATCACCGTCCGCCGCGCCGCGCACGATCCCGCAACCGCCACCCATCCGGCCACCCATCCGACCACGCCCGTCGACGGCCTGGGCCTGCTGTGCGCCGACGACGACGGCGCCAGCGCCCACGTGCTGTGGGCCGATGCCGCGGCCTTCCCGGGCACGCTCGACGTTCTGGTGGCCGCGGGCGACGCGGCCCTGCGCAGCGCCGCCGACCGTCTGCTGACCCATGGCGAGCGGCTGCCGTTGCAGGCGGTGACCCTGCTGCCGCCGCTGCGCCAGCCCGGCAAGATCATCTGCATCGGCCTGAACTACATCGACCACTCGCTGGAAAGCGGCTTCGAGCCGCCGTCCTATCCGGCCGTGTTCTCGCGTTATGCGTCCAGCCTGATCGGCGCTGGAGCACCGATCGTGCGGCCCCGCGTGTCGCCCCAGCTCGACTACGAGGGTGAGCTGGTGGCCGTCATCGGCAAGCGCGGCCGCCACATCCCGCTGGCCCGCGCGCTGGACCATGTGCTCGGCTATTCGGTGTTCAACGACGCGTCGGTGCGCGACTACCAGTTCAAGTCCGCGCAATGGACCCTGGGCAAGAACTTCGACGACAGCGGCGCCTTCGGGCCGGCGCTGGTGACCGCCGATGAGCTGCCGCCCGGCGCCCGTGGCCTGCGCCTGCAGACCCGCCTGAACGGCCAGCTGCTGCAGAGCGTCACCACCAGCGACATGATCTTCGACGTGGCCGCGCTGGTCAGCCTGCTCAGCGTGGCCCACACGCTGGAGCCGGGCGATCTGATCGTCGCCGGGACGCCGTCCGGCGTCGGCCTGGCGCGCCAGCCGCCGGTGTGGATGCAGCCCGGCGACGTGTGCGAGGTCGAGATCGAGCGCATCGGCCTGCTGCGCAACCCGATCGTGGCCGAGGAGGCCTGCGACGATGTCCGGCCGACCGTCGCCTGAGCGCGTGCCCGCCGTGTCCGCCTTGCCGCAGGAGTCTGCCGCGATGGCCCATCTACCCGAGCCGGTCAGCAAGCGCCCTGGCGTGTGCGCCGTGCATTCGATCGACCACTACACCCTTACCGTGCCCGACCTGGCCCAGGCGCGGGACTTCTACGAGGCCTTCGGCCTGCGCGTGGCCTGCGGCGAGCAGGCTGGCCGGCCCTGCCTGGATCTGTACACCCACGGCCATCCCCAGGCCTGGGCCAGCCTGGTGCAGGCGCCCGGCCCGCAGCGGCTGCAGTACCTGAGCCTGGGGCTGTTCGCCGAGGATGAGGCCGCCTTCGCCCGCCGGCTCGACGAGCGGCGGCTGCATGCCGCTCCGCATCCGCTGGCACGCGACGCCGGCGGCTGGTGGCTGCAGGCGCCCGACGGCCTGCACCTGCAGCTGCGCGTGGCCGACAAGGTCTCGCCCTCGGTCAAGGCGCCGCCCAGCCGGGTGGCCGTGGCGCCGGGGCAGGGCGCCGCGCCGGCGCGCAGCCGGGCCGGCCGGGTGCGGCCGCGGCGGCTGTCCCATCTGCTGCTGTTCACCCCCGACGTTGGCCGTGCGCGCGGCTTCTACACCGGTGTGCTGGGCCTGCGCCTGTCGGACCATGCCGGCGACGGCATCGCCTTCCTGCACGGTGCCCACGGCAGCGATCACCACCTGATCGCGCTGGCCCGTTCGTCGGCGCCGGGCCTGCACCACAGCAGCTGGGAGGTCGGCAGCATCCATGAGCTGGGTCTGGGTGCCGAGGGCATGCGGCAGGCCGGTCATGTCGACGGTTGGGGGCTGGGGCGCCACGTGCTGGGCTCGAACTACTTCCACTACGTGCGAGACCCCTGGGGCGGCTGGGTCGAGTACAGCTTCGACATGGACCACATCCCGGCCGACCTGGACTGGCCGGCGGCCGACCATGCGCCTGAGGATGCCTTCTATGTCTGGGGGCCTGCGCTGCCGCCGGACTTCGTCACCCATCCGGAGGCTGCCACGAGCACCGCGCGGTGACCGCCCTGCCTGGTGGAATCGCTGGCCTCGGTCCGCCTGCCGCCCCGTTCTGGCTGGAGCATGGCCGTGTCGGCACGTGCTGTCGTCGTCCTGGAGGATGTGATGGACTCCGTTGCCGACGGTGCCGGCACGGCCGCAGTCACCCCCGCAGCGCGGCCACCAGCTCGGGCACGGCCACGAACAGATCGGCCTGCAGCCCGTAGTCGGCGACGCTGAAGATCGGCGCCTCGGGATCCTTGTTGATCGCGACGATCACCTTGGAGTCCTTCATGCCGGCCAGGTGCTGGATGGCGCCGGAGATGCCGGCGGCCACGTAGAGCTGCGGGGCGACGACCTTGCCGGTCTGGCCGACCTGCCAGTCGTTGGGTGCATAACCGGCATCCACCGCCGCCCGGCTGGCGCCGAGTGCGGCGCCCAGCTTGTCGGCCAGCGGCGTGAGCACGGCGTTGAACTGCTCGCTGGAGCCCAGCGCCCGACCACCGGAGACGATGACCTTGGCGGCCGTCAGCTCGGGCCGGTCGCTCTTGGCCAGCTCGGCGCTGACCCAGGCCGAGCGGGCGTCGGCCGCGGCGGCAGGCACCGTCGTCACGGCAGCGGTGCCGCCGGTGGCAGCCGCCGCGTCGAAGGCCGTCGTGCGCACGGTGATGACCTTGACCGCATCCGCGCTGCGCACGGTGGCGATCGCGTTGCCGGCATAGATCGGGCGCTCGAAGGTGTCGGTGGCCACCACCTTGGTGATCTCGCTGATCTGGGCGACGTCCAGCAGCGCGGCCACGCGCGGGGCGGCGTTCTTGCCGCCGGCGGTCGCCGCGAACAGCACATGGCTGTAGTCGCGGGCGACGCTCAGCACGGTGGCGGCGACGCTCTCGGCCAGGCCGTGGGCCAGGCTGGCGTCGTCGGCGTGCAGCACGCGGGCCACACCGGCGATCTGCGCGGCCGCGGCGGCGGCGGCACCGGCGTTCGATCCAGCCACCAGCACATGGACCTCGGCGCCGCAGGCCGCGGCCGCCGTCACCGTGTTCAGCGTGGCCGGCTTCAGGCTGGCGTGGTCGTGTTCGGCAATGACGAGGACGGGCATGTTCAGATCACCTTGGCGTCGTTCTTGAGCTTGTCGACCAGCGTGGCGACGTCGGGCACCTGGATGCCGGCGCCGCGCCTGGGCGGCTCGGTCACCGACAGCGTGCTCAGGCGCGGGGCCACGTCCACGCCGAGGTCCGCCGGCTTGACCACGGCCAGCGGCTTCTTCTTGGCCTTCATGATGTTGGGCAGGGTGACGTAGCGCGGCTCGTTCAGGCGCAGGTCGGTGGTGACCACGGCCGGCAGCGCGAGCTTGAGCGTCTCCAGGCCACCGTCGATCTCGCGGGTGACGGCCACGGCGCCATCGGCCACCTCGACCTTGCTGGCGAAGGTGGCCTGCGGCAGCTTGGCGAGCGCGGCCAGCATCTGGCCGGTCTGGTTGCAGTCGTCATCGATGGCCTGCTTGCCGAGGATGACGAGGCCGGGCTGCTCCTGGTCGACCAGCGCCTTGAGCAGCTTGGCCACGGCCAGCGGCTGCAGCTCGACATCGGTCTCGACCAGCACCGCGCGGTCGGCGCCGATGGCGAGCGCGGTGCGCAGCGTCTCCTGGCACTGCGCGACGCCGCAGGACACGGCGATGACCTCGGTGGCCACGCCCTTCTCCTTCAGCCGGACCGCCTCCTCGATGGCGATCTCGTCGAAGGGGTTCATGCTCATCTTCACGTTGGCGATGTCCACGCCCGTGCCGTCGCTCTTGACGCGCACCTTGACGTTGTAGTCGACCACCCGCTTGACGGGGACCAGGATCTTCATCAGCGTTTCCATCGTGTTCTGCCGACCCGGGACATCCGGGATCATGCATTCGGGGCGGACCTTGAGCGGTGTCGCGGGGCGTCCGGCCCAGCCTGAAGGGCTCAGGCTGCCGGGCCGCTCCGGTCCCTGCCTGAAGTGGACGGGTCTTCCCGCGACGCGTCACGCCGGGCCAGTAGGGCACGACCGACGCGGGACCCGTTGGCTCTGCCCAGGACATCGGAGATCCATCCGCCACAGTCCACCAGGGCCCGGAGGTCAATTCCGGTGTTCGCGCCCAGTCCATGCAGCAGATACACGACATCCTCGGTCGCGACGTTGCCGCTGGAGCCGCAGGCGTAGGGGCACCCTCCGAGGCCGGCGATCGAGCTGTCAAAGACCCGCATCCCGGCCTGGTACGAGGCGTGGACATTGGCGACAGCCATGCCGTAGGTGTCGTGATAGTGCCCGGCCAGTCGTGCCATGGGCACCTTCGCTGCAACAGCATCGAGCATGCGGCGCACGGAGTCCGGGGTCCCTTCGCCCGTCGTGTCGCCGAGCGATACCTCGTGACAGCCGAGCTCGTGCAGGCGCTGCGCCACGGCGGCCACCTGCTCCGGTGAGGTCGGACCGTCGTAGGGGCATGCGACGGCACAGGAGACGTAGCCGCGCACCTTCGTGCCTGAGCGGGCGGCGGCCTCGAACACCGGCCGGAAGCGGTCGATCGACTCGGCGATGGAACAGTTGATGTTCCTGTGCGAGAAGGCTTCCGATGCCGCGGCGAACACCGCGACTTCGGTCGCGCCCACGGCCATCGCGGCGTCGAAGCCCTTCATGTTCGGTGTCAGCACGGGGTAGCTGATGCCTGGATGGCGGGTCAGCCCCCGCATGACCTCGGCCTGGTCGGCCATCTGCGGCACCCATTTCGGCGAGACGAACGAGGTGGCTTCGATGTCACGAAGTCCGGCCATCACCAGGCGTTCGATCAGGCGCAGCTTGGTCGGCGTCGGAACCAGCTGTCGTTCATTCTGCAGGCCGTCGCGCGGCCCGACCTCGACGATGCGTACCGGCTCCATCACGGTGCACCTTCGAAGTCGAGCAGTTCCGCGCCGTCCGGCACCTGGTCTCCCGGCGCGTAGCGGAATGCCTTGACAACGCCCTGCCTCGGGGCCGTGATGGTGTGCTCCATCTTCATCGCCTCGAGCACGAGCAGCGGCATCCCCTTGTCGACAGGGACGCCGACAGGGGCGACGAGTGCGATCACCTTGCCAGGCATCGGCGCGCGCAGCCCACTCTCGACCTCGTCGCCCGTGTGCCCGACAGGCAGACGATCGGCCAGTCGCAACGCCCATGAGCGGCCGGCGAAGAAGAGCTGCCGCCGGTCGCCGACGGCCACGACCGTGGCCTTGATGCGCCGCTCACCCAGCCGGGCATGCAGCTCATCGTCGGCATCGATCGTGCCTTGCGCCGGCACCTGTGCGCCGTCCATGCCCAGCTGGTAGCCGGCACCGGACACCTCGACGGTCATCGCCTGGGCAAGCTCCCCGACGCGCCACGTCAGTGTCCGCGTGCTGCGCCCGTTGAGCCGCCAGCCGTCGAGTGCCCGCCAGGGTGAGTGCCGATCGGCGGCCGACCGCGCGCACGCGTCAGCCAGGCGCTGCTCACGCAGCATCTCCGCGAGCGTCACCAGCTGCCAGACCTCGGCGGGCACAGGTGGCTCCTCCGGGAACAGCAGGGCCTGCTCACGTTCGATCAGGCCCGTGTCGAGGTCCGCATCGGCGAAGGAGGGCACCGTCACCAGACGGGTCAGGAAGTCGACGTTGTTCGCCACGCCGGCGATGCGGTACTGCGACAGCGCCTGACGCATACGCGACAGCGCCTGACGGCGGTCCGCGCCGTGGACGATCAGCTTGGCGATCATCGGGTCATAGTGGGGCGTGATCTCGTCGCCCTGTTCGACCCCGGTGTCCACGCGTACATGATCGCTCTGTGCAGGGGGAACCAGGCGCACGAGCCGGCCCGTCGACGGCAGGAAGCCCTTGTCCGGGTCCTCCGCGTAGATGCGAGCCTCGATGGCGTGGCCGTCGATCTGCAGCTGCGACTGGGTCAGGGGCAGCGGCTCCCCGCTGGCGATGCGCAGCTGCCACTCGACGAGATCGAGCCCCGTGACCATCTCCGTCACCGGGTGTTCGACCTGCAGACGCGTGTTCATCTCCATGAAGTAGAAGCTGCCGTCCTGGTTCACGATGAACTCGACGGTTCCTGCGCCCACGTAGGCCACCGCCTTGGCCGCCTCCACCGCGGCCCTGCCCATCGCGGCCCGACGCTCGGGCGTCATGCCCGGTGCCGGCGCCTCCTCCAGCACCTTCTGATGGCGACGCTGTACGGAGCAGTCGCGCTCGAACAGGTAGACGCAGTTGCCCTGCGTGTCACCGAACACCTGGAACTCGATGTGGCGCGGCTTCAGGATGTACTTCTCGATCAGCACGTCATCGTCGCCGAAGGCGTTCCTGGCCTCGCGCTTGCACGAGCCCAGAGCCGCCTCGAAGTCCGCCGCCGTGTCGACGCGACGCATGCCCTTGCCGCCGCCGCCAGCGCTTGCCTTGATCAGCACCGGATAGCCGATCCGCTGCGCCTCCTGTGCCAGCAGGACCGGATCCTGGTCCGCGCCGTGGTAGCCCGGTGTCAGCGGCACACCGGCCTTCTCCATGAGCGCCTTGGACGCCGACTTCAGGCCCATGGCACGAATGGCGGAGGCCGGCGGGCCGATGAAGGTGATGCCCGCCTGCGCACACGCTTCGGCGAAATACTCGTTCTCCGACAGGAATCCGTAGCCTGGATGGATCGCTTCGGCGCCGGTCTGTCGGGCGACCTGGAGGATGCGTTCGGCGACCAGGTACGAATCCCGTGCGGCAGCAGGGCCGATCAGGACGGCTTCGTCGGCGAGGCGCACGTGGCGAGCATCGGCATCGGCCTCCGAGTACACGGCGACCGTCGACACGCCCATGCGTCGTGCGGTCTTGATCACCCGACAGGCGATCTCGCCGCGATTGGCGATGAGGATCTTCTTGAACATACGCGTCTCCGTCAGTTCTTGGCCGGTACCCAGGCGGCAGGGCGCTTCTGCAGAAAGGCCTCCAGACCCTCCTTCGCCTCGGGGGTCGCTCGCAGCAGGGCGATGCGTGAGGCGGTGTCCTGGACGGTCGCCTCGTCGATCACCCCGTGGGCCACGGCACGGATCAGCGACGTCGCCGCGGCCTGTGCCAGTGGACCGCCGGCCTGCAGTGCGGACACGACGTCGTCGACCTTGGCATCGAGTGCCCCGGGTTCCACCACCTCGTGCGCCAGACCGATCTCGCGGGCCCTCGCGCCATCGATCCGCTCGCCGGTCTGGAAGTACCGGTAGGCCTGCCGCTGTCCGATGGCGCGCACGACATAGGGCCCGATGGCCGCCGGGATGATGCCCAGCCGTACCTCCGACGTCGCGAACAGCGCCTGGGTTGAAGCGACACAGATGTCGCAGGCCGCCACCAGTCCCATGCCACCCCCCAGCGCCGCGCCGTGCACCCGTGCGAGCGTGGGCGTGTGGCACATGGAGATGGTGCGGAACAGCATGGCCAGCGCCTGCGCATCGGCCAGATTGGTCTCCGGTGGCGCGGCGCCTTGCCGCTTCATCCAGTTCAGGTCGGCGCCTGCGGAGAAGCTCCGTCCTTCGCCCGCCAGCACGATCACGCGTACCGTGGGGTCGTCGTCCAGGGTGGTGAACGCCGCGGTCAGCTCCGCGATCAGCGTCTCGTCGAAGGCGTTGTGCAGTTCGGGGCGGTTCATCCACACCCAGGCCACCGCACCACGGCGGTCGATCTTCAGCGTCGTGCAGGTCATCGCGCGCTCACATCCGGAAGATGCCGAACTTCGTCGGCTGAATCGGTGCGTTCAGCGCAGCCGACAAGGACAGCCCCAGGACACGCCGTGTCTGCGCAGGGTCGACCACGCCGTCGTCCCACAGTCGCGCCGTCGCGTAGTAGGGGTGGCCCTGCACTTCGTACTGAGCCCGGATCGGTGCCTTGAACGCTTCCTCCTCCTCGGCACTCCAGTGGCCCCCCTTGCTCTCGATGCCTTCACGGCGAACGGTCGAGAGCACGCCTGCCGCCTGCTCGCCACCCATCACGCTGATCCTGGCGTTGGGCCACATCCACAGAAAGCGGGGTGAATAGGCGCGGCCGCACATGCCGTAGTTGCCTGCGCCGAAGCTGCCGCCGATCAGCATCGTGATCTTCGGCACCTGGGTGGTCGCGACCGCGGTGACCAGCTTGGCGCCATGCTTGGCGATGCCTTCGTTCTCGTACCTGCGGCCGACCATGAAGCCGGTGATGTTCTGCAGGAAGACCAGGGGCACGCCACGCTGGGAACACAGTTCGATGAAATGGGCGCCCTTCAATGCGCTCTCGCCGAACAGGATGCCGTTGTTGGCGACGATGCCCACCGGCATGCCGAAGACGCGGGCGAAGCCGCAGACCAGGGTGGTTCCGTAGCGTGCCTTGAACTCGTCGAAGCGGGAGCCGTCCACCACGCGGGCGATGACTTCGCGCACGTCGTACGGCTTGCGTGTGTCCTGAGGGATCACCCCGTACAGCTCTGCCGGGTCGTACAGGGGCTCCTCGCTCGCCTCCAGCGTCACGGTCACCGGCTTGCGGCGATTGAAGTTGGCGACGATGCGCCGCGCGATGTGGAGCGCATGCGCGTCGTTGTCGGCCAGATGGTCAGCGACGCCGGAGACGCGCGTGTGGACGTCCCCTCCGCCCAGATCCTCCGCACTGACGAGTTCGCCGGTTGCGGCCTTCACCAAGGGCGGCCCGCCCAGAAAGATCGTACCCTGATCGCGAACGATGACGGTCTCGTCGCTCATCGCGGGCACATAGGCGCCACCGGCCGTGCACGATCCCATCACGACGGCGACCTGAGGAACGCCCTGGGCCGACAGGTTGGCCTGGTTGTAGAAGATGCGACCAAAGTGCTCGCGGTCCGGGAACACCTCATCCTGCCTGGGCAGGAACGCACCACCAGAGTCGACGAGGTAGACGCATGGCAAGAGGTTCTGTGCCGCGATCTCCTGTGCCCGCAGATGCTTCTTCACCGTCATCGGGTAGTAGGTACCGCCCTTCACGGTGGCATCGTTCGCGACCACCATGCAGTCCACTCCCTGGATGCGGCCGATGCCGGCGATGACACCGGCCGATGGCGCATCACCGTCATACATCCCGTTCGCCGCGAGCTGTCCGATCTCCAGGAAGGGGGCTCCGGGGTCGAGCAGATGGGCCACCCGGTCACGCGGCAGCAACTTTCCGCGCGCGATGTGCCTGGCGCGAGCCGTCTCGCCGCCTCCTTGCTCCACCTGCGCCACCTTCGTACGCAGATCCTGAACCAGCGCCTGCATCACATCCGCATTGGCCTTGAACTCGGCCGAGCGGGGGTTGATCCGGCTCTTGATGACTTCCACGTCAGTCTCCTGCTTGTTTCGATCGTTCGAGCGACGCCAGCGATTCCCGGTAGCGCTCGTCCCAGGCCTGGCTTCCTGTGACACTCATGCCGACACGGCGCAGCAGTCCGTCGGTCAGTCCGTAGACCATGCCGTGCACTTCGACCCGTTGTCCGCGGTACCAGGCCCGACGCAGGATCGTCGTGCGGCAGACGTTGGCGACCTGCTCGACCACGTTGAGTTCGACGAGCCTGCGCGCCCGCTCCTCATCCTGTGTGCCGGCAAGACGCGCGTCATGCTTGATCGCGACGTCCTCGATGTGGCGCAGCCAGTTGTCCGCGAGGCCGGCAGAGCTGCGATCGGAGACCGCGCGAACGCCCCCGCAGCCGTGGTGGCCGACGACCATGATGTGCTCGACCTTCAGCGCCTCGACGGCGTACTGAAGGACCGACAGGCAGTTCAGGTCCGAGTGCACGACCACGTTGGCGATGTTTCGATGCACGAACACCTCGCCCGGATCCAGCCCCAAGATCTCGTTGGCCGGGACGCGGCTGTCCGAGCAGCCGATCCAGAGGTACTTCGGTGACTGCTGGGCCGCGATGCGCGTGAAGAAGTCCGGGTCAGCCGCTGCGCGCTGCCGGGCCCAGGCCCGGTTGTTCGTGAAGAGACCGTCGAGGGTGCACATGGCGCTGCCGTTCACATCGACTCTGCGTACAGCTCGCGCCCGATCAGCATGCGACGGATCTCGCTGGTGCCCGCGCCGATCTCGTACAGCTTTGCATCGCGCCACAGTCGCGGTGTCGGGTACTCGTTGATGTAGCCGTTGCCGCCCAGCACCTGGATGGCCTCACCGGCCATCCAGGTGGCCTTCTCGGCGGCGTACAGGATCGCCGCCGCGGCATCCTTGCGAAGAGATCGCGCATGGTCTGCGCGGTCGCAGGCCTGACCGACGGCGTACACATAGGCGCGGCAGGCCTGCCAGGTCGTGTAGAGGTCCGCCAGCTTGCCCTGCATCAGCTGGAACTCGCCGATGCTCTGTCCGAACTGCTTGCGCTCGTGCACGTAGGGCAGCACGACATCCATGCAGGCGGCCATGATGCCCAGCGGCCCGCCCGAGAGCACGGCGCGTTCGTAGTCGAGACCGGACATCAGGACCTTCACGCCGTGGCCGACGCCACCCAGCGCGTTCTCCTCGGGCACCTCGCAGTCGTCGAAGAACAGGGGATAGGTGTTCGAACCACGCATCCCCAGCTTGTCCAGCTTGGATCCGAAGGACAGACCCTTGAATCCCTTCTCGACAATGAAGGCCGTGATGCCTTTCGATCCTGCTTCGGGCGACGTCTTGGCGTAGACGATGAGGGTGTCCGCGTCGCCCCCGTTGGTGATCCACATCTTCGAGCCGTTCAGCACGTATCGGTCACCACGCTTGTCGGCGCGCAGGCGCATGCTGACCACGTCGGAGCCGGCACCTGGTTCGCTCATCGCCAGCGCGCCGACATGCTCACCCGACACGAGCTTGGGAAGATAGGTCGCCTTCTGTTGCGTGGTGCCGTTGCGGTGCAGCTGGTTGATGCACAGGTTGGAATGGGCGCCGTAGGACAGGCCGACCGAGGCAGATGCGCGGGAGATCTCCTCCATCGCCACCATGTGGGCCAGATAGCCCATCTGGGTGCCGCCGTACTCCTCCGCGACGGTCATTCCGTGCAGGCCCAGATCGCCCAGCTTCTTCCACAGGTCGACGGGGAAGAGGTTGTCGTGGTCGATCCGGGCGGCGCGTGGCGCGATCTCCGTGGCGGCGAAGCTGCGCACGGTGTCGCGCAGCATGTCGATGGTGTCTCCGAGGTCGAAGGTCAGTCCCGGCATTGGGCTCATGGTGTGTCTCCTTGTCGAGCGGGAATCAGGCGGCAGCCAGCGAGGGCTTGGGCGACGACGGTCGTGCGAACTGGGCCAGAAGCTCCTCCTGCCTTGCCGCCGCGGCGGCGGCATGACGCTCCTTGACGTGGCCGAAGCCGCGCACGGTCTGCGGCAGGCGTGCCAGGTCCAGCGCGATCGGAAGGCGCTCCGCATCGAGTTCGTTGGCCAGGCGGCGTGCGAGCGTCTCGAAGGCTGCGATGGCGGCGCGCTCGTCCCGCCGCTCGGCGGTGTAGCCGAAGAGGTCGAGCGGCGTTCCGCGCAGATGTCGGGCGCGGGCCAGCAGCCGACACGCACCGAGGATCCATGCCCCATAGGAGCGCTTGACCAGGTGGCCGTCGGCATCGCGCCTGGAGAACAGTGGTGGAGCGAGGTGGAACCGCAGCTTGTAGTCCCCTTCGAACTGCCTGGCGATGCGGTCGACGAAGCCTGTCTCGGCGTACAGCCGTGCCACCTCGTACTCGTCCTTGTAGGCCATGAGCTTGTGCAGGCTCACCGCCACTTCGCGCGCGAAGCAGTCGCTGCCCGTGCGGTGCTGCTCGATTGCCGCGATCTCGCGGACAAAGCGGTCATAGCGATGGGCATAGCTCTGATTCTGGTAGTCGCGCAGCCGCTGCGTCCGATCGGTCAGCAGTGCCTCCAGCGAAGGCGTCCGCTGCGGCATCGCGATGACGGCGCGTCGGTCCAGGCCGGCCGCCTCACGTACCGAGGCGAGATCGATCGCCGCCAGGCGACCCCAGGCAAGGGCTGCCTTGTTCATCGCGACCGCCGTGCCGTTGAGCTCGATGGCCCGTTGCAGCGCGCTCACTCCGAGCGGAATCCAGCCGCGCTGCCAGGCAAAACCGAGCATCAGGACGTTCGTGGCGACGGCGTCACCGAGCAGGGCCACGGCGATCGAGGTGGCGTCCAGCGCATCGCTGGTCAGCGTCGTGGACCGGACCCGCTGCAGCATGGCCTCGGGCGAGGTCTGCCAATCGGGATCCTGTGCGAATGCGCCGGTCGGAGCGACGTCGGTGTTCATCACCGTCCGCGTGCGCTGCGGATCCATGGCGCTGATGGCGTCCTTGCCGGATCCGGTCATGAGATCGCACCCCAGCACCACGTCGGCCTGGCGCTCTGCCACCCGTGCGGCGTGCAGGCTGTCAGGCCGCGCGGCCAGACGGACGTGCGACATCACGGCGCCGCCCTTCTGCGCCAGGCCAGCCATGTCCAGGATCAGGGCACCCTTGCCTTCAATGTGTGCGGCCATGCCCAGCAGCGCCCCGATCGTGACCACGCCCGTTCCACCCACGCCGGTGACGATCAGGTTGTACGGCTGCTCCAGCCCGGGCAGCACGGGCTCGGGAAGGTCGTCAGGTACGTTGCCCTTGACCGCGGCCGGCTTGCGCAGTGCTCCCCCTTCGACCGTGACGAAGCTCGGGCAGAAGCCGCCGATGCACGAGAAGTCCTTGTTGCAGGCGCTCTGGTCGATCGTGCGCTTGCGTCCCAAGGGTGTCTCGAGCGGAAGCAGAGACACGCAGTTGCTCTGAACGCCACAGTCCCCGCAGCCTTCACACACCTCTTCGTTGATGAGGACTCGGCGAGGCGGATCCACGAGCGCGCCCTTCTTGCGGCGACGCCTCTTCTCCGCGGCACAGGTCTGTGCGTAGACGATGACCGAGACTCCACGGGTCTCGCGCAGACGGCGCTGCAGATCGTCCATCGTCTCGCGGTGGGCAGCCTTGATGCCGGCGGGAAGCCCTGGCATCCCCTCATAGAGATGCGGCTCGTCGCTGACCAGATGCAGGTGCCGAACGCCTTCTGCTGCAAGCTGCTGAAGGATCTGCGGCACCGTCGGAGAGCCTTCGACGGGTTGGCCGCCGGTCATGGCGACGGCATCGTTGACGAGGATCTTGTAAGTGATGTTCACGCCCGCGGCGATCGCTGCGCGGATCGCGAGCGAACCGGAGTGCATGTACGTTCCGTCGCCGAGATTCGCGAAGACGTGCGGTGTGGCCGTGAACCTTGCCTGGCCGATCCACGTCGCGCCCTCACCGCCCATCTGGGTGAAGGTCTCGGTATGGCGATTCATCCATTGCGCCATGTAGTGGCAGCCGATGCCTGCCGTCGCACGCGACCCCTCCGGCACCTTCGTACTGGTGTTGTGCGGGCAGCCGGCGCAGAAGTACGGCAGACGTTGCTGGCCAGCTGCGTCGATGCGCGTCAGGCCGCCTGCGGCCGGACATGCGACCAGAAATCGTCGGGCCTGTTCGGGCAGCTCGTGGGAGCCGAGGACCTTGGCCAAGCGGGAGGCGATGACACTGGCAATGATCGCCGGCGTCAGTTCGCCGTTGGGAGACAGCAGGATGCCGTCGTGCGGAACCTTGACCCACTCACCGGTCTCGTCGTACTTGCCGACGACCCGTGGACGGGAGGCGGGCGGCGAGTTGTAGAGCTGCTCCTTGATCTGGTACTCGATGATCTGCCGCTTTTCCTCCACCACCAGGATCTCGTCGAGCCCCTCTGCGAAGTCTCGAATGCACTGCGGTTCGAGCGGCCAGGACACACCGATCTTGAGCAGGCGCAGGCCGAGTGCACGGGCACCTTCCTCGTCGATCCCCATCATGGCCAGCGCTTCTCGGACGTCCAGATAGCTCTTGCCGGTCGTGACGATGCCGAGTCTGGCCTGTGGTGCAGACCAGTCCTGGCGGTTGAGCCGGTTCAGCCGTACGTATTCGAGCAATGCGTACAGACGCTCGCGCTGGAGCCGGTTCTCCTGCTCCAACGGTGGGTCTGGCCAGCGGATGTGGAAGCCTTCGGTCGGCACGGGATAGGTGTCGGGCACACGTATCTCGACGGCCATCGGGTCGATGTCAACGGACGAGGACGACTCGATCGTGTCACTGATCGACTTGAAGCCGACCCAACATCCGGAATAGCGCGACATGGCGTAGCCATGCAGTCCGAACTCGATGAACTCCCGTACCCCGGACGGATTCAGCACCGGGATCATGGCGGCGATGAACGCGTGCTCACTCTGGTGCGGCAGACTGGATGACTTGCAGGAGTGGTCATCGCCGGCGATCAGCAGCACGCCACCTTGCCGGCTGCAGCCGGCGATGTTGCCGTGCTTGAACACGTCACCACACCGGTCCACGCCAGGTCCCTTGCCGTACCAGAGGCCGAAGACGCCGTCGACCTGGGCGTTGGCGTCCAGCGCCACCATCTGTGAGCCCCACACGGCGGTGGCTGCCAGTTCCTCGTTCAGGCCCGGGACGAACTGGATCTGGTGCGCATCGAGGTGCTTGCGCGCCTTCCACAACTCCTGATCGACAGCGCCAAGGGGCGAGCCGCGATAGCCGGAGACGAACCCGCCGGTATTGAGTCCGGCCGCGGCATCGCGCTGTCTCTGCGCCAGCAGCATGCGGACCAGCGCCTGGGTGCCGGTCATGTAGACGCGCCCCCGTGGCTTCAGATACTTGTCATCCAGGCTCACCGGAGCACGATCGATGACATGCATCGCGTCGACCTGAGGGGACTGCGCGCCGGATCCATCATCGGTCGGGCCGCCGCCCGACGCGCACGGCGTGCTCTGCGGTGACGCGGTCAAGGAACCTTGAGCGTGTGCATGTGCTGTCATGCCGGACAGTTTGTGCGCGGGGCGTTGTCATGTAAAACGCATATAGTCGCTTCAATGTATCGAGGAAATCGATGGTACAGGCCGGACCAGGCATTCGCTTCACGCTCCGACAGTTGCAGTACTTCGCCACGGTGGCCCGCACGGGGCAGATCTCGCTGGCCGCTGCCGAGTCCAACGTCTCCCAGTCGGCCATGACCGCAGCCATCGCAGAGCTCGAGAAGGCACTGGACACGCTGCTGTTCGAGAGACAGCGCACCGGTGTGGCGTTGACGCATCACGGTCACCTGTTTCTTCAGCATGCGCAGCGCGTGCTCGAAGCGGCGGAGGACGCCGCACGACATCCGTTCCGGGAGCGCAGTGTGGTGGGTGGCTCGCTGGAGCTTGCGGCCAGCTACACGGTGCTCGGATACTTCCTGCTGCCCTTCGTCGCCAGCTTCCGCAAGCTGCATCCGCAGGCGGCGATCGTGCCGGTCGAGCAGGGACGCGAGCACATCGAAGAGGCGGTGGCCTCGGGCGAGGTCGAACTGGCTGTGGCACTCACTTCCAACATGATCGAGCCCAGACGCTTCCACCGGGTGGTCCTTGCGCGTTCCAGGCGCCAACTCTGGGTGTCAGCGTCCAACCCGCTCGCGGAGCTCAGCCAGGTGGCGATGGCCGATGTGGTGGACTACCCCTACATCGTGCCGGCCGTCGATGAAGGAGATGTCAGCGCCATGCGCTACTGGACGGATGCGGGCCTGCTCCCGGCCACCTTCATCCGCACCTCGTCGATGGAGGCCGTCCGGGAGATGGTGGCCCTGGACCTGGGCGTCACGATCCTGTCCGACATGGTCTTTCGTCCGTGGTCACTCGAGGGCCGCCGCATCAGGGCCGTGCCCTTGAAGCAACCCATACCGACCATGGAAGTCGGATTGATCTGGCGGAAGGGCCATCGGCTGAGCCCGGTCGCTGATGCCTTCCGGCGCTACCTTCAGGTCGCGGTCGGCGCACGGTCTGAGGACTGACCACCACTCAGGCTCGCGTTCCCAGTCTGGCGACCACCGCATCGCCCATCGCGCGCGTGCCCACCGCGGCACGCGTTCCCGCGAGATCCGGTGTGCGCACCCCGTCCATCAACGCGGCATCCGTTGCCTGGTCCACGACGTCGGCCAGATCAGGTCTGGCCAGGGAGTGACGCAGCATGAGCGCGGCGGCTCGAATACAAGCGACGGGATTGGCCATGTCGCGGCCGGCCAGGTCCATCGCGGTTCCATGCCCTGCCTCGTACAGGCCCTGGGTGCCATCCCCGAGCAGTGCGGATGCCGGCAGGCCGATCGATCCGGTGAGGATGGCTGCCGCGTCCGACAGGATGTCGCCGAACAGGTTGGCCGTCAGGATCACGTCGAAGCATGCAGGCGAACTGATCAGCCGGATGACCGCGTTGTCGGCGTACAGGTGTTCCAGCTTCACCCGGGGGTAGTCGCGTCCGACATCCGTCACCACCTCGCGCCACAGGCGTGAGGTGGCCAGCACGTTCGATTTGTCGACGCTGCACAGACGGCCCGATCGTCTCTCGGCCATCCGGAAGGCGACATGCGCGATGCGACGCACCTCGCCTTCGGCATAGCGCATCGTGTCGAACCCCTCCCGCTGGCCGGCGAACGGGCCATCGGGCGCGGGTCTCTCTCCCTTGGGCTGGCCCGTGTAGACGTCGCCGTTGAGTTCTCGCACGACCATCAGGTCCACGCCAGAGGCCCGGCCGTTCTTGAGTGGCGACAGATGCGTCAGTGCTGCGGGAATGGCGACACGCTTGACGGCGGCGAACAGACCGAGTTCGCGCCGCAGGCCGAGGATGGCCTGCTCCGGACGCGAGGGGGGAGGCAGCGTGTCGTACTCGGGTGCACCTACCGCACCAAAGAGCACCGCATCCGATTGCCGCGCCAAGGCCAGCGTTTCGGCGGGTAGAGGATGTCCCAGAGCGTCGATGGCTGCGCCGCCGACCGGCGCCCGTGTCGCGGAGAAGGTGAATCCTCGGCTGCGCAACGCGTCCAGGACCTTGAGTGCCTGGTCAATGATTTCCGGGCCGATGCCGTCTCCTGCCAGCACCGCGATCCGGGCCATCCGGTTCATGACGTATCTGAACTCAGTCGGCGGTGGCGCCCGACTTCTTCACCAGTACAGCATGCTTGTCGAACTCCGCCTTGAAGAAGGGGGCCGCTTGTTCGGGCGGGCTGGCGATGATGGCGATGCCCTGATTCGCCATCGCGTCCTGCACGTCCTTCATCGACAGCACCGTCTTCACGTCCGCGTAGTATTTCTGGACGACCGGCCTGGGGAGGCCGGCCGGTCCGATGACCGCGATCCACGCATCGAAGACATAGTTCGGGAGACCGGACTCCGCAAGCGTCGGTACATCCGGCAGGATCGCCGAGCGCTGCCGGGTCGAGACGCCGAAGGCGCGGAGCTTGCCGGCCTTGATGTGCGGTGCCGCTGCCGTCACGGACAGGAAGCCGAGTTCCACCTGACCGCCCAGCAGGTCCGCCGCGAGCGGGCCGGTGCCCTTGTAAGGGATGTGCTTGACATCGACGCCGCCCTCGCTCATCAGCAGTTCGGCCGCCAGATGGAGAACGCTCCCGTTGCCTGCGGATCCGATGTTCAAAGTACCCGGCTTCGACTTGAGCAGAGCGATCAGCTCCTTCAGGCTCCGGGCCGGCACCACGCTGGAGCCCACCAGCACGAGCGGCACGGTGCCGATGACGGTGATCGGGGTGATGTCGTTGAGCGAGTCGAACGGGACCTTCCTGTAGATGCTCGGATTGATGACGTGATTCGAGGAGACCATGCCGATCGTCAGTCCGTCCTTCGGTGCATTGACCACCTGGACCGTGCCGGTCATGCCGCCGGCACCGGCCAGGTTCTCGATCACGATCGGATGGCCCATCACTTTCGCCATCTGGGCGCTCATCGCGCGTGCGACCACGTCCACGGTCGACCCGGCGGACAACGGGACGATCACCCGGAGCGGCTTGTCGGACGAGGCCTGTGCCTGTGCGTGGCCGCCGGCCATGAACATCGTGGCAGCCAGTGAAGCGAGTGCGGCTCGGCGGCCGTTGTCCTTGAACCTCATTCGTTGTCTCCTGTCTTTCGTGTGTGCGTGTGCAGGTCTACGTGCCGGCCCGCAGCTCGTCGAACGATGTCAGGCGACCGGCAATGGCGCTCGCCGCAACGGTGGGCGGGCTTGCGAGCCAGACGTCACCAGGGCCGGAACGGCCGGGGAAGTTCCGATTGATGGCGCTGACCGTCACCTGCCGTGCGGTCAGCGAGGAGCCGGGGCCGCAGTTCGCGCATGCGCCGCATGACGGCTGCAGCAGCTGGGCGCCGACCTTCTCGAAGGCATCGAGGTAGCCTTTGGAGATGCAGTAGTCCCGGACCGCGGTGGTGCCGAACTGCAGAAAGAGCTGGACGCCCTCGGCCACACGCAAGCCTCGTTCGGCCGCCCAGGCCAGAACCTCGTGATAGCGGTCGAAGTCCTCGCGCTTGCCGGCCGTGCAGGATCCACCGTAGGCGATGTCCAGGACAGGGCGCTCGGCGAGGCTGGCCATGGCCAGGCCGTTGCCGGGATCGCCAGGGCGGGCGACCATCGGCGTGAGCGTCGAGCAGTCGACCGAGATCACCTCGGCGTAGGCGGCGCCCGCGTCGCTGTGCATCCAGGACTCCAGCTCGAAGACCAGGCCGCGGCGCTCTCTGAGAAAGCGTACGGTCTCCTCGTCCGGTTCGACGATGCCGGTGAAGCCCCCCAGTTCCGCGGTCATGTTGGTCAAGGTGGCGCGCTCATCCACAGACATCCCGCGTACGACCGGTCCGCCGAACTCGAAGACCTTGCCCATGCCGGTACCGTCGCGCATCGACGGCAGAGCCAGCAGGTGGAGCACGACGTCCTTCGCCGTGAGACCCCGTGGGAGCTCACCCTCGAGCTGGACACGCAGCACGTGGGGCAGAGTCATGCGGACGGCCCCTGTGATGAAGGCGTTCGCCATGTCGGTCGTTCCGACACCGAAGGCCACACAGCCCAGCGCACCGCTGTGCGGTGTGTGCGAGTCCGTTCCCACGACCACGGATCCTGGCAGGGCGTAGTGCTCGGCGACCATCGCGTGCGAGATGCCGGCGGCGTTGCTTCCGCCGTCAGCCGCCGCCTCCTCGTCCGTCAAGGTGCGGTGCGCGCGCAGGCCGTACTCAGCCACGAACTGGCGCTGGGCACGGCACATCGCGGCGACGTTCGTCACCAGGCCGCCGCGTACATGGGCAGGACTTTGCTCGACGTAGGACGTGTGGTCCTCGAAGACGACGATGGACGCAGGTTCCTTCAGAAGCAGCGGACGCCCGAACGTGGCGTGCAGCATGTGCGCACACATGCCGGTGTAGTACTCGTGGATGAAGCGCAGGTCGGCCCGTACGAAGGCACCTTCACCCGGCATCGGTGCGGCAGGCGTGAATTCCGTGGAGAGCGCGTGCCGCGCCACGATCTTCTCGAACAGCGTGCGGGGTCGATCCTCCGCCGGTGGCGGTACCGGCACGACGTCGCGCATGAAGCGCTGGCCGAAACGCAGCAGACCACCATTGCGCAGGATCCTCGCAGCCAGCGGCTCCCGATCGGCCACCAGTTCCTCGACGTCGATCGGATCGCCGCGCTCGATCCGCTCGAGCAGTCCGAAGTCGGTCGACGTGAAGAGGCCTATGTTGTCCGCGTTCTGCCGATAGATGCGTTCGAAGCTTTCGGCGATCACGAGGCGGATGCCAGCCAGTTTCTCCGCTGTGGGGCTGTGTTCGCGAGACGAGCCCTTTCCATAGCGACGTCCAGCGACGGTCACTGAGAATCGTTCCTTCTGTACCGATCCCGGGCCGATCGGCCGCTCCGCGCCGGCCTTGAATCCGGTGTACGGATACCGGCCCAGTGCGTCGTCATAGTGCGTGAGGATCGGCACCGGCGTGATCTCGTCCGTGGAGACGTCATCGCGAAGCTTGCCTGCCGCTTCGCGGCAGAGCACCTGTCCGGCCATCTGGGCACGGACTGACGCGGGATCCTCGCAGAGGAACAGTACGCGGCCGGGGAGATCGAGCGTCGGCATGACAAGCGGGTGTGTAAGCTTGTCTGCAATCTAGGCGGTCGGCCTGGCTGGCGCCAGTGCTATTGCGGCACCTGGGCCATCGCGGATCGAGATGGCCGGCGGAGCGGGAACCGTAGCGCATGGCGCCCGTTCTTGAGGGGCACCTCATCCAGATGCCTTGGGCCAGGCACAGAAGTTGCCCGGCCCGCGCGAGGGCGTCTAGCCCTTGATGGCGTCGATCAGGGCCTGCACGGCGACCGGGCGTGGCGTCTTGTGCAAGGCCAGGACCTGCAGGCTCCGGTGTGCCCACGGTTCGTCGAGGGGGCGTCTTGCGAACTGGCTGGCGCCGGCATAGGCGGCGGCGGCACTCCGGGTCACGATCGCGATGCCCAGGCCTGCCTCGACCATCCGGCACACGCTGTCGAAGCTGTTGACGCTGACGGCGATCTGGATTTCCAGTCTCGCCGCGGCGGCTCGTTCGCGCAGGGTTCGATCCAGCGAGCCCCCGGTCTGGATGCAGACGAGCGGGAAGTTCAGCACCTGGCTGAAGGACAGGGATGCGTTGTCGGCGAGATCGTGGCCCACCGGCAGCACGACCATCAAAGGGTCGCTGGCGAAATGCCAGGCGGCCAGTCCTGCAGGAATGTCCTCGACCGCGCAGACGCCCAGATCCGCCACGTCGTCCAGACAGGCGCGCACGACTTCGCCGCTCAGCCGCTCCTGCAGTTCGATCTGCACCCGTGGATAGGCAGCGTTGAAAGCCTTCAGTCTTTCCGGCAGGAAACCGACGACGGACGATGCGTTGGCGAACAGGCGAACCCGCCCCGTGACCATTCCGCCGCGCTCCTGGACGTCCCGAAGCAGATGTTCCAGGCTGGTCTCGAACTCTCGTGCACGGTCGTATGCCGCCCGCCCGGCATCGGTCAGCGAAATCCCGTGAGCTGACCGGACGATCAAGGGCACACCGAACGTGAACTCCAAGTCTGCCAGTCGCCGACTGATGGCCGATGCCGCGATGTTCTCCTTGGCCGCGGCACGGGCGATGGAACCCTCCCGCGCGGCCGTGATGAAGAGCTGGAGGCTGTAGGGGTCAAGGCGGCGCGACATCACTCCAATGTACCAATCGAGGTCCTGCAGGCCGCTGGAAGGCTGCCGCGAGTCGAGGCATCGTGAGCGGGCTGGTCTGCCATGTGTCCATGCGAGGCTGGCCTGTTGCGCCGCAGCATGACAGGTCCACCCACGAATCCTGTCCTCGGTCGGTCACCGGGCGGCGCGCGACTCAAGCGCCTGAGGATGAGGGCCATGCTCAAGGCTCGGGGTCAACGGTCCCGTGCCCCACCCGCGCCAGGCTGGCCACCAGCTCCTCACGCAGCCGCCGCAGCGCCGCCAGCTCGGCCTCCGGTGCCCGCACCAGCCCCCACAGCGCCTCGACCAGCGGCGGGCCGATCTCCTGCGGATCGACCGGCCGGCCGGCGGCCACCGCATCCCACAGCAGGTGCTCGATCGGGCCCAGCACCAGGTTGCGCAGCAGGCGCAGCGGCAGATCGGTGCGCAGCTCGCCGCTGGTCTGGCCGCGGGCCAGCACGTCCATCAGCGGGGCGGTGTAGCGGCGCTGCAGCGGTGGCAGGGCGGCAGCCAGCACATGGTCCTTGGCGCGGCCCTCGGACAGCACCAGTGCGCACATGCCCGGCTCCTGCGCCAGGAACAGCCGCAGATGGGTGCGCACCAGCGCGTCGAACTGCGCGCGCAGCGGGCGGCCCTCGGCCAGGGCGGCCTGCAGCGCGGCGTCCATCGCGGTGGTGACCTCGGCGTACCAGTCGGCGATCACCTGCAGGCACAGCGCCCGCTTGCCGGGGAAGTAGGTGAACACCGTGGCCTCGGAGCTGCCCAGGCGCTGGGCGATCTCGGCCGTGGTGGTGTGTTCGTAGCCGCGTTCGGCGAACACGGCGCGGGCGATCCGCAGCAGATCCCGCCGCCGCTGCTCGGCCCGCGGGCCGGCCAGGGTGCGGCGTGCGGGCCGCGCGGCACCTGCCGTGCCGACCGGGGCATCGGCCGGGATGGTGGGTGGGCGGCGGTCTTTTCCGGGCATGACTTGAGTGTGGCTCAGATCAGCATCACCGTCGATCAATCAGCCTGGATGAGCCAGCGTTGAGCCTGGCGATGGATCCGGGATTCACCGGTGTCGTCCGGGCCTTGGCTGTGTTGAAGTTGAGTCACCATCAATTCTGACGGCCGCAGCGGCCGCCAGCGCTGGCCGTCCGCGGTGATCCCGTGGCGGCCGGCGGATCCGGGAGCGCAGGCATGCCGGCCTTCGAGAGCAGGATCGATCCCCGCAGCGCGGACTTCCGCGACAACGCGCGCCACATGCAGGCGCTGGTCGAGGCGCTGCGCGCCCAGGCCGCGCGCGTGGCCGAGGGCGGCGGCGCCGAGGCCCGCGCCCGCCACGTGGCGCGCGGCAAGCTGCCGGTGCGCGAGCGCGTCGAGCGCCTGCTCGATCCCGGCGCGCCCTTCCTGGAGATCGGTCAGCTGGCCGCCCACGGCCTGTACGGCGACGAGGCGCCGGGCGCCGGCCTGGTGGCCGGCATCGGCCGCGTGCAGGGCCGGGCCTGCATGGTGGTGGCCAACGATGCCACGGTGAAGGGCGGCACCTACTACCCGCTGACCGTCAAGAAGCACCTGCGGGCGCAGGAGATCGCGCACGAGAACCGCCTGCCCTGCATCTACCTGGTCGACTCCGGCGGCGCCTTCCTGCCGCTGCAGGACGAGGTCTTTCCCGACCGCGACCACTTCGGCCGCATCTTCTTCAACCAGGCCCGCATGAGCGCGGACGGCATCGCGCAGATCGCCGTCGTCATGGGCTCGTGCACGGCCGGCGGCGCCTACGTGCCGGCGATGTGCGACGAGACGGTCATCGTGAGGGGCCAGGGCACCATCTTCCTCGGCGGCCCGCCGCTGGTGAAGGCCGCCACCGGCGAGGACGTCAGCGTCGAGGACCTGGGCGGCGGCGATGTCCACACCCGCCTGTCCGGCGTGGCCGATCACCTGGCCGACGACGATGCCCACGCGCTGCGGATCACGCGCGACATCGTCGCCCGGCTGGGCCGCGCCGGGCCGCCGCTGGCCGAGGTCGGCGACGTCGAGCCGCCGCGCCACGACCCGGCCGAGCTGCACGGCATCGTGCCGGTCGATCCGCGCAAGCCCTTCGATGTGCGCGAGGTGATCGTGCGCCTGGTCGACGGCTCGCGCTTCGACGAGTTCAAGGCCCGCTACGGCGCGACGCTGGTCACCGGCTTCGCGCGGCTGTGGGGCCGCGACGTGGGCATCGTGGCCAACAACGGCATCCTGTTCGGTGAGTCGGCGCTCAAGGGCGCGCACTTCATCGAGTTGTGCTGCCAGCGCGGCATCGCGCTGCTGTTCCTGCAGAACATCACCGGCTTCATGGTCGGCCGCAAGTACGAGAACGCCGGCATCGCCAAGGACGGCGCCAAGCTGGTGACGGCCGTGGCCACGGCGGCGGTGCCCAAGCTGACGCTCATCATCGGCGGCTCCTTCGGCGCCGGCAACTACGGCATGTGCGGCCGCGCCTACGGCCCGCGCCTGCTCTGGACCTGGCCCAACAGCCGCATCTCGGTGATGGGCGGCGAGCAGGCCGCCAGCGTGCTGGCCACGGTGCGGCGCGACGCGCTGGCCGCCCGCGGCCAGGACTGGCCGGCCGAGGCGGAGGCCGCCTTCAAGGCCCCGATCCGCGCCCAGTACGAGACCCAGGGCCACCCCTGGTACGCCAGCGCCCGGCTGTGGGACGACGGCGTGATCGACCCGGCACAGACCCGCCGCGTGCTGGCGCTGTCGCTGGAGGCCACACAGGGCGCGGGCGTGCCGCCAACGCGCTTCGGCGTCTTCCGCATGTGAGTGCGCCCCGCCGGGCCCGCGGGCCCGGTTCAACGGAGAGCCCGTCGATGACCGATCCCCGTGATCCCCATGACGCCCCCGTCCAGCTGGAGCGTGACGGCCCGGTGGCCCGCCTGTGGATGGACCGGCCCGACACCCACAACGCCTTCGATGAGCGGCTGGTCGAGGCGCTGATCCAGGCGCTGGCCGACTGCCACGCTGACCCGGCGCTGCGCGTCATCGTGCTGGGCGGGCGTGGCCGCAGCTTCAGTGCCGGCGCGGATCTGGCGGCGATGCGCCGGCTGGGCGAGGGCGATCCTGTCGTCAACCTCGCCGCGGCCCGGCGCATGGCGGGCCTGTTCCACGCCCTGGCCCACAGCCCCAAGCCGGTGGTCGCGCGGGTGCAGGGGGCGGCCATCGGCGGCGGGCTGGGGCTGGCGGCGGCCTGCCAGGTCTGCATCGCCAGCCGCCCGGCCCGCTTCGCGATGTCGGAGGTGCGGCTGGGTCTGGTGCCGGCGGTGATCTCGCCCTGGGTGACGCGCGCCCTCGGTGAGCGTCAGGCGCTGCGTTATGCGCTCAGCGGCGAGCGCTTCAGTGCCGAGCGCGCGCAGGCGCTCGGCCTGGTCCACGAGCTGTGCGAGGCCGAGGCGCTGGACGCCACCGTACAGTCGCTGGTCGAGCACCTGCTGGCCGGCGCGCCGCAGGCCCAGGCCACCACCATCGCGCTGCTGCGCCGGGTCGCCGGACAGGCGGTCGATGCGGCCCTGCTCGACGAGACGGCCGGCTGCATCGCCCGCGTGCGCGCCGCAGCGGAGGCCGCCGAAGGCATCACCGCATTTCTCGACCATCGCGCACCCGCCTGGCTGCCGCCGGGCCGGGCCTGAGCCGCACGCGCGCCCGTGAAAGGACCCGCCCCATGTTCGAGCGCATCCTGATCGCCAACCGCGGCGAGATCGCCTGCCGCGTGATCGCCACCGCCCGCCGCCTGGGCATCGCCACCGTGGCCGTGCACTCGGACGTCGATGCCGGCGCCCGCCATGTGCGCCTGGCCGATGCCGCACAGGCCATCGGCCCGGCGCCGGCGCGCCAGAGCTATCTGGCCATCGACCGCCTGATCGCCGCCGCACGGGCCAGCGGCGCGCAAGCGGTGCATCCCGGCTACGGCTTCCTGTCCGAGAACGCCGATTTCGCCGAGGCCTGCGAGGCCGCCGGTCTGGTCTTCATCGGCCCGCCGGCAGCGGCCATCCGGGCGATGGGATCGAAGTCGGCCGCCAAGGCGCTGATGGCCGCGGCTGGCGTGCCCCTGATCCCCGGCTACCACGGTGAGGACCAGCAGGTCGAGCGTCTGGCCGAGGAAGCCCGGCGCATCGGCTGGCCGGTGCTGATCAAGGCCTCGGCCGGTGGCGGCGGCAAGGGCATGCGCCGCGTCGATGCGCCCGAGGACTTCGCCGCCGCGCTCGCCTCCTGCCAGCGTGAGGCGGCCCAGTCCTTCGGCGATGCGCGGGTGCTGGTCGAGCGCTGCGTGGCGCGCCCGCGCCATGTCGAGATCCAGGTCTTCGCCGACCGCCACGGCCATGTCGTCCATCTGGGCGAGCGCGACTGCTCGGTGCAGCGCCGCCACCAGAAGGTGCTGGAGGAGTCCCCCGCGCCCGGCATGACGCCCGAGCGCCGGGCGGCCATGGGCCGGGCCGCGGTCGAGGCAGCGCGGGCCGTCGGTTATGTGGGGGCGGGCACGGTCGAGTTCATCCTGGATGCGGCCGGTGATTTCCACTTCATGGAGATGAACACCCGGCTGCAGGTCGAGCACCCGGTGACCGAGATGGTGACCGGGCTGGACCTCGTCGAATGGCAGTTGCGCGTGGCCGCCGGCCAGCCGCTGCCGCTGACCCAGGACCAGATCCGGCTGCACGGCCACGCGATCGAGGCGCGCATCTGCGCCGAGGACCCGGACCGTGGCTTCCTGCCCTGCACCGGCCGCATCCGCCACCTGGCGCTGCCGGCGACCGGCCCCCACGTGCGCGTGGACCACGGCCTGGGCCTGGGCGACGAGATCGGCGCCCACTACGACCCGATGCTGGCCAAGCTCATCGTCTGGGACGAGGACCGGCCGCGCGCGCTGGCCCGCCTGCGCCGCGCGCTGGCCGACTGGCAGTTGCTGGGCGTGGGCCACAACGTGGCCTTCCTGCAGCGCCTGGTGGCCACGCGCGCGTTCACCGAGGCCGATCTGGACACCGCGCTGATCCCGCGCGAGCAGGCGGCGTTGCAGCCGCCGTGCGATCCGCCGCCGATGGCGGTCTGGGCGCTGGCCGCCGTGGCGGTGCAGGCCGGGCGGGCGGGGGCGGCGGCGGCCGGCCGCGGCGCCGGCCAGGGCCTTGCCGGCCCGGCCCTGGGCGCGGCCGCAGCTTCGGCTGCCGTGGCGGCTACCAGTGCCTGGCAGCGCGACGATGGCTGGCGCCTGAACGCCCCGGCCTGCGTGCGGGTGCGCCTGCGGTGGTCGCCACCCCAGGGCACAGCCCAGGCCGCGGCAGCCGATGGACCTGACGGCCCGGTTCAGGGGCACGCCGCGGAGCCCGTCGACCGCACCGCCGTGCTCGGCTTCGCCGATGACGGCCGGGTGTGCAGTCTGCGGATCGAGGATCCGGCGGCGGCGGCCGGGTCGCAGCCGCAGCCGCAGCCGCAGTCCGTCGAGGTCCGCATCGGCCGCTCGGCCGCCGCCCCGGCCCTGCCGTCCGGGCCCGGCGCCGCGCTGCCGCTGGATCTGCATCTGCGCCTGGGCGATCAGGGCCTGCAGGCGCGTGTCGTCCTGCTGGATGAGGCCTGCCATGTCGATGCCGAGGGCCGCTCCTGGCGGCTGGAGCGGATGACGGACGACCCCGCCACCACCGCCCGCACCGACGACCCCGGCAGCCTGCGCGCGCCGATGCCCGGCCGCATCGTCGCCCAGCTGGTGGCGCCGGGCACGGCGGTGCGGCGTGGCCAGGCGCTGGTGGTGCTGGAGGCGATGAAGATGGAGCACAGCGTGACCGCGCCGGCCGACGGCGTGCTGCGCGGCTATGCGCAGGCGGTCGGTGATCCGGTGGCGGAGGGGGCGGTGCTGGTGGATGTGGAGGTCGGGGGCACGCCGGGCTGAGTCCGCAGCGATGCACGGCCCGACGTGCCGCAGCGCGCGCAGGCCCGCAGGCTCATGGGGCGGTGCCGGCCTCAGACATTCGCCACCCCATAGCTGACGAAAGGCAGCAGCATCTGCTGCCGGCCGCCCTCGGCCGGTGTGCGCACCGCCGCGGTCATGGCCTCGCACAGCCGCAGCGCCATCCAGTCGCAGGGGTGGGACAGCAGCAGCGTCACGCTGCCGTCGAGCAGGGCGGCGCGGGTCACGTCCGTCAGGTCGTGGGCGATGACGACGAGGTCGGGGCGGGCCGCCTCGCGCAGCGCCTCGATCACGCCCTCGACGCCACCGCCGGCGACGTAGACGCCCTTCAGGTCGGGGTGCAGGTGCAGCAGCTCCTCGGTGGTGGCGCGGGCCAGGCCGGCGTCCTCCAGGCTGACCAGGGACTCCAGCACCTGGAAGCCGGGTGCGCTCTCGCGCAGCCAGGCGCGGAAGCTGACCTCGCACTGTTCCTGGCACTGGTAGCGGTGGCTGCCCAGGATCAGGCCCAGCTTGCCGGGGCGGCACAGGCGTGACAGCGTCCAGGCCGCCATGTGGCCGACCTTGCGGTTGTCCACGCCCACATGGCCGGCCAGCGTCGGGGCGCTCAGGTCGGACACCAGGGCGAAGACGGGCACGCCCTGCGCGCCCAGGCCGTCGACGGCCTGGGTGATCTGCGGGTGGTCGGCGGCCACCACAGCCACCGCGTCGCAGCTGGCGCCCAGCTCGGTGATGCGGGCGGCGACGTGGCGGGGGGTCAGGTCGTCCAGGTGGGCGATGACCATGCGGGCGCCGGGTGCGGCCAGGCCAGCGGCCGCCTGCCGCAGCGCCTCGGCCAGGCCGCGGTAGAACGGGGATTGCGCGCTCTGCAGCACCACGCCGAGGGTCACCGGCCGCAGCGTCTCGTCGACCCGGTGGCGGATCAGGCCGGCGCGGCGGAAGCCCACGGCCTCGGCCGCCTCCAGCACGCGCTGGGCCGTGGCCGGGCGCACCGGGGCGCGCCGGTTGATGACCCGGTCGACGGTGGCCACGCCCACGCCGGCGGCGCGGGCGACGTCGGTCATCGTGGGGCCGGCAGGCGGTGTCTTGCGCATGATGGATCTATCAAAAGAGAGGTCGTTGCCTGATAGGTCTGATGGGCGGTGGCTGGCGGTCATTGCGGTTCTGCAGGCTGGAATTCCAGAATCCAGCCCGGTTCCAGGGTTCTGGAACGCTCACAGGAATGATAGACGTCCGCCGCAGGAGACCCTCGATGAAGATCGCGCTCGACCCCTACATGATCCGGCAGCTGCCGCTGACCGAGCTGCCGGCGGCCGTGGCCGAACTCGGCTACGACCAGATCGAGCTGTCGCCGCGCAGCGACTTCCTCGACTGGTGGGTGATGCCGCGCGCCACCGGAGCGCGCATGGCCGGCTTCAAGGCCGCGATGCGTGCGGCCGGCGTCGGTCTGGCCTCGGTGCAGCCGATGTACCGCTGGGCCAGCCCCTTCGAGGACGAGCGCCAGTGGGCCGTGCGCTGCTGGAAGAAGGCCATCGAGGTGGCCGTCGAGATGGACTGCCAGTTGATGGTCAGCGAGTTCGGCCGCGGCGCCTCGCCCGAGCGCACGGTGGCCGAGCGCAACGGCCTGGCGACGAACCTCAACACCCGGGAAGCCTGCGAGGCCGCCTGGTTCCGCTCGATGGACGAGCTGCTGCCCATCCTCGAACGTGAGGGGATCACGCTCAGCGTCGAGCCGCATCCGGAGGACTGGATCGAGCAGTACCAGCCGGCCTGCGACATCGTGCGCAACATCGGATCTCAGGCGCTCAAGCTCAGCTTCATCGCGCCGCACGCGTTCTTCTACGGCGGCGAGATCGGGGCGATGGTGCGCGAGGCGGGCGATCTGCTGGCCCATGTGCGGGTGGCCGACACCTTCGACCACCGCAAGAGCGGCCAGCTGCGCTACATCGTGAACCCGCCGGGCTCCAGCCAGGTGCGGGTGCACCAGCACCTGGACATCGGCCAGGGCGAGGTGGACTTCGACGCGCTGTTCGCGGCGATGGGGGCGATCGGCTTCGACGGGCTGGTGTCGGCCTGCGTGTTCGCCTGGGAGGAGCGGGCGGCCGAGTCCAGCCGCGCGATGCGCACGCAGATCGGCGCGCTGATCGGGCGCCACGGCCCGGCCCACGGCACCCCCTCGAACCGGAGCTGACCCGCGATGGCCATCCACATCACCGGAGCCCCCTGCAGCTGGGGCGTCGACGACCCGAAGAACCCGCACCTGCCGGCCTGGACCACCGTGCTGCGCGAGGCGGCGGCCGCCGGCTACCGCGGCATCGAGCTCGGACCCTATGGCTACCTGCCATTGGACGTGGCCACCGTCTCGGCCGAGCTGGATGCCCACGGCCTGCGCGTGGTGGCGGGCACCATCTTCGATGACCTGGTCAGCCCCGCCAACCGGCCGGCGCTGCTGCGCCAGACGCACGAGATCTGCGGCCTGCTGCGCCAGCTGCCGCCGCTGCCCACCGAGACCGGCCAGCGTCATGCCGCGCCCTACCTGGTCGTCATCGACTGGGGCGGCGATGCGCGCCACGTGGCCCGCGACTATGCGGCCGGCCATGGCGACCGCGCCGTGCGCCTGCCCGATGCCGACTGGCGGACGATGGTCGGCCACATCCGCGAGATCGCCGAACTGTCGTGGGCGACCTACGGCGTGCGCACCGTGATCCATCCGCACGCCGGTGGCCACATCGAGTTCGCCGACGAGGTGGCGCGCATCGCGGCCGACATCCCGGCCGCCGTCGCCGGCCTGTGCATCGACACCGGCCACGCCCACTACGCCGGCATGGACCCGGTGGCCACGCTGCGCCAGTACGCCGATCGCATCGACTACGTGCATTTCAAGGACATCGACGCGGCGGTCTTCGACCGCGTGCTGGGCCAGCGCATCCGCTTCTTCGAGGCCTGCGGCCAGGGCGTGATGTGCCCGATCGGCCGCGGCACGCTGGACTACGACGGCATCCGCCAGACCCTGACCGACATCGGCTACCAGGGCTACATCACCGTCGAGCAGGAGCGCGATCCGCGCCACACCGGTTCGGTGCTGGCCGATGTCCAGGCCAGCCGGGACTTCCTGCGCGGCGTCGGCTTTCTCTGAGCCGGCCGCCACCCCTCATTCCGAACTCCAGGAACCCTTCATGATCAACGGTGAACAGCGCGTCCCCGCCCCCATCCGCTGGGGCATGGTCGGCGGCGGCCGCGGCAGCCAGATCGGCTACATCCACCGCTCGGCGGCCGAGCGCGACCGGGTCTTCACGCTGGTGGCCGGCGCCTTCGACATCGATGCGGCGCGCGGGCGTGATTTCGGCACCGCTCTCGGCGTCGCGCTGGATCGGTGTTATGCCGACTACCGGGCGATGTTCGAGGCCGAGGCGCGACGCCCCGACGGCATCCAGGCGGTGTCGATCGCCACGCCCAACGGCACCCACTACGCGATCACCCGGGCGGCGCTGGAGGCCGGCCTGCACGTGGTCTGCGAGAAGCCGCTGTGCTTCACCACGGCCGAGGCGCAGGCGCTGCGCGCGCTCGCTGCCGAGCGCCGCCGCGTCGTCGGCGTCACCTACGGCTATGCCGGCCACCAGCTGATCGAGCAGGCGCGCGCGATGATCGCGGCCGGCGAGCTGGGCGAGATCCGCATCGTGCAGATGCAGTTCGCCCACGGCTTCCACAGCGAGGCGGTCGAGGCCGCCAACCCGGCCACGAAGTGGCGTGTCGATCCGAAGATGGCCGGCCCCAGCTATGTGCTGGGCGACATCGGCACCCATCCGCTCTACCTCAGCGAGGTGATGCTGCCCGAGCTGCGGATCAAGCGCCTGATGTGCTCGCGCCAGAGCTTCGTGCCGAGCCGCGCGCCGCTGGAGGACAACGCCTTCACCCTCATGGAGTACGAGGGCGGGGCGGTCGGCTATGTCTGGTCCTGCGCGGTCAATGCCGGCTCCATGCATGGCCAGAAGATCCGCGTCATCGGCAGCAAGGCCAGCCTGGAATGGTGGGACGAGCAGCCCAACCAGATGCGCTTCGAGGTCCAGGGCCAGCCGGTGCGCATCCTGGAGCGCGGCATGGGCTATCTGCATCCGCAGGCCCTGGCCGACGACCGCATCGGCGGCGGCCATCCCGAGGGCCTGTTCGAGGCCTGGTCCAACCTCTACCTGCGTTACGCCCAGGCCATGGTCGCCACCGATCGCGGTGATGCCGCGGCGTTGGCCGCACTGCACTACCCGGGCATCGATGCGGGTGTCGAGGGCGTGCGCTGGGTCGAGCACTGCGTGCGCTCGGCCGATGCGGGCGCGGTCTGGGTCGATTACGTCTGAGGTGGTGGGGAGGCGGGGCGGCGGCCGGGCGCCACAATCGCCCCCGTTCTCCACTTGCGGCTGCGGCCGCCGAGCCGCCCGTGTCCGATGCCCTTCCCCCGCCGCCGCCCGCGGGCGCGCCCGTACCGAATCCGCCGCAGCCCCCGGCCGCCAACCTGAGCGGCCCCGCGGCGCTGGCCGCGCTGCGCCGTGGCGAGCTGCACGGCGCCACCACGCTGGACCTGCGCGGCTGCCGGCTCGATGCCCTGCCGCCCGAGGTGCTGGATCTGGCCGGCACGCTGGAGCGGCTCGACGTCTCCGGCACCGGCCTGTCGGCGCTGCCGCCCGGCTTCGAGCGGCTGCAGCATCTGCACACCTTCTTCGCCTCGCAGAACCCGTTCGAGGTCCTGCCGGCCGTGCTCGGCCAGCTGCCGCGGCTCGACACGCTCGGCTTCAAGAGCAACCGCCTCGTCGAGGTGCCGGACGCCGCGCTGTCACCCCGCCTGCGCTGGCTGATCCTGACCGACAACCGCATCGCCACGCTGCCCGCATCGCTGACGCGCTGCCTGAGGATGCAGAAGCTGATGCTGGCCGGCAACCGGCTGCGTACGCTGCCGGCCGGCGTCGGCCGGCTGCAGCGGCTGGAGCTGCTGCGCCTGTCGGCCAATGACTTCCAGGATGAGGCGCAGGCCCTGACGCCCGAGGTGCTGGGCCTGCCGGCACTCGCCTGGCTGGCGCATGCCGGCAATCCGTACAACCGACCGCGTGAGCAGCAGGCGCTGGCGCGCCCGGACGTGCCGTCGGTGCCCTGGGCGGCGCTGCAGATCGGCGCGCTGCTGGGCGAGGGGGCGTCCGGCCACATCCATGCGGCGCTGTGGCCGCAGGAGGCCGGTGCGCAGGGCGACGGGCCTGGCGCGCATGCGCCGCCGCGCGCGGTGGCCGTCAAGCTGTTCAAGGGCGGCATGACCAGCGACGGCCTGCCCGACAGCGAGATGGCCGCCGGCCTGATCGCCGGCGAGCATCCGCATCTGGTCGGTGTTGCCGGCCGCATCAGCGGCCATCCGGACGGCCGCCAGGGCCTGGTGATGCGCCGCCTGCCGGCCGGCTGCCGGGCGCTGGCCGGGCCGCCGTCGATGGCCAGTTGCAGCCGCGATGTCTATGCCCCGGGCTGGACGCTGCCGGCCGCCCGGGCCCGCGCCATCACCGATGCGGTGGCCGCGGCACTGGCCCATCTGCACGACCGCGGCCTGGGTCATGGCGATCTGTACGCCCACAACACCCTGATCGACGACGGTGATCCCGACAGCTGCCGCCTGAGCGATCTGGGCGCCGCCGCGCTGCTGCCGCAGGATCCGGGCCGGGCGGCCGCGCTGCGGGCGATGGACGCTCGGGCGCTCGACATCCTGCGCGCCGAGCTGCAGGCCTGCGTGCAGGGCGGGGCGGACCCGGCCCGGCCGCCCGCTCATCGCATCTCGAACAGCTCCTGATGGAAGGCCCGGCGCGCCAGACCGGCGCGCGAGAGGCCTTCCCACAGCGCCTGGCCGAAGCCGGCCGGCCCGCAGAACCAGACGCTGGCCTGGGCCCAGTGCGGCACCAGCGTCTGCAGGCGCTGCGCGTCCAGCCGGCCGTCACGCGCATCCACCAGCACGTGCAGGCGCACGCCGGCGGCGCGGGCGGCTGCCGTCAGCTTGGCCAGCGCCGCCGGCTCCTCGACCGCGGTCGGGTGGATCAGGTCCACCTGCACCGGCTTCGGCGCACGGGCCAGCTGCTCCAGCCGCGCGATGAAGGGCGTGATGCCGATGCCTGCGCCGATCCACACCTGGTGCGTGTGGCCGTCCTCGAAGTCGAAGCAGCCGTAGGGGCCTTCGACCGTCACCGCCGTGCCCGGCTGCAGCAGTTGCGGCAGTTGCCGGGTGTGGTCGCCGAGCGCCTTGGTGACGAAGCGGATGCGGCGCGTGGCCGGGTCCCAGGCCGAGGCCATCGTGTACGGGTGCGCGCCCTCGGCGCGGTCGACGGTGACGAAGGCGAACTGGCCGGCGGCATGGCCGGGCCAGCCGGCGGCCAGCGTCAGCTCGGTCGACAGCGTGGCGATGGCCGGGAAGACCTCGCTGCGCTCGACCGTGGCGGCCACCTTGCGCCGCGCGCCGACCTGGCGCGTGAGCACCAGCACCGCCGAGACGGTGCCGCCGGCCAGCAGCAGCGCCATCAGCAGGCCCAGCGGCTGCGCCCAGTAGCTGAACTTGAACAGCACCACCGTGTGGAAGACCAGTACCAGATAGCCGACCGCGATGAACTGGTGCGTCTTGGCGAACCAGCGATAGGGAAAGCGCTTGATCAGCGCCAGCACCATCAGGATGGCCGCCAGGTAGAACGCCCATTCACCGACCGATTCGGCCACCCCGCGCAGGCCATGCAAGGTGGCTTCCAGGTCGAAGCCCTCGACAGCGGCCTGTGGCGGACGGGGACCACGCTGCGGGCGCTCCAGCCAGCCCCAGCCCACCATCCACTTCGTGCCCTGGCCCAGCCACCAGTGCACGACCGAGGTGACGAGGGCGGCGATGCCCAGCCACTTGTGCAGCCGGTACATCTTGTCCAGCCCGCCGAAGGCGCGCTCGACGATGCGCGGGCGCGCGGCCAGCATCATCGTCAGGCTCATCACGCCGATGGCCAGCACACCGCTGTACTGCATGTAGAGCGTGCGGAAGGCGAAGTAGCCGGGGACCTTCGCCCAGTCGGGCTCGGCCAGCAGCCACAGGGCGGTCAGGGCCAGCAGCGAGAGCCACAGGCCGCGGCGGACGGAGGTCGGTGTCATGGGTTTTGCCTGGACAGAAACGATCAGGGGAAACCCGATGATGCGGGGGGAATGTGCAGCCAGTGTGCAGCCCGGCCCGACCGGGATTGAGGCCCGTCAAGAGCGGGACCCGTCCCGGGCGGTGGTGGGGCTGCCGCTACAGTCGCGCATCCTCCGCCCGGTTCTGCCGTTCATGACGTCTCCGCCTGCCCGTCGGGCCGCTGCCCGCCCGTCCGCCCCCGTTGCCGCCGAGGCGCCCGGCGGTCTGACCACCACCGTCGCCGCCCGTCTCCTCGAACAGATCGTGCGGCAGGACCACCCGGTCGGCGAGCGGCTCAAGGAGCAGGCGCTGGCCGATGCCCTGGGCGTGTCGCGCTCGCCGATCCGCAAGGCGCTGCAGTTCCTGGAGACCTTGGGTGCGGTGCGCTCCGAGCCCAACCGGGGCTACCAGCTGGCGCTGGCCGGTGACGACCTGCGGGCGCTGCGCATCGAGGACAGCGCCTCCGACGAGGCGGTCTACATGCGCATCGTCGAGGACCGGCTGGCCGACGCCATCGGCCAGGAGGTGTCGGAGGCCGAGCTGATGGAGCGCCACCAGATCAGCCGCCTGCAGGTGCAGCGCGCGCTCAACCGCATGGCCCGCGAGGGGCTGGCCGAGCGCAAGCCCGGTCGCGGCTGGCAGTTCCGCCCGGTGCTGCAGACGCTGGAATCCCACCGCGCCAGCTACCGCTTCCGCATGATCATCGAGCCGGCGGCGCTGCTGGAGCCGGGCTATCGCATCGATGCGCCGGCCTTCGACCGGGTGCGGGCCCAGCAGCACCGGCTGCTGGACGGCGGCATCGCCCGCTGGACGCCGGGCGAGCGCTTCCTGGCCGGCGCCGAGTTCCACGAGACGCTGGTGGCCTGCGCCCACAACACCTTCCTGCTGGATGCGCTGCGCAGCGTGAACCAGCAGCGGCGCATCTTCGAGTACCACACCCACACCCGTGCGCCGCAGGACGTGGCCCGGCTCGAACGCCAGTGCCAGGAGCACCTGGCACTGCTGGACCTGCTGGAGGCCGGCGAGCGGGTGGAGGCGGCGCACCAGCTGCGCCAGCACCTGGACGTGGTCAGCGCGATCAAGGCGCAGGCCCAGTCCCGCACGCCGCAGGCCGCGGCGCGTGGCGCACCGGGCGAGGAGCCGATCCGGGTTCACCTCTAATTTTGTACCAATACTTGAATTAGTACATAACTGTCCCTACACTGCGGGCACGGGCGGTGCACGCCCGGCAACCTTTCCCCTGTGCTGGAGACACGCATGAAGATCCTGGTCCTGCCCGGTGATGGCATCGGCCCCGAAATCGTCACGGCCGCGCTGGCCGTCCTGGAGGCGGCCGACCGCCGCCACGGCCTGGGCCTCGCGCTCGAACACGACGAGGTCGGCTTCGCCAGCCTGGCCCGCCACGGCACCACGCTGCGCGACGAGGTGCTGCAGCGTGCCCGCCAGTGCGACGGCGTGATCCTGGGCACCCAGTCCCATGCCGACTATCCGGCGCCCGAGCAGGGTGGGCGCAATGTCTCGGCGGGCTTCCGCATCGGCCTGGACCTGTATGCCAACGTGCGACCTGCGCGCACCCGGCCCTTCCTGAGCTCGAACATGAAGCCGGGCAAGACCATGGACCTGGTCATCATGCGCGAGGCCACCGAGGGCTTCTATCCCGACCGCAACATGGCCCGCGGCTGGGGCGAGGTGATGCCCAGCCCCGACATGGCGCTGTCCACCCGCAAGATCACCCGCCACTGCAGCGAGCGCATCGCCCGCCGCGCCTTCGAGCTGGCGATGACCCGCCGCCGCAAGGTCACCGCCATCCACAAGGCCAACAGCTTCCACATGACCGACGGGCTGTTCCTGGAGGCGGTGCGCCACGTGGCGCGCGACTTCCCCGCGGTGCAGCTCGATGACCTGCTGGTGGACGCCAGCACCGCCCACCTGGTGCGCAACCCCGAGCGCTTCGACGTGCTGGTGGCGACCAACTTCTACGGCGACATCCTGTCGGACCTGGCCAGCGAACTGAGTGGCAGCCTGGGCCTGGCCGGCTCGGTGATGGCCAGCGACACCCACTGCTGCGCGCAGGCCCAGCACGGCTCGGCCCCTGACATCGCGGGCCAGGACAAGGCCAATCCGGTGTCGATGATCCTGTCGGTGGCCATGCTGCTGCAGTGGCTGGGTGGCCACCACGGCCGGCCGGCGCTGGCCCAGGCCGGTGACGCCATCCATGCCGCGGTCGACCGTGTGCTGGAGAACCCCGCCACCCGTACCGCCGACCTCGGCGGCACGCTGGGCTGCGCGGCCTTCGGCGCGGCGGTGGTGCAGGCACTGGCATGAGCCCGGGCCCGCGCATCACGCTGATCCACGCCGTGCAGGTCGCCATCGCCCCGGTGGCCGACGCGCTGCGCGCGCTGTGGCCCGAGGCGCGGGCCGAACATCTGTGGGACGACGGTCTGGGCCCGGCCCTGGCCGCCGCTGGCGCGCTGACGCCGCAGCTCAAGGCCCGCATCCGCCGTCTGGCCGAGCATGCGCTGGCCAATGGCGCGGAGGGCGTGCTCTACACCTGCTCGGCCTTCGGCGAGGCGATCGCCGAGGTGGCGGCCGCGCATCCGCAGCCCGTCCTGCGGCCGAACGAGGCGATGTTCGAGGCCGCGCTGCAGGCCGGCCCGCGCGTGGGCCTGGTGGCGACCTTCGCCAGTGCCTGCGCGCCGATGGAAGCCGAGTTCCACGCGCTGTGCGCGGCCCGCGGCCGTGGCGACATCACGCTGCGCACGCTGTGTCTGCCCGAGGCCCTGGCCGATGCCCAGGCCGGGCGCATGGAGGCGCATGATGCGCGTCATCTGCAGGCCGTGCCGGACTTCGCCGCCGGCTGCGACGTGCTGATGCTGGCCCACTTCTCGAACGCCCGGGTGCAGCCGCTGCTGCAGGCCCGGCTCGATCTGCCGGTGCTGGCGGCCCCTCAGGCCGCCGTGCAGGCGCTGCGCACGCGGCTGCAGCCGGCCTGAGATGGCCTGAGACCGCCGGGCCGGGGTTGCCCCGGCCCGGCGGCCGGACCTCAGTCCGGCGTGATGTTGCGCGCCTTGACCAGCCTGGACCAGCGCGTCCGCTCGCTCTGGATCAGCCGGCCGAAGTCCTCGGGCGTGCCGCCACCCACCACATTGCCCGTGCTGCTGATGCGCTGGGCCAGGTCCGGCTCCTGCAGCGCCTTGTTGATCGCCTGGTTGAGCTGGGCGACGATGGCCGGCGGCGTGCCCTTGGGCGCGACGATGCCGAACCAGTTCGAGATCACCATGTCGGGGAAGCCCAGCTCGGCGAAGGTCGGCACCTCGGGCAGCGAGGCCAGGCGCTTGTCGTGCGCGATGGCCAGCGCACGCATGCGCGGCGGGCTGGCCTTCAGATAGCCGAGCGAGGCGGGCACCATCTCGAACATGTAGTCGACCGTGCCGCCCAGCAGATCGGTGGCGGCCGGGCCGCCGCCACGGTAGGGGATGTGCACGGCATCGGTGCCGCTGATGTCGTTGAGCATCTCGGCGGCCAGGTGGAAGGAGCCGCCCGAACCGGCCGAGGCGTAGCTGAGCTTGCCCGGCGCGGCCTTGGAGGCGGCCAGCAGGTCCTTCAGCGTCTTGTGCGGCGACTTGTCGGCGCCGACCACCAGCACCAGCGGGCCGCGCTCGATCAGCGCCACCGGGATCAGGTCGCGCTGCGGATCGAAGGTCAGCTTGGCGAACAGCGACTGGTTGACGGCCAGCGGCGCCAGGTTGCCGATGCCGATGGTGTGGCCGTCCGGCGTCGCGCGGGCGATCGCGTCGGTGCCCACGTTGCCATTGCCGCCGGGCTTGTTCTCGACGATCACGCTCTTGCCCAGCAGGGTGCTGAGTTTGTCGGCCAGCTGGCGGGCCCGGGTGTCCGAGCTGCCACCGGCCGCGTAGGGCACGATGATGCTGACGGTCTTGGTCGGCCAGGCCGCGGGTGCGGCCTGGGCCCGTGCCGTGCCCGGCAGCGTGGCGGCCAGCGTCAGCGCCAGGGCGGCCGCACGGGCCAGGGCGGCGCGACGGGTCGGGATGGGGGTCATCGGGTGTCTCCTGAGGACGGGGGGCAGGTCCGCGGTGCCCTGGCCCGGTGGGCAGGGGCGCCGCGGTGGGGAAGGGGGGCTGTCCGGGTGCCCCGTCGGCCGACGGGGCACGGCGCCGGTGGCATCAGTCGGGCGTGATGCGCGCGTCGCGGATCACGCGGCTCCAGCGCGCGACCTCCTGGTGCAGGAAGGCGTCGAACTGCTCGCGCGAGGTGGGGGCCGGCTCGGCACCGATGTCGGCCAGGCGGGCCTTGACCTCGTCATGGCCGAGCGCACGCGTGACCTCGCGGTGCAGCCGGTCGAGCACGGCCACCGGCGTGCGGGCCGGCGCCGACAGGCCGACCCAGTGCACCATCAGGTAGTCGGGCAGGCCGGCCTCGGCGAAGGTGGGCACGTCGGGCAGCCGGGCCAGGCGGCGCGTGCCGCTGACGGCGAGCGCCCGCACCTTGCCCGCGGCCAGGAAGCTGCCGCCGGTGGCGATGCTGTCGATCAGCAGATCGATCTCGCCGCCCAGCAGCGCGGTGATGGCCTGGCCACCGCCCTTGTAGGGGATGTGCTGCAGGCGGATGCCGGCCTGGCTCTCCAGCAACGCGGCCGCCAGATGGGAGGTGCTGGCCGCGCCGCCGCTGCCGAAGTTGTAGCGGTCCGGTTCGGCCCGGGCCGCAGCCACCAGGGCCTTGAGCGATGCGTGCCGCGAGCCCACCGGCGCCAGCGCCACGATCGGCGACTGGGCCACGCGGGTGATGCCGGTGAAGTCGTTGAGCGTGTCGAAGGTGAGCTTGCTGCCGTAGAGCGCCGGTGCGGTGACGAAGGGCGCGCTGTTGAACAGCAGCGTGTGGCCGTCCGCCGGGGCCTTGGCCACGGCCGCCGTGCCGATGGTGCCGCCGGCCCCGGGCCGGTTCTCCACCAGCACCTGCTGGCCGAGCTGCGTGCTCAGGCGTGCCGCCAGGATGCGGGCCATCACGTCATTGGGCCCGCCGGGTGCGAAGGCCACCACCAGCGTCACCGGCCGGGTCGGCCACACGGCCTCGGCGCGCGCTGGCGCGCTCAACAGGGTCGGGGCCAGCGGCGGCAGCGCCAGGGCGGCCAGGCCGCGCAGGGCACGGCGGCGGGAGCGGGGATCGACGGCAGACGTCATGGTCAGGGTCCGGCTGGGGAAAGGCCTTGATTGTTCTAACAAAGCATCTGATACATTGCTGGGGTTTCCCCCCGGTGCCCGGCGCCGGGCCTGCCGCCGCCGCCCGTCCGGCCCCGCCCCGGACCTGCGGCCCTGGCGCTTCTTCCGGCCTGCCGATCCATGACCTCGCCCCTTCCGGTGCCCGTCCCCGGGCGGCCGTCGCCGCGCACCCGCATCGCCTATCTGGGCTGCCGCACCACGCGTGAGCGCCAGGCGCAGGGCGAAGGCCTGAGCGTGCTGGCCCAGGACGCCGACGGCGGCCTGCAGCCGCTGCAACTGCTGCGCGGCCTGGTCAACCCGTCGTATCTGCTGCTCAACCGCGCCGGCAGCCGCCTGTATGCGGTGCATGGCGACGGACATGAGGTGTCGGCCTTCGCCGTCGACGGCGCGTCCGGCCGGCTGCGGCCGCTGGGCACCCGGTCGACGCAGGGCCGCAATCCGGTGCATCTGGCGTTGACGCCGGACGAAACGGCCCTGGTCGTCGTCAACCACCTGGGCGCCAGCCTGGCCTGGCTGCCGCTGCGCGACGATGGCGCGCTGGCGCCGCTGCAGGCGCTGTGGCCGCTGGACGGGCCGATCGGCCCGCACCGCAGCGAGCAGACCCAGCCCAAGCCGCACTTCATCGCCTGGACGCCCGACGGCCGGCACCTGCTGGTGCCCGACAAGGGCTGCGACCGGATCCACGTGCGGCGCTGGCGTGGCGATCCGACCTGCCTGGCGGATGCCGCCGTGGAGCCCGCGGCCCTGCTGCGCGAGGGCAGCGGCCCGCGCCATCTGGCCCATCTGCCGCACGGGCCGTGGACGGTGGTGCTCAACGAGCTGGATTCGACGCTCGTGCGCTTCGCGCGCGTGCCGACGGCCGACGGCGGCCTGCGCTTGCAGCCGCTGCAGTGCCTGTCGACCCTGCCCGACGACTTCATGGGCCACAGCCGGGCGGCGGCCATCGCCGTGGCGGCCGACGGGCGGCGGCTCTACACGTCCAACCGGGGGCATGACAGCATCTCCGTGTTCGATGTCGAGGTGACCGATGGCGGCCTGCGCCGCGTCCAGGTCCAGGCCAGCGGCGGGCGCACGCCGCGCGCCTTCAGCCTGTCGCCCTGCGGGCGCTGGCTGTACGCGCTGCACGAGGACAGCCACGGCATCAGCCGCCTGGCGGTGGATCCGCACGATGGCCGTCTGGGGCCGGCACAGCCGGTGCTGGCCACCGGCAGCCCGACCTGTCTGGTGTTCGCGCCGGCACCGTGACCGGACGCTCAAGCCGGCGGTTTGAACGCGGCCGTCCGGTCCGGCTGCCGAGGCCCGCCGCTCAGTCCGGCCGGCAGACCCACCAGGTGCGCTGGTTGCAGAACTCGCGCAGGCCGGCGGCGGCCAGCTCGCGGCCGTGGCCGGACTGGCGGGTGCCGCCGAAGGGCAGGCGGGCATCCGAGGCGGTGACGGCGTTGATGAAGACGGCGCCGGTGGTCAGCTGGCGGGCCACGTGGCGGGCCCGCTCGGGTGCGGCCGACCACAGGCTGACCGACAGGCCGAAGGCCGTGGCATCGGCCAGGCGCACCGCGTCGGCGTCGTCGCGGGCCACGCTGATCGTGGCCACGGGGCCGAAGGTCTCCTCGTCGAAGGCGGCCATGCCCGGGCGCACGTCGGCCAGCACGGTGGGTGCGTAGTAGGCGCCGGGGCCGGGCAGCGGATGGCCGCCGCACAGCAGCCGCGCACCGGCAGCCACGCTGCGCTCGACCTGGGACTGCAGCGCCTGGCGCAGGTCGGCGCGCGCCAGCGGGCCGATCTGGGTGGTGGCCGCGGTCGGGTCGCCGACGACCAGGGCCTGCACGCGCTCGACGAAGCGCGCGCTGAAGGCCTCGGCGATCGCGGCCGAGACGATGAAGCGCTT